>JALOQB010000008.1 GCA_025453595.1 Polyangiaceae bacterium
AGCAGGCGCAGCTTCTTGATGCTCGGCTCCTGCGAGGGCTGGTGGCGGTGCGGATCGTCGAAGCGCCGCTGTCCGGTGACCATCAGCGGCGGGATGCGGTACACGTCCTGGACACCGGGGACCTGCCGGAGCGAGCGCTCGATGTCGTCCGATCTGGTGACATCCAGCGAATAGAAGGCCACCCGCAGCGGGTGCGACAGCTGCGGCCTGGCCTCGAAGGCCTTGCGCACGTCATCATCGTTGATCTCCTTCGCGGCCTCGATGTCGAAGCCCGCCGAGCGCCCGGGCTGGAAGGTGGAGACCCCGCAGCCGGTCGAGAACAGGAGAACGCAGGAAAGGGCCAGGGTTCGCTGTACCGTCGTCACGCCCCCTCAACGGGCCACCCAGCCCCGACCTTACAAGGGCGCGAGCGCCGGCACCTCTCGCGCAAGGGGGCGCCCCGCTCCCGTCAGGGCCCGGCGAGGGGCTGGAGGCGCGCGGCGTGGGGGCTTTTTGGGTAAGCCGTCAGGAAGGCCCGGGCCCGGGTCGAGGCGGCGTCGCGCTGCCCGGAGCGCGCCAGCGCCTCGATGGTGAGGGCCTCGCTCTCCTGGTAGAGCACCCCCCGCATCGCCTGCGCCTGCCCCAGCCACCGGAGGGCTCCGGAGAAATCGCCCCGCCCCAGCGCGTCGCGCCCCTCGCGGACCAGCCGGGCCTCCTCGCGCAGGCGCTCGATGCGCTCCTGCTCGGCCGGGGCGACGCTGGCCACGGGCTCTGGCAGCGCGCTCGCGGCCGGGGCGCTCGCCGAGGCCACCGCCGGAGCCTCGCGGTTCGTGGCCACCGCCAGCGCCGCGGGGGCCAGCGCCGCGCGCCCGGCGGTACGAGGAGATGGCTCCGGTACATCGAGGCGCGCGGGCTCTGGGGCGACCGAGGCCACGGGCCCCGGCGCGGGCAGCGCCGCCACGCTGCGCGCCGCCGGGGCGCTCGGAGCCGGCGGCGCGGTCAGCAGCGACGAGCCGCCCAGCAGGGCCACCGTGGCCAGCGCCCCGAGGAGCGCGGGCTTGACAAAGACCGCCACGGATCCGGCGGCGGAGGCGCCCGCCAGCGGCGCGGCAGGCGGCGCAGGCGGGGCCGGTGGACCCGCGGGGGGCAGGGCGAGCTGGGGCGCGAGGGCAGCCCACACCTGCGCGGGGGCCTCCGGGGGCGGCTCGACGGGGCGAGCCGAGGCCAGGAGCTTCCGGGCCAGCGGATCGGCCTGGGGGTCGGACAGGAGGCGACGGGGAGGGTTCATGGAGAGGCTCCGGGGGACATCGCAAAACGTTCGCGCGCCTGCAGACGGCTCACCGCCCGCTGGAAGGACTCCCGGGCCAGCCGGAGCCGGGAGTAGACGGTGCCGAGGGGCAGCTGGAGCAGCTCGGCGATCTCTTCCCCGGCGAGCCCCTCCAGCTCGAACAGGGAGAAGACGGCGCGCTGCTCGAAATCGAGGCCATCGAGGATGCGCTCGAGGAGCACCGCGGCCTCGCGGCGCTCGGCCTCCTCGGCCACGTCGCTGGCCCCTTCGGCGCGCTCGATCCACCCCTCGTTGTCCTCGAAGACCTCGCGCCGGTGGTGGGCGCGGCGGCCGCGATCACGGGCGACGCGGAGGCAGATCCCGAAGAGCCAGGTGGTCATGCGGGAGCGCCCCTCGAACTCGTCGAGCTTCCGGTAGGCCACGAGGAACACCTCCTGGGCGGCGTCGGCGGCGTCGACCTCGCGCACCCCGAGGCGACGGAGCGACTTCCACACGAAGGGGAAGTGTTCCTCGTAGAGCCGTTGAAAATCCATGACCAGAGCCCGCGGGTGAGTGGGCCGGGTCACCCCCCGCCATCACAAAAAATTCACTCGTCGTCCTTGCTCAGCGACGCGAGCACGGAGAAATCCTCCAGGGTGGACATATCGCCGGTGGCCTGGCGCCCCGCGGCCACCTCTTTCAGCAGGCGCCGCATGATCTTCCCGCTGCGGGTCTTGGGCAGCGCGTCGGTGAACCGGATGTCGTCCGGAGCAGCAAATTTCCCGATTTCCCGCGCGACCTGCTCCTTGATGGCGTCCCGGAGGACGGTCGAGGGGGCGTGGCCCAGCTTCAGGGTCACAAAGACCACCAGCGCCTGCCCCTTCAGATCGTCCGGGCGGCCCACCGCGGCGGCCTCGGCCACGGCAGGGTAAGAAACGACCGCGCTCTCGATCTCGGCGGTGCCGACGCGATGACCGGCGACGTTGAGGACATCGTCGATGCGACCGACGACCCAGTGGTACCCATCTTCGTCGCGGCGAGCGCCGTCGCCGGTGAAGTAGACGCCCGGGATATCGGAGAAGTACTGCTTGCGGAAGCGCTCGTCGTCGCCCCACACGGTGCGGAGGATGGAGGGCCAGGGGCGGCGAAGGATGAGGAGACCGCCCTCGTTGGGGGCGCAAGGGGAGCCATCTTTCTTGACGATGGCGGGCTCGACGCCGAAGAAGGGCAGGCCGGTGGCGCCGGGCTTGCTTTCGACAGCGCCAGGGAGGGTGGTGAGGAGGATGGAGCCGGTCTCGGTCTGCCACCAGGTATCGACGATGGGGCAGCGACCGCCGCCGATGTGCTGCTGGTACCAGATCCAGGCCTCGGGGTTGATGGGCTCGCCGACGGAGCCGAGGAGGCGGAGGGAGGAGAGGTCGTACTTGCGAGGCCAGTCCTCGCCCCAGCGCATGAAGGCGCGGATGGCGGTGGGAGCGGTGTAGAGGATGGTGACGCCGTGGCGCTCGATGATGCGCCAGAAGCGGCCCGGGTCGGGGGCGTTGGGGGCGCCCTCGTACATGAGGACGGTGGCGCCGTTGGAGAGGGGGCCGTAGACGACGTAGCTGTGGCCGGTGATCCATCCGATGTCGGCGGTGCACCAGAAGACATCCTCGGGGCGGAGGTCGAAGACGTACTTGGAGGTCACGTGGGTGCCGACGAGGTAGCCGGCGGTGGTGTGGAGCACGCCCTTGGGCTTCCCGGTGGAGCCGGAGGTGTAGAGGATGAACAGCGGGTGCTCGGCGTCGACGATCTCGGGGGCGCGACCGAGGGCCGGGTCGCGCTGGGCGATGGCGTCGTCCCAGAGGATGTCGCGGCCGTGGACGAAGCGCATGGTCACCTGGGCCTCGGAGAGGCGCCGGTGGACGATCACGTGCTCGACGGTGGGGCAGTGTTCGAGGGCGCGGTCGACGGTCTCCTTGGTGGGGACCACGTTGCCGCGGCGGAGGGCGCCGTCCTGGGTGATCACCAGGCGCGCCCCGCAGTCGTTGATCCGATCGCGGAGGGCCTCGGCGGCGAAGCCCCCGAACACGACCGAGTGGATGGCGCCCAGGCGCGCGCAGGCCAGCATCGCGATCGCGGCCTCGGGGACCATGCCCATGTAGATCACGACGCGATCGCCCTTGCCCACGCCCAGGGAGGCGATGGCGCCGGCAAGGCGGACGACCTCGCGGTGCAGCTCGAAGTAGGTGAGCGTGCGCAGGTCCGGCGGGCCGTGGGGCTTCTCGGGTTCCCCCTCCCAGATGATGGCGGCCTTGTTCCGGTTGCCGTTGGTGAGGTGCTGATCGAGGCAGCTCTCGGTGAGGTTGAGGCGCGCCCCCTCGAACCACCGCGCGTGGGGCGGCTCCCAGCGCGACAGCGCGGACCAGGGCTCGCGGAACACGAGGCCCTGGGTCTCGCGCTTCCAGAAGGTCTCGGGGCTCTCCAGGCTCTCGCGGTAGAGGGCATCGTACGCCTCGCGGGAGGGGATGCGAGCGCGCTGCCGGAAGGTGTCGGGAGGGGGGAAGCGCCGCAGTTCGTTCAGCCGGGAAACGATCGCCTGATCATCGCTCATGGAGGCCTCCTGGGTGGGTAACCAGTGGCCGTAGCCTACCCGCAGTCCCAGGCCGACCATGGTGATATTTCGCGCGTCAGAGTAGACGCGCTGCGGCGGCTCCCCGACCCGCAGGTTGCTGATGCCATCGACCGTGACCGCCAGCATGCCGCCGACCAGGGCCCGCCCGAAGCTGAGCTCGACGCCGGCCTCGACGAGCAGGTACGCGTTGAGGGCCGAGCCCGTGCCGAGGAGCCGGCCGTTGCTGACCGGGCTCCTCAGGTCGAGCCGGTGATGAGCCCCCCCGACGCCGGTGACCGCGACAAACCGGAAGCGCTCCCCCGGCGTCATGAAGCGCGCGTGGACCCCGAAGCGACGCCCCCAGAACTCGTAGGTCGCCCCGTCCGCCGGCGCCCGCGGGCACTCGCCGGGGGCGGAGGGCGGCGTGTAACACCCGGGCCCGATGTTGTGCTTGCCGAACTCGCCCGAGGCCTCCAGGCCGAAGGTGTTGGTGAAGCGGTAACCGAGGCGCAGACCAAAGTACGAGCCGTCGCGGCCGTCGTTGCTGGGAAGGCGAAACCCGTCCGGGTCCGGGGTGATGACGTAGCTGGTGGCGGTGAGCAGGCCGAAGACGCCGCGGCGCTGGGGGGCGACCGGCGGCGGCGTGTACGGGAAGGGCGTCTTGTCGTTCGGATCGGTCGTGGGCGGCCCCAGCGCCGCACGGACCACCCGGCGCTCGCCCCGGGCCAGGGTCACCTCGAGCGTCGTGGTGGTGAAGCCGGTCCGGTAGACCTGGATCACGTGGTGCTCCCCCGCCTCCAGCTCCCCGGTCCAGGCCCCGAAGCTACGGGGCACGCCGTCGATGGCGATCGCCGCCTCCGCGTCCTCGGCCACCACCGTCAGCTCGGCCACGTTGGCCTCCAGCCGGATCTCGACGGACCTCGGCCCCCCCGCGAAGCTCATCACCTGCTCGAACCCCCGGTGCCTCGGCGCCTCCGCCTCCACCCGGTGCTCCCCCACGTTCAGCCTCACCTCCCGCTCCCCTCCCCCGGGGATCACCCGGTCATCCACCCGAACCGTGGCATCCGGAGGTTCTATACGAATGCGGACCACCGCCACCATCGGCTGCATCTCGGCGATGGCCTCGCGGGCGGCGCGCTCGTCCTCGGGTTCGACCGCCCCCTGGTGGGCCTTGAGCATCTTCTCCAGCGTCGCGATCGCCTCCGCGTAGCGGAACAGGGCGCGCTGGCAGAGGGCGATGTTCTGCAGGGACGAGGGCGTGGGGCGGAGCCGGTAAGCCTCCTCGAACTCGGCGAGGGCGCCGGCGAAGTTCTTGGCCTGGAACAGCTTGAGCCCCTGCCCGAAATGCTCTTCCGGGGTCTGCCCGGCCGCGGCCGACGACAGCAGCAGCAGGCAGAGCAGGAGCCTCGACCCGCCTCGCGTCAAAGCTTGTCCTTGAGGCGAAGGCCCGACCCGGACGCCGCCGGAGACGCGGAGAGCGGGGGGCGCGGGGGCAGCGTGCGGCCGGCGCTGGGGGGCGGGCGGGGCGGCTCCGGGGCTTCGAGAGGTGAGGCGGAGGCGGAGGCCCCCGGCAACGGATCGAGGGCGAGATGAAGCACGCGGCGCCCGTCGAGCCGGACGCGGCGCACCAGCGGCGCATGCCCCTCGGCCTCGGCCCTCAGCTCGACCTCGGACAGCGCAGGTCCGCGGATCGGCTGCCCCTCCAGCGGGCGCCCGTCGACCAGGACCCGGGCATGGGCGGGCAGCACCTCGACCCCCATGGTGACCTCCGGCGGCGGTCGGACCGCCGGGGGCGGCGGCGCAGGGCGCGCGTGGAGCGCGATCCAGGTGCCAGCAAAGGCAAACAGCGCGGCGGCGATGCCGGGCCACAGCAGCGCCGGGCGCCGCGCGGGCCCCGCCACCGGGACCGAGGGCAGGGGCTCCCGGGGGGTCCAGGTGGGGTTGTCATCGCGAGGCTGCACCGGCTCGGCGAGGACCGTCGCCGCCAGGGCCTCGCTGCGCTGGGACAGCAGACCGGGGGCGGCCTGCTGGAGCGCCGCAAGGAAGGCCTGCGCCGAGGGGAAGCGGGCGGCGGGCTCGCGGGTGAGGGCGACCTTGACCACCTCCGCGAGGGGGGCCGGAACCTCCGGAGTGAAGAGGCGTACGTCCGGCGCATCGCGGCTGCAGATCGCGACGATCACGGCCTCGTAGCTGGCCAGGGCAGCCCAGGGCGAGCGACCGACCAGGCACTCGAACAGGATCACCCCCACGGAGAACAGATCGCTGCGCCCGTCGAGCCCCGGGAGCGCCTGGGCCTGCTCCGGGCTCATGTAGTAGGGCGTACCGAGCACCGTGCCTTCCCGGGTGATGGTCGAGGGCCCCGCCTCGGTGCTGCGGGCGATCTTCGAGATGCCAAAATCGAGGATCTTCACCAGCGGGGCGCCGTCATCTTGACGCACCAGGAAGACGTTATCGGGCTTGAGATCCCGGTGCACCACCCCCGCCTCGTGCGCCCGCCCCAGCCCCCGGAGGATCTGCGCCGTGATCTGCACCGCCTCCGCCACCGACAGCCGCTGCCCGCGCCGCAGCCGCGCCCCCAGGCTCTCGCCCTGGAGCAGCTCCATCACCAGGTAAGGCTGGCCTTCCTCGGTGGCGCCGGTGTCAAACACATGGATGATGTGGGCGCTCTCGACCGCGCTCGCGGCCTCGGCCTCGCGCTGGAAACGCAGGCAAGCCTCGGCGCTCTCCCCCCAGTTCTGGATGAACTTGAGGGCCACGCGCTTGCCGATGGCCACGTTCTGGCCCTCGTAGATCGCGCCCATCCCCCCCTGCCCCAGGCGACGCAGCACGCGCCACCGGTTGCCCACGACGCGCCCGACAAGCGGATCGTCCCCTGGCCGAGGGGTCTCCTCGGGGGGGGCAGCGCTCGGGGAGGGCACGTCGCTCATCACGGCAGAGGGAGTTTACACACGCCGGAAAGCTCGGGTACCGCTCCGAGCAAGGAGACGCACAATTCGGGGGCAACCCCCCGGGAGCGTCTCAGGCCTTCGCGGCGAGCGCAGCCTTGTGGGCCGCACGAGCCAGACGCGCCTTCTTGCGGGAGGCCGTCCGGGGGTGGATCACGCCCTTGGAGGCGGCGCGATCGAGGGACGACACCGCCTCGACCACCTTGGCCTTGCCCTCGGGGCTCGCCAGGGTCTCGGCGCTGCGGGCGGCCTTGACCTTGGTGCGCACGGCGGCCTTGATCGAGCGGTTGCGGGTGGTGCGCGCGATGCGCTGACGGTTGCGCTTATCTGCAGATGCGTGATTCGCCATGATGCTTTACCTAAGCCGGCCTTCACTTCGGGCTTGGAGTCGGCTGCCTTGGGGTCATACCCCTCGGGGTGGATCGGGAACGCCGGGGTGCCCGACGCACGGCGCTCGCGCTTGTTGCGCTTGCCCGAGGTGGTCGCCTTGCGCCGGCGGATACGGCTGGTCTGTTGGGTCGAAGAAACCATTGGGAAGCCTCGCGAAAGAGCCAGGACGGCGTGCGGGGGCGCGGAAAGTGGCGCAACCCCACCCCATTGTCAAGGGCTCACCGAGAAGGAGGTCGAGAAACTGTCGGCCATGAACGGCGCCACCCGCGCCTTCCGCACCGCCGCCTGCACGCAGGCCTCGGCCCCCCCCGTCGCCCCGCCGCTCACCGACACCGACCTCACGCTCCCGTCCGACTGGAACACCACGCTGATCCTCGTCGGCTTGTCCGTGTCTGCGATGCACGCCTTCACCGCCCCCCGCACCGCCCCCAGCGCCCCCAGCACCGCCGCGTTCGAGGGCTTCTCCTGCTTCGCCGCCGGGTTCCCGCCCCCTCCCGCCACCGGCTGCTCCACCGGTTGATCCGTCGCCCCCACTCGCTTCTTCATCTCCTCCTGCAGATCCCCCACGGACCCCATCGGCCTCGGCGCCGCTGACGCCACCGGCTCCGGCGCGGGCGCCGCCGACACCACCGGCGCCGCCGACGCCACCGCCCCCTCTTTCCCGTGGTCCGCGCCGTGGTGCACCGCCAGCCCCGAGGCCCGTGGCGCCGCCCTGTGCGACCCGTCCGGCGCCGCCAGCGCGTTGATGTCCACCACCCCCGGCTCTGGACCCGACGCCACCGGCGCCGCCTTCACCTCCGGCGCGGACACCGCCGCCTTCACCTCCGGCATGCTCGTCTTCGAGGGCTCTGCGGACACCACCGTCGCCCCCTGGAGCGGTGTCGCGCTCGTCTCTGGCCTCCGGGTCAATACCACCCCCAGCCCGATCGCCGCGATCAACCCCACCCCCACCAGGATCGGCGTCACCGAGCGATTCTCGTTGGCTGGTGCCTCCGTCGCCGCAGGCGGGGACTCGGAGGGTGTCGCCGCTGCAGGGGCTTCAAAAGGAGGAGGGGTCTTGGATGACCCTGCCCGCAAGGTGGCCGGGGGGACCGAGACCGAAGCCGGAGAAGCGGTCGAGCTCGGGGGAGCCTCGATGGCAGGAGGGACCGAAGGCCGGAGCGAGGGGGGCGCCGAGACCCGCCCTTCCGGCGGGACCGAGGGGCGCGCGCCCAGGGAACCTGGCGGCAGCGAGCCCGGGGGCGGAGGCAGGGAAGACGGGCGGTTGGAGAGCGCCCCGAGCAGTTCGGCAGCGGAGTCCGAGGAGGTCGCCCCGGACCGGGCCTCCTTGGCCCGCGCGGCGATGTCACGGAGAGACCGGGGCTTGTTGCCCTCTTCGTTGGACATGAGTGCATTTTTGGCACGACCTGCGCAGAGCGTCGAGATTCCTGCGCAGGGGGCCGGCGCTGAGGTTCAGCCCTTGGAAGGATCGAGGATGCGACCCAGGAACAGGAACACCCCGGTCTCGTTGTCCCGGATCGCCAGCAAGAAGGAGCGATTGACGGCGAACACGGTGGGAGTGGGCGGCTGGCCATCCCCCGCCAGCACCACGGCGGTCGCCGCGGCGGCCTCGACCCCCACCTCGTCGACGCCCACCATCGCCTTGTGGAGCACGTCCGAGACCCGCATCTGAGAATCCTTGGACATCGCCGAGAAATCGGCGCCCCCTTCGAACGGCGCCTTCATGCCCAGGGCCTGCAGCTGGTTGCGCAGCGAGAGGGACTCGGTCGTGAACCGGAACTTCGGGTAGGTGAGGTCCAGCACCGCGTCCTGCGCGGCCCCCTGGAGCGCCTCCAGCTCCTCCCCCAGCTTGCCCTCCAGCTCCTCGAATTTCCCCTCCTTGGGCAGCACCGTCACCAGCGAAAGGCGGCCCCCGAACAGCGGCACCGCGGCCGCCTGCGCCACCGCGTCTTCCGCGTAGGTGCCGCGGGTCAGCTGGGCCATCATCGGCACCGACACCGGCGCGCCGCCCACGACCCCGAAGCTTCCGTCCTTCGTATCCTTGGGGTCAAACGGCTTGTCCCAGGGGAAGGTGAAGTTCACGGCGTTGACCAGCACCATGCGGGTCATCTCGTCCACCGTCCCGGGCGCCAGCAGATCGAGGATACGCTGCTGGGTCTTCTCGGCGACCCAGCCGTTGATCGCGAGGCGCTCCTGTTCGGCCTTGTTCTTGTAGTCGGCCAGGTACACACCGGCCCCGTAATTCTGGGCCAGCACATCCAGGAAGGGTTTCTCCCAGGTCAACGTGCGCTCGCCCCAGATCGAATTGACCACCGTGAGGGCGACATCCGGCACGTTGTTCGCGCCTGACTGGGCGGCGAACGCCTTCGCTTGCTCCGGTCGCTGCGCCAGCTCCAGCGAGAGCCGGTTGAGGGCCGGGTGCAGCTTCTCCTGCGGGAGCGTGAAGCGCAGCGCCTTGGCCAGCTCGCTCTGGGTGGCCCCCTTGGCCCCCGCCGAGGTCATCCCCAGCGCCATCGAGATGCTGAGCGGCGAGAACCAGAGGTTCTTTGCGGCCTGCTTCGGGTCCGCCCGGAGCTGCCCGTAGAGGTCCACCGCGAACTGGTTGTTCCCCTGCGCCACCGCGTTTCGATCCGCCTCGCTCGCCTGCTCCGCCGGGAACCGCGGTAGCTCCGAGACCGCCAGCTCCAGCCCCGGACCGGTGCCGCCGGTGCCGGCCGCCCCAGCGGTGCCCGCGGTGCCTGCGGTCCCTCCGGAGCCTGCGTCGCCGCCGGCCCCAGCGCCGGGTTGCCCCGCGGCCCCGCTCACCCCCGAGCCCCCCGAGCCCGCGGAGGGGTTGGCCCCCACGTTCGAGGACTCCTCCTCGCAAGCTGCCGTCACCAGAGCGCAGAGCGCCAGCCCAAGAAACAAGTTCGTTCGCATGATGTTTCTCTCCCGTACGGCTTCCTCGCCTCGCTGCTGCGGGCCATGTTCACCGTCTCTCCGGTGGGAGGAGGCAGCCTCTCGCTGCCATCAAAAAAAGTCACCCCGGCGTCGATTTTTTTCTGCCCCGTGTTCGCCCCGAATCAACGGGTGAACGGTTCAAGGTTCGCCGCATGGGGGCTCCCCGGGAACGCCCGCCGGAACGCCTCGGCCCGGGCCCGCGCCTCGGCTCGCTGGCCGGTCCTCCACAGCGCCTCGATCAGCAGGGCCTCTCGCTCCTGGTGCAGCTCCCCTCGACCACCGAGCTGCACCCGGATCTGCTCCAGCCGACGCAGCGCCTCCGCGCCGTTCCCCGCCCGCAGCGCCTCCCGCGAGGCCCTCGTCATCTCGGCCTCCTGGCGCAACAGACGGAGCCGCTCTTGCCGGACCGCCTCCGCCGGGCTCACCGCCGCCTCGCCCCCGGTGGATCCAGCCGGCGCTGCGACCTCCTCCCGGGCCTCCTCGGGCTCCGCGGCCCCGGGCTCCTCTGCCCTCGCCTTCTCTCGCCGGGGAACGGGCGCCACCCGCGCCGACGCGGACACCGGCGGCGCCACGACCTGGTCTCGCCCCTGCGGCGCCTCCTCTGGTACCACCGGGAGCGCCGACGCCACCACGACCGGCGCCGACCTCACCGGAGGCGCCGGCTGGCTCTCCCGCTTGCCCAGCGAATTTCCACCGATCCACGCGCCCACCCAGAGCGCACCGATCCCCGCCACGAGGGCCACCTTGGTGGCCAGCCCGCCCGCGCCCGCGCCTGCCGGTGGCCCCTCACCCCCTGCGGGCCCCACCTGGGGTTGAAGCTGCGCCCACAGGCGGGCCTGGCGCTCCGGATCCAGCTCGATCCCGGCGCCCGCGCGGAGCAGCTCGCGAGCGGCGCCGGGCCCCTCGGACTCGATCAAACGTCGGGGAGGGGTCATGGCAGGGTCTCCGGTCGGGTGGGGTTGAGGCTGGCCACCGCGCTCTGGAACACGCCCCGGGCCAGCCTCAGCCGGGAGTAGACCGTCCCCAGCGGGATCTGCAGCGTCTCCGCGATCTCCTCGCCGCTCATCGCCTGCAGCTCGAACAGCACGAACACCTCCCGCTGCTCCGCGCTCATCCGGTTCAGGATCTCCTGCAGCGCCCGCAGCTGCTGGCCCTGCTCCACCGCGCGACTCGCGTCACCTCTCCGATCCTCTTCCCGCTCGATCGCCTCCTCATCGCTCACCTCCCGGCGCCGGTACGCCCGGTTACGCCGGTCCCGGGCCGTGCTCCGGCAGATCGTGAAGAGCCAGGTGGTCATCGAGCTGCGCCCCTCGAACCCGGGGAGCGCGCGGTGGACCGTGAGAAAAACTTCCTGCATCGCGTCCTCCGCCTCGGTCTCGTCGAGGCCCAGCTGCCGGAGCGTCTTCCAGACAAAGCTGGCATGCTGTCGGTAGATCGCTTCCAGCGTCATGCGGTTCCGGGGCCTGCAAGGCGGCCCCCTCGTTGGAGGAGTGTCCCCCCTCGCGCCATCACACCCCCGGTCGATTTCACGGTGTCAAGAATGACCCCTGCGCCGGAGTCGACGCGAGGCCTCCTTGTAAGCCCCTAGAATCATTCGCAATTCTTCGGCCTGACCGCCCTGATCGGGGTGCGCCTCCAGCACCCGGCGACGGTAGGCGGCCTTGAGCTCCTCGGGGGAAACACCGCGCTCGACCCCCAGGATGGACCAGACCGAGGGAGGCACCGGCTCGGAGGACCTGCGGACCTCCCGGGGTTCGCGGCTGGCCAGCGTGGGCCAGGGGTCTTCCCCGCGGAGGATGCGGTTCCAGGCCCGGGCCCAGAGCGGATCCAGGAGCACCAGGGGCCTGCCGGCGGCCTGCTCGGCGGCGCGCCGTGCGTCGTCGAAGGAAGGGGCTCCCCCGCCGGAGGCATCGGGCTTCCGGAAGGGTACGTGGCAGGGCGCCTCCGTCCACCAGGCAGCCCAGAAGAACCGGTGCCTCGGCGTCTTCTGGATCGAACACCCGGGAGCGACAAGCTGCGCCATGCGCCGACCTTAGCAAGCTCGCCGGCGCACTTGCAGCACCAGGCGCGTGGCCACCGCGGCAGCGCGGCCTCAGGGGCGCAGCGCCAGCCCCAGCTGCAGGGCCGCACCGACGCGGGGCAAGGCCGGGGAGAGCCCCACGTCCTCGACCTGGAAACGCTGCGCGCGGAGCGCCACGAGGGCGTCCAGCCGGAGCCACGCCTCGAGCGGCCCCCCGACCCCGCGGGAAGCCTCCAGCCCTGCCCCGGGCGCCCACCAGGCCGGGCGTGCGCTGCGATTTTGCAGGAACCCCTCGCCCGCCGCCTGGAAGAACCCGCCCGCCATCAGCCCGCAGGCCCCCAGGGAGGTCTGGGCGACCATCCCCTGCCAGCAAGCCCGGGCCAGGCCCCCCTGGAGGCGCACGTCGACCTGCCCCGGGGGCAGCGAGACCGAGGCGGAGGAGAGGGCAAACGCGCCGAGCCCCAGGGAGAGGGCGCCGCGGTGCCAGGAGGCGCCGGCGGTCAGGAACCCATGCTCCCCCGGGAGCCACCCGATCGCGAGGCCGCCGCCCGCCCAGGGACGCCACCAGGACGGAGGCGCCGCGGAGGGCGTTGCCGGAGCCGGCGGAGGCGCCGGCGCGAGGGGAGGCACGGGCCCGGGGGTCGGCTCGCGCTCCTGCTCTTCCAGGAGCATCGCCAGCATCAGGGCCAGGGCCTCGGCGAGGCCCGAGCAGTCGAGGTCGTCGTCGCGCAGGGAACGCACCCCCTGGCGACCCCCGGTGACGCGCAGCACCGCCGCCAGGCCCGAGGGCTCGGCGAAGATCTCGATGTCGAGGCCGAGGGGCGGCCCCTCGTGGCGGAGCGGGCGACCGAGGATGGCCTCGACGCGCGCCTCCAGGGCGACGGCATCCGGGCAGGCGGCGGCCCCGGAGCCGCGGGCGACGGAGATCCGGGGACGGGCCGCGAGCTCCGGCGCCGCGAGCGCCAGCGCCGCGGCGAGCAAGGTCGCGAAACGGCGGGGTGATTTCAGGCCTCGCGAGGACACCGCGGGAGTAGGTACCGCAAGGGTTCCCGGGGCTCCAGGGGCAAGCGCCCGGGCCCGGTCCGGGGGCACCTCACGGCGCAGTTCGGCGGGGAAGATCCGGAGGCTGGTGCTAGATTCAGGCGGTGACAAACATCGCAAGACGCACGGTGCTGCGCGGCGGGCTCGCGGGCCTGGTCGCGCTCATGGCCCCTCCCCTGGCCGCGGGTTGCTCCAGCGAGGAAGAGGCGGATACGACCCCGACGCCCTCCCCGATCAAGAGGCCCACCGCCTCCAACCTGGCGGCCATCGGGGCCCTCGGCGCGGCGGACGCCAGCGGCCTCCGGCTGCCTCCCGGCTTCACCGGCCGCATCGTGGCCCGCACCGACCAGAAGCCCGTCGCCGGCTCCGACTACGTGTGGCACACCTTCCCGGACGGCGGGGCCACCTTCGAGACCGCCGATGGCGGCTGGGTCTACGTGTCCAACTCCGAGCTGCCCCTCGTCGGCGGCGTCGGGGCCCTCCGCTTTGACCGCGACGGCAACCTGGTCGATGCCTACCGCATCCTCGACAAGACCAGCGCCAACTGCGCCGGCGGGCCCACCCCCTGGAACACCTGGCTCTCCTGCGAGGAGGTCGCCCGGGGCCGCGTCTTCGAGTGCGACCCGCTCGGCAAGACCGACGCGATCGTCCGCCCGGCCCTCGGCGTCTTCAAGCACGAGGCCGCCGCCGTCGACCCCGTCCAGAAGCACCTTTACCTCACCGAGGACGAGGAAGACGGATGCTTCTACCGCTTCGTCCCCGCCCAGCTCACCCCCGACGGCAACCCGGACCTCACCGCCGGCGTCCTCCAGGTCGCCCAGGTCGCCGGAGACAAGAAGGTCACCTGGATCGACCTCCCGGACCCGGAATTCAAGGGACAGACCCCCACCCGCGCCCAGATCGCCGCCGCCACCCGCTTCGACGGCGGCGAGGGCATCGTCTTCCACCAGGGCATCGTCTACTTCTCCACCAAGGGAGACAACCGAGTATGGGCTTACCATACAGGCGACGCCCGCATGGAAGTTCTCTACGACGCGGCGACCGCGGCGAACCCGATCCTGACGGGGGTGGACAACCTCACGGTCACCTGCTGCGGCGACGTGCTGGTGGCGGAGGACGGCGGGGACATGCAGGTGGTGGCGATCCTGGCGGACGGGAGTCTGAAGCCGCTGGTGCAGGTGGAGGGGCACCAGGGCTCGGAGGTGACCGGGATCGCCTTTGATCCCTCGGGGATGCGGCTGTACTTCAGCTCGCAGCGCGGGGAAAACGGCAAGAGCCCGGGGGTGACCTACGAGATCACCGGGCCGTTTCACCTGGGCTGAGCTTCCCGGACCGGGAGGGCGACCCTGGGTCGCGGGCTTCGTGGTGCGGCAGGTGAGGGGCGAGGGGAAGGAGGGGCCGCAGGCCGTGGCAGGTAAGTCTCTGTGAGAACGAGCGCAGGTAGACCTCCAGGTTCTCCTGGATACGAGCCAGGACGGTGCCGCGAAGAACGCCTTCGATCTGCGGGTTTCAACGTCGCCAGGGGCCGAAGGGCAGGGCGAAGAGGGGGTTTCTTGCACCCACAAGCAGACTCTTTTTGAAACACCCCTTTGACCTACAATGCGAATTTATGAACCGTCTTACCGGGACGCACGCCAACAATTCAGGCGCGATGCAGGCGCGAACGCTGGTGGTGAGCGACGACCTGTTGCTGGGGTCAACCCTGGTGAGGGGCCTGCGCCGGAGCGGCCAGGATGCGGAGAGTTGCGATCCAGGGGAGGCGCGAGGGAGGTACCAGAGCCAGTGGTTCGATGTGGTGCTGCTGGACGTGAAGGATCTGGCGCTTGCACTGGTTTTTCTGGGGGAATTGAGGGTCATGGCGGAGGCGCCAGCGGTGCTGGTGGTCGTGAGCCAGGTGGGCCCTCACGGGATCGTGGAGCTGATGAGGAAGGGAGCCCACGACGTGCTGGTGAGGCCCCTGGATCTCTCGGAGGTGCAGGCGCGGGTGGAGCGCATCGTGGAGACAGGGACGATGAAGCGGCGGCTCGCCGCGCTGACGAGGGAGAAGAAGGCGCCGTCGCTGGTAGCCGAGTCGCCAGCGATGAAGGAAGTGCTGCGCCTCGTGGAGCGGGTAGCCCGGACACCGCGCTCGTCGGTGCTTCTCCTGGGAGAGAGCGGGGTCGGGAAAGAAAAGGTTGCGGAGGCCATCCATCTGCAAAGCCAGCGGAGGGCCCAGCCCTTCGTGCAGGTGAACATGGCGGCGCTGCCGGACACGATGGTGGAGGCGGAGCTGTTCGGGCACGCGAGGGGAGCGTTCACGGGGGCAGCGAAGCCGAGGGCGGGGCTGCTGGCGAGCGCGGAGGGGGGGACGCTGCTGATGGACGAGCTGGCGGAGCTGAGGATCGAGCTGCAGCCGAAGCTGCTGCGGGTGCTGGAGGAGCGCCGCTATTTCCCGGTGGGGTCGGACCAGGAACGGCGGATCGACGTACGGTTGCTCGCCGCGACCAACCGGAACCCGGAGGAAGCCATCCAGAAAGGGTGGCTACGAGAGGACCTCTACTACCGGCTCAGCACGGTGACCATCGAGATCCCGCCGCTGCGAGAGCGCACGGAGGACATCCTGCCGCTGGCGCGTCGCTTTCTCGAGTCGTACGCGCTGGAGTTCGGCCGCGGCCAGCTGCAGCTGAGCGAGGAGGCTTGCGAGCGGCTGCTGGAGCACAGGTGGCGCGGCAACGTGCGGGAGCTCCGCAACGTGATGGAGCGGGTCGCGATGCTGGCGGAAGAGGGGGAGATCCAGGCGGAGGAGCTCGGGCTCTCCAGGTCGGAACAGAAGAGCAGGCCGCAGCTCCGGGAGGTGAGGCTCCAGGAGGCCATGGACGAGACGGAACGGGCGCGCCTCGCCCTGGCCCTCCAGGAGGCGAGCGGCGATGTGGTGAGGGCGGCTCGTCTGCTCGGGATCTCCCGCTCCACGCTGTATTCCAAGCGCAAGCGCTTCGGTCTTTGACCCACCTTCCCTCGCCCGAGAGCGGCCTGGAATGGATCAGAGGCTTTTGATACCCTCATCAAAACGAGACACCATCTTTCAGCACTCCCTGAAGGCGATTTCTTTCTATCCATTGCAAATATTAGATTTTTTCCGAGATCAACGGGTCAACCGAGTCCAGATTTCTGGACGAGTCCATCCAGCCTGTAGGACAAAAAGAGACAGCCCAGGGATGGTGCCGCGAGATCCTGCAGGATCTGCGGTGGCATGGTGGTTGCTGAAGAAGGAGCGTGGCCATGAGCGCTCCTGCGCAACCTCTCACGAAGCAGAACCTCGACGGCTGGGGGGATCGGATCACGACCCTCGAGAATGCGTTGAAGCGCCAGGGTCACCAGCGGCTGCTGGGGCCGATGGCGACCCTGAGGGACTTTTACGAGTGGCTACGGTCCAGGGAGCCGACGCCGGAGGCGATGCAGGCGCTGGGGCAGGCGCTGCTGGAGGTGAGGGCCTGCGTGGTGGTTCCGGGGAAGGAGCCGGACGGCCGGGTGTTCGAGCGGTTGAGGGAGCTCAGCCGACCGGAAGAGGACGAGGCGGCGAGGGCGATGCTGGACAGCTTGGTGGACGCCGGGGAGGCGGAGCTGGAGGCGCTGGTGGCGTCGGTGCAGCCGGAGAAGCAGGGGAAGCCGCAGGACGATCTGGGGACGCTGAGGGAGCCCCTGACGACGGCCCGAGGGCAGGCGCCGCCGGGGGGGCGTGTGCTGATGAAGGGGGAGCTGCAGCCCGGACTGCTCACGGATCTGCTGCAGCTGTTCGCCCAGAACACGGAGACGGGTTGCCTGATGATCGAGGGGCCCGGGCACAGGGCATCGATCTACTTCCGGGATGGGAGCATCATCGATGCGGAGTGCAAGGGCGACGTGGGGGAGCGAGGGTTCTTCCGCGCGATGATGTGCAAGGAGGGGCGCTTCGCGTACCAGCGAGGCGTGGCGGCGCCGGAGGAGCGGATCTTCCGGAACGCCCAGCATCTCATCATGGACACGCTCCGGCTCATCGACGAGAGCAGCGAGGAGCGGCCATGACGCTGTCGATGCAGGAGATGCAGCGGCGCATCCAGGAGCGCGACCCGTACCTCTGCATGGCCTACGTCACGGTGGAGGAAGCAGAGGGCAAGCGGGAAGGGATCGCGAGGACCGTGGATCTCTCTCCCCGGGGCGTCGGTCTGGTGGTCACGCAGGATCTGCCGGTGGAAGCCGGGGTCCGCGTGGAGCTGCTGACCGCGGGGAACCTATGGCTCCTGGCCCACGGGGTCATCCGCCATCTGTCCCGGACCCCAGAAGGATTGTTCCGCATCGGAGTGGAATTCACGGCGCCCCCGGTGCTCGTCGACCGCGCGCCGTCACCGCAGGGAGAAGAGGAAGCGCATGGCTTACCTGAACGTCAAGGAGCGCATGCTCGAGGCCAAGATCGTCTACTACGGCGCTGGTCTCAGCGGGAAGACGACCAACCTGGAGCTGATCAAGCAGCGGACGCAGGAGGGGCGCTGCGGGGACATGATGTCCCTCAACACCGCCGGCGATCGAACCCTGTTCTTCGACTGGTTGCCCTTCAACATGGGCAAGGTCAACGGCTGTGACGTCAAGGTGCAGCTCTACACGGTGCCCGGCCAGGGGCGCTACGCGGAGACCCGGCGACGGGTTCTTGCTGGCGCGGATGGCATCGTGCTGGTCCTCGACTCCCAGAGCGGAGCGCTGGACAAGAACCGGGAAATCCTGGCCGACCTGCGGGAGCACATGCGCCTCAACCGGCTCCCGGAGGACCGGGTGCCGATCGTCTTTCAGCTGAACAAGCGGGACTTGCCCTCCGCCATGGCCCCCGCGGAGCTCCTCGAGGCGCTGGGCCTCACGGAGAAACCCTACATCGAGGCCGTCGCCAGCGTCGGCAAGGGTGTCTTCGAGACCCTGCAGGAGATCACCCGCCTTGTCCTCGCCTCGGTGCGTGATCAGGCCCGCAGCCCGGGCGCGACCGTCATCCAGAGCGGGACCAACAGCAACCTCGACGGCCACACGCTCTACTCCCAGCTCACCGCCGGCAGCGCGCCGCTGCCGGGGACAGAGACGCCAGAGGACGGGCGCCCTCGCTCCGGGGCCTTCGCCACCGAGCCCAGCTCCGAGCCCCGGGCCCTCGCCGCCAACGACACCCCCGCGCTGCCTCCTACCATCATCCCGCCGCCGGCGGCGCTCCTCGGAACCTTGCAGCAACCCCAGTCCACGCCGGTCGCACGCCAGGGCGGGCCTGCGGCGCCCTCTCCGGCGCCGCGCCAGGCCCTGACGCCCGCCCGCGACAGCGACCCCGCGCAGCCCCCCCGCGTGGCCTCCGCGGCCCCCCCTCGCCTCGCCGTCGCGCCAGCCCCGGCCCCCGAGTCGCGCCCTGTCAGCCCCCCCGAGCCGCTGCCATCCGCCCCTCTCAACGAGGTCATCGGCGTCCTGCGTACCCTCGGTCGCCGCGTCGACGCCCTCGAACCTTCCCTGCTCCAGAAGGTCACGGCCCTCCTGGCGGACCAGCGGCGCAACGCCGCCCAGTCCAGCGACGAGGTGGCCCAGCGTGTCGCCCAGCTGTCGACCCGCGTCGACGAGCTCCAGCAGTCCCTTTCCCTCCGCCTCGACGAGCGCGGCGCCGTCCTCCAGCAAGCGCTCCAGGGGGCCGCCAGCGAGCAGGCCGAGGCCGCTCGTCTCGCGGAACGTCGCGTGGACGACCTCCTCGGCGCGCTCCGACAGCAAGCCGAGGCCCTCCGTGTACGCCTCGACGAGCACGAGCAACGGATCCAGGCCGACCAGTCCACCCTGCTCCAGGGCCTCCAGCAGCGCGTCGAGGCTCACGCGCAGTCGTCGAGCGACACCCTCCGGGCCCAGCACCTGGCCCTTGACGAGCAGTCCAGGGCTTTCCAGGAGTCCGTGGGGGCAGAGCTGGCAAAGCTCCAGACAGCGCTGGAGCGTGTGGTCCGGGAGGTGGAGGGTACCCCCCCCTTGACGGAGCTGGGGGAGCAAATCGCCGCGCGGACCGTCGAGCAGATCTCGGAGCGGTTCGGAGAGCGGACCGAGGCCCTCCAGAGCGCGCTCCACGCGCGCGTTGGACCGCTCGAGGAGGCGGTGCGGGCCGGGGCCGAGGGGATGGCCAGCCTGAGGGCGCAGGCACACGGGCTCCAGGGGGAGCTCGCGGGCATCAAGGAGCAGCTCGGGGGCGAGCTCGCCCGGCTCGGAGGTCAGCTGCTCGTCCGGGCGGAAAGCCAGGGGAACGAGCTGCATCAGGCCCTGCAAGCGCAAGGAAAGAAGCAGGAGCAGCGGGAGGAGGAGGCGCTACGCCAGCGAGAGGCACAAGAGGAGCGGATCCGGAAGGAGCTGGCGGCGGCGAGGCAAGAGCAGGCGGCGCAAGTCCGGGGGCTGGAGAGCCGCCTCGAAGGGCTGGAGAAGCGCCTGGAGGCCGCCGGGGAGCGAAGCAAGGTGGAGCAGGCCGCCCTGGTAAAGCAGGTGGCAGAGCTTGTGGAGCGTCAGCTGGCGGGCCAGATCGAGGGGCTCTGGGGCCGCCTCGAAGGGCGCCTCAAGGCGGGGGAGGATCGGCAACAAGAGGAGCAAGGAAAGCGCATCGAGCAGCTCGTGGGGAGCGGGAACGCAAGGAGCCAGGAGGCCCTGGATTCGGTGCGGCGCGAGGTGTCTGCCGCATGGATGGTGCTCGACGGTCGGCTCGGGAACATGGAGCGCATGGTCCAGACGTCGGAGGCGACGCTGCAGATGCTGGAGGAGAAGCAACCCCGGCTGGAGCAGTTCCTGCGGACGACGGACCAGGCCGTCGGGGACACGCTGCGGGTGCTGCGAGCGGCGGATCAGCGACTCCAGGAGTCGACGGACGCGTCCGCTCGCCTCACCGAGGTGAGCACGGAGCTGGCGCGCGCGCTGGGCGAGGAGAAGACCCGGACCGAGGGGGCCATCGAGCGCATCGAAGCGCTCCGGGATCCGATGTCCGCGGCCACCCAGGCGCTCCTCGGCGGCGCCAGGGACATCGAGGCCATCAAGGCCGCCACCGGCGCCATGCACGGTACGGTCAGCTCCATCGGCACGGCGCTGGGCACGATGAACAGCGCCGCGGGGGTGATGCGGGGGAGCGAGAAGACGATGGCGGTGGCGGCGGTGGCCATGGGAGAGGCGGCCCGGGCGATGGGCGAAGGGGTGCGCGCGATCGACGGCCGCATCGGGGAGCAGGAGAAGTGGCTCCGTGCGCTGAAAGAGCAGCTCTTGCTGGTCGAGAAGAACACCCAGCAGGCGATCGGCAAGCTGGGCGCCCTGGAGCAAGCAACCCAGGGGCTGCAGGGGCAGAGCCGCGCGACCAGCGAGGCGCTCGTGTCCCTGCAGGATGGTAGCAAGGCGCTGCTCGCCGCGAACCACACCCACCTCGATGCGACGCGCGGGGTGGTGAACAGCGCCCGGGAGGCGCTCGGCCAGCGGCTGGGGGACCTGGGCGGAACCCTCGGGGCGCTGGCGGAGGAGCTGCGCAGGACGCTCAAGGACACGATCCAGACGCTGATCGTGGAGATCGCCGCGGTGAAGGGGGTCATGGATGGGCGGATCGTCGACCTGATCAAGCAAGGGGAGCTGCGGAACCAGGCGCTCCGGGAGCAGCTGGAGAGGCGGCTCCAGGCGCTGGACACGAAGGTGGTCGCGGCCAGCGAGCTCCAGCAGCTCCTCGCCGGGACGAAGGACAGCATCCTGACCGAGTGCAACGCCACCACCAGCGCGGCCCGGGATGCGCTGCAAACCGTGCAAAAAGAGACGCAGAACGCGACGCTGATGCTCCTGCGGGAGGTGCGCCAGGGCCAGGGCGGCCTGGAGCAGCGGCTCCACCGGGTCGAGCAAGGGGTGACCGAGGCTCACGGGGCCATGGGTCAGCGCATCCAGGGGGTGGCCGAGGCCCACGGGGCTCTCGACCGGAAGCTCAGCGCGACCCTCGTGAGCCTGCAAGAACAGCTGTCCCAGCAGCAGCAAGGCAACGGCGCTCAGCTGCGGCAGGTGGACGAGCAGCTCCGGCAGCTCGTGGAGCTGCTGCGACAGGCCGCGGAGAAGAAGGGCTGGTGGCGGGCCTGACATGGCGACCTCCACGCTTCGACAGGAATCCGCGATCGAGCTCGGCGAGCGCCAGCTGACGGTGGTGAGCGAGATCCTCCTGGAGCCGGAGGTGATGGTGATGACACAGGTCTATTCGGGAGAAAAACTGCTGAGAAAGACCCACACGGTCCTGCCGCCCGCGGCCATACGGGATTACGAGCGGCGAGGCACCACGGCGCTCACCAGCAGCCTCTACGCGTTCCACCTGCGCTTCGTCCGGAAGCTGCTGTCCGCCACGCCAGAGAACCGTCCGCATCGGCCCCTGCCGGCGGGCGTCCTCGCGGTGACCCGCATCGATCCGGAAGGCAAGCTGCGGCAGACCGCCGGGGAAGATCACATCCCACCCTCGTGGCTCCACAACACGCCCACGGTGGCGGCGGCCTCCCGGGAGATGGGGCGACGGCTGGGGCTGGGTAGGCTGGAGCTGGCCCTGGTGGAGTCAGAGCACGTGGCGCTCTTGTTGCTGCCGTCCGGCGACCAGGACGTGGCCGCGTTCCTGGAGAGCGGCTCCGAGGAGCTGATCGCCCGCGCCGTGGCCCACCTCAGGGAGGGGTCGTGAGGGAGACGCTCCGCGCTTTCCAGCAGATCGCCCGGATCGACGGCGTCGAAGGGGCGGCCCTGGTGGGCGTGCAAAACCACGTGCTCTCGGAGCGCCTGGACGGCGAGGCCGATGCCCTCGAGAACGCGGTCGCCTCCCTGCGGCTCCTCTTCCGGGCGACGGAGCCTGCAGTGCGCTCCCTGGACCTGCGATTTCAGGGGGGTCGGCTGCTGGTGATCCCCGTGGGAGGTTCGCTGCTCGTGCTGCGAGCGAGCCTGTCCACCGATCTGGGGGTGGTGCTCGAGAGGAGCGACGCGCAGGCATCGGTGCTGGGGCGCTTTGGCCAGGAGAATACGGAAGTACCGGAGGCAGCCGGCTCCCTCCTCCCCCTCGCCCCCTTGCCCGAGGAGCTCCCGGCTCCGGAAGGTACGGCGCTGGCGGGGGCGGCCCTCCAGGGGCTGGCCCGGGTGATCGAGGCAGCCCGGAAGGTGCTCGGAGGGCCGGTGCTCAGGAATTACCTCCGGAGAACCCAGCAGGAGCTGGCGGCCCGCTGGCCATGGTTGGCGACCCTCCAGGTGGATCTGAACGCCGCGGTGAGCGGCGTCGTCGAGGGTCAGCCAGAAGCCGGCCTCGCCCTCGGTTGCTGGGCGCAGAGGGTGCTGGCTCGAGCGTCCACGGTGGTGCCGGAGCTGGGCAAGCTCGACGTGGACAGCATCACGGAGGATCTGCGGGAGCCCCTGCGACGATCCGGTTTTTACGAGGGGCTACGCACGCAAGGAGAGCTGCGATGAACACGGAAGATCCGAGCGATATCCTGGGGATGCTCGACAGCATCGAGGAGGCCATCCAGGCGACCCAGTGGGTCTCGACGCCTGCCCCCTCGGGGGCCGTGGCTCCCCCGGCACCGGCCGACCTGCAGGCGCTGGCGACGCCCGCCCTCCCCTCCATCCTGCAGGTGCCAGGGCAGGATTTCGGGCTGGAGATGCCCCCGGGTCACGAGGCCATCACGGCGCCGCCAACCCCGGAGGAAGCCCCCGCCACGCCCCCGAGCATCCCCCCCCAGCCCATGCCGCCCCACCTCGCAGCCCCTGTGGCCTCGACGGTGCCCCGGAGCGCGACCGCGGTCGTCCTGCCGATCGAGCTACGCAAGTACCCGGACCCGCCCCCTCGACGCCTCGGTGTCCCCACCGTGCACGGGACCACCGCCAAGGTCCTGAACCGCTTCCGCTGGAGTGGAACATGAAGACCATCGCCCTCGCACACACCAACAAACCTGTCGTCATCAAGACCAACGAGAACATCCTCCGGGCCCTCCTCGTCGAGCAGATCCCGGTCGTTATGGCGTGCGGCGGCAAGGGCCTCTGCGCCACCTGCCACGTCCACGTGGAGCGGGGAGCGGACGGCCTCTCCCCCCGCAACAAGAAGGAGGAGCGCACGCTGGGCCTCCTCGCCGAGGCAGACGCCACGTCGCGCCTCGCCTGCCAGGCCCACGTGCTCAAGGATGGCGTGGTGGTGCGCCTCCCCAAGGGCCTCTACATCGAGCGCTCCAGCGACCTCAAGGACCTCATCGGACGGCGCGCGGAGGCCCGCCTCCTTCACCCCGTGGACGGCCGCGTCATGGTCGAGGAAGGCAAGATCATCACCCGGAGCATCGTCGAGAAGCTGCAGCAAGTGGACATCGATCTTCAACGGATCCTCGCCCAGACCAGGCAGGCCTGAAAAGGAGCGCGAGATGTCGGTCATTATCGGCCCCCAACCCGTCAAACACAACATCTACAACCTGGAGGATTTCTACCAGTTCGACCCGGAGCGCGGGACCATCCAGACCCGCAACGCGCAGCGCGCGGTGATGGTGTCCGAGGACTTCATCGCCGGCCTCATCGCCGGCCTCGATGAGGAGGTGGGCGATGCCGCCGCCGTGGTCCTCTACAAGTGCGGTTACCAGTGGGGCGTCGCCGATATGAAGAAGTTCGAGGCGACCTTCGCCCGCGAGTTCGGCCAGGACATGCAGGCAACCCACATCAACATGGTCATGGAGACCTGGTGGTGGCCGCTCCAGACGATGGGCTGGGGCAGCTGGGAGGTCGACCTGTCGAAGGGGGATCAGGGCATCGTCGTGGTCAACCTCTACGACTCGGCCATCGCCAAGACCCTGGGGGAGGTGGGCAAGCCGGTCTGCTACCTCTATGCAGGCATGTTCGCCGGCGTGATGAGCCACCTGGCGCGTCGCCCCCTCTCCGGCATCGAGATCCAGTGCTACGCGATGGGCGCGACCTACTGTCGCTTCGTCGTGGGCGCCGAGTCCCGCATCAACGCGGTCGAATTCTGGCTGGAGGAGGGGGCGTCGGCCAGCGACGTCCTCGCGAAGCTCTGATGCGAAGCGCATCCCTCAAGGCCTCCGGAGGCCTCTACATCCCCACGATCCGTCGTCGAGGCGCCCCCCCCAGCAAGGCCCCGGGGCCCCCCGCCCTCCAGCTCCCTCAGGATCTGGCCCGGCACCGGGCTTCAGACTTCTTCCGGACGATCCCCTGGACCCAGGAGCCCGCTCCCACCGCCACCGCCACCGCCGCCCCCCGCACCCTCGTCCTCGACAGCCACGCCAGCGCCAGGAAGGTCTTCGCCCTCATCTCCTGGGACGGCCCCGCG
Organism: Polyangiaceae bacterium; assembly: GCA_025453595.1. GTDB lineage: Bacteria > Myxococcota_A > Polyangia > Polyangiales > Polyangiaceae > JANWXX01. The sequence continues at coordinate 24,475 of JALOQB010000008.1, forward strand.
GCCGCCGCCCCGCCCCCGAAAGAATCGACCCTCAGCGTCAACAACATCTTCTCCTCATTCAAGTGGGAGGCACCGTGAACAAGCAGCTCAAGACCATGTTGTTCAAGGCCGAAGGCCGCTACTTCGACGAGGCCGAGGCCGCCTTCCTCATGGGCTACGCCGAGGCCACCCTCGCCCGCCTCGACACCGCCCAGGCCATCGAGCGCGCCGAACCCGTGATCCTCGACGATGTCGTGGCGGCCGTGATGACCGCGCACCCCGAGATCCAGCGAATCCACGGCGACGGCGGCGCCCCCCGCGTCCGCCGTGATCAGGCCATGACCCTCCGCTATGCGACCCTCGCCATGATCCAGCAAGACCCGGATTTCATCCACGACAAGTTCGCCGTCTGGCTCCGCGTCATCCTCGGCGCCCTCTGCGCCCTCGAGCATGTCACCTGCGGCTACCGCGCCCTCATCGATGCCTGCCGTCGCCACCTCCTCCCCGACGACGCCGCCGCCGTCATCCCTTACATCCAGATCGTCCTCGATCAGTTCGAGCAGCCAGGAGCCAGGTCATCATGATGCGCCCCGACGAAGTGCAGCCCAGGGCCCGCAATTTCTACAACGAGGAGGATTACTTCTCCCTCAACGTCCGCAACGGCATCCTCCGCTCCCCGACCGGCACCCGCATGCTCGCCCTCCCCGAGGAGATGATCCAGGGGTTTCACGCCGGCCTCGAGGACGAGACAGGCGCCGCCGCCCCCGTGATCCTCTACCAGTGCGGCCGCTGGTGGGGGCGCCAGTGGGCACGCCGCCACGGCGCCGAGATCCGCCAGTTCTACGCCACCGACGCCGGCGAGCTCCCCCTCGCTTTCTACCTCCAGGTGCTCCGCCGCGTCTGGGCGCTCTGCGGGTGGGGCAGCATCGAGATCTCCTTTGACCTCCGGAACGAAGGCTTCATCGAGTGCTCCCTGCAGCACGGCTTCTACAGCGAGATCGTCGGCAACATCGGCCGTACCACCGACGACCTCGTGGCCGGCGTCCTATCCGCCATCCTCTCCGATATCTCCGGACGCGACCTCGAATGCATCGAGATCGCCTGCCGCAGCAAGGGCGACCTTCGCTGCCACTTCCTCGCCGGGATCAAGCCCCGCGTCAGCGTCGTCCGGGAGTGGGTCAAGCAAGGGCGCAGCCGCGCCCACATCATCGAGGCAATCGCCCAGGGCGACATCCGCTTACGGGAGGCACCATGAACTCGCAGCTACGAAAGATGATCGTCAACGCCGAGGGCCGCTACCTCACGGAGCCCGAGGCCGCACGCATCCGTGACTTTGCCCTCGGGCTCAGCGCACGCATCGAGGCCGCGCGCCGCCTCGAAGCCGCCGAGGACCTCATCGTCCAAACCGCCCTCGCCGCCTTCTCCGCCCAGCACCGGGAGCACCTGCAGAAAACCCCCGATGCCGCCCAGAAGACCGCCCGTGACTTCCGCCTCACCCTCCGCTACGTCGCCGCCGCTCATGTCCGGCGTGACCCGGAATTCTTCCAGAAAAATTACGCATCCTGGACAGGCGAGCTCCTGCGTACCCTGGCCGACCCCGCCGTCATCTCCTCCGGGAACGAGCACCTACGCGCCGCCCTCGATGCCACTCTCGACCCCGCCGATGCGCGCGAATTCCTCCCCTACCTCGACCAGTTCCTCGCGGAGCTCCGCCGATGAATGCACTCGCCGCACTCCGGGCTGGAACCGCCGACGACCACCGCCGCGTCGAGCAGCTCCCCTTCTCCCTCGCCATGCTCCACGGCCACATCCTGCTCCCTCATTACGCCGGTTGGCTCTCGTATCTATACGATTTCCATACATTCTACGAGCGGCGCCTCGACGCCTCGACAGACCCCTCCCTCACCCTGGCCAACCGCCTCCTCTCCCCCCACGCCCCCCTCCTCCGCGCCGACCTGGCGGAGCTCCAGCGCCTCCATGGCCCCCTCGCCCTGCCCCAGGTCAACCCCTGCCTGCTGACCCCGGGGCTACCCCCGGCCCACCACGAGGGCCCTTTCCTCCTCGGCGTCATCTACACCATGGAAGGCTCCGCCCTCGGGTCGCAGGTGCTCCGCCCTCGGATCCGCGACGCCCTCGCCCTCCCGGACGAAGCCCTCCGCTACTACACCGGCCGCGGCCACGATACGCGGCGTCACTTCGGCCAGATCGCCGCCTTCCTCGACGGACAGCTGCGGGATCCGACAACCATCGACGGCGCCGTCCGCGGCGCCCGCTGGGCCTTCTCGACCCTCGGTCACATGATGGAGGAGCTATGGCAGAAGACAGCGCCCCGGCTGGCCAGGGTCTCCTGAATTCACCCGACGAACGCCCTGTCCGAGGGCCCCTCCTCGACCTCTCCACCGCCCTCGTGTCCTTGCTACGCGGCGCCCCCTGGCTCCATACCGCCAGCGAGAGCTCCGTGGAAGGTCGCCTCGGCGCCGAGCACCTCCAGCTTCGCACCATGGCCTTCCAGGGCGGCCCGCTCCGCTGGGGGCGCCACGTCGAGCTCCAGGGCGATCAGGGCACCCTCGCCCTCAACACCTGCTTCTTCCCCGAGCGCACCAGCACCCTGCCCCTCCTGAGCTGCGAGATCCTCGTTCTCCGCGACCGCCTCCACCTCATCGCCCTGGACGCGCTCCCCTGCAGCTCCGCCCACGAGAGCTCATGCCGTACCCTCCTGCTCCGCAGCCGACACCTCCTGCAGATCCCCGAGCAGCCTCACGCCATCCCTCCCTGGGCCCAGGCCATCTCCAGCCCCTGGGCGATCTTCCTCCGCCGCCCTTCCACGCTCCCCTCGGCGGACCGCCTCGTCTCGGGGGTCCAGCAGGCAACCGAGTCGTTCCTGGAGCTGGCCACACGCCCCGTCGGACACGGCACCCCGGACCCTGCCCCGCAGCGCATGTTCCTCGCGGCGATGAGCGAGAATGACCCCGCCGTGGCTTACCTCGGGCGCGCGTTCGGGGCCACCTGGGCCCGCAAGTACTGCGAGGAGACCCTGTTCCCCCCATGCTAGGCGACCCGTCTCTCTTGCGAGGAGCGGTCCCGGGTGAGCACCTCGCCGAGCGCTACCTGGTCGAGCGCGTCATCGGCCAGGGGGCCTACGGCCGGGTGTTCCTCGCGCGAGACCTCGTCTCCCAGACACCCGTCGCGCTCAAAGAATTCATCAGGAACCAGGGCCGCTCTGACAGCTTTGTCCGCGAGGTCGGGATCCTCTTCGAGATGGCCCACCCGGCGATCATCCGGTGCCATACCCTCCTGGTCCTGGGGCCCTTTCGTTACATCGTCTTCGAGTTCCTCGATGGCGGCTCCCTCCGCGAGCTGCTCGACGGACAGGCCGACCTGCGGCTCCTCCTCGCCTTGCTGCTCGAGGCAGCCTCCGGCGTCGCCTACGCCCATCGCAAGGGCATCGTCCACCGGGACCTCAAGCCCGAGAACATCCTCCTCCAGCGCGCCCAGGACGGCCTCCACGCCAAGGTCTCCGACTTCGGGATCTCCGTCCTAGGCACCTCCCGCGGGAGCAACCCCGTGGGCTCCCCGGCCTACATGGCCCCGGAACAATTCCAGGAGCAGCACGACGAGCGCGTCGACATCTACGCTCTCGGCATCTTGCTCTACGAGATCCTCTGCGGCCGGCGCCCCTTCGAAGGGAGCCCCGCCTTCCTCATGTCCTGCCACATTCACTCCGAGATCGAGCTCCCGGAGTGGCTCCCAAGACCCCTGGCCCGCGTCATCCGGAAGGCCACCTCCAAGCGCCCCGAGCGGCGCTTCGCCTCCGTCGATGGCTTCTGCCTCGCCCTCGAGTCTGCCCTCGACCCGGCCACCTGGGATATCCTCCAGAACCGCTGGAGTCATGTATCTTCTCAGGTCCACGCCCTCGCCGTCAGCGACCAGGAAATCCTCGTCCTCCAGGACAACGAATGCCTGCGCCTCTCCCACCAGGGTCGCCTGGTTCGCCGCATCCAGGGGGTCGACGGAGCCCTGTGCAGCGGCCGCTACAGGGCCCTCGTCTCCGCGGATCGGGTCCAGCTCGAGGGCCCCTCTCTCCGTCGATCCCTCCGGGGCGTCTCTGGCCCCGTGGCCCTCTCCCACGAGGGCGCCCTCGCCTTCCTCGCCAGCGGCCGCCCCGTGTGCATCGATCGCTCCGACCATCGACGGCTCCTCCCTCCCCTCGGTGACCCCCTCTGCCTCGGCTTCGTTGGCCCCGAACAGTGCCTCGCCGTTGCCTACCTCAGCCCCTCCGGCCCCTTCCTCGACATCAACGGTCAGCGCCTCCAGCTCCCCGAACCCATCATCGCCTTCCACGGGAACCCGGAGCGCGAGGAGCTCGTGGCCCGCAGCGCCGTCCACCCGGAGCGGCTCTTCCTCTTGCACAACAACCAGCTCTGGACCCGCCACCTCGCCGCCGGCACGCTCTCCTGCGACGGAGACCACTTCTATGGCGTCACCAGCGAGGGTCAGCTCGCCTCCCTCAACCTACCCAAGGATCGCGTCGCCATCACCCGCTGGACCTCCCCCCTCGCCGCGATCGGTGCAGGCGCCCACCGCCTCGCCTGGGTGGATCGCGCCGGTACCCTCGGCATCGAGGAGAACCTGTTAGACCCGTCCCCAAGGATGGCTCCCCCGACCAGCCCAGGGGTCGGACGATGTCAACCCTCGCCGCGCACGTTGAACTCGATCTTCCAGCGCTCGTCTGGCGCCGCAGGCCGCAGCGCGACGGCCTCCAGCAGCAGGGTGCCGACCTCGGTGACCGAGGCCCGCAGATTCACCGGGACGACATCGCCCGCGCGGCGCCCCTCGGTGGGCAGCGTGACCTCGATGGGCGGCAGCTCCTCGAGGTGGTCCGGCGCGTCGTCGAGGGCAAACCCCACCGGATCCTCGCGCCGCACCGACGAGCTGAAGAACCGGAACCGCACCGGCTCCCCTACGATCAGGCCAAGCTCCTGGGCGGGTAGCTCGGCGGCGGACCCTTCCTCCATGCCAAACGGGGCGACGCAGAGCCCGGAGACCGGGGGCTCCAGGCCCGGCACCGCCGGGGCCGCGCTCTCGATGCCCACGTAGTACGAGCGCGCCGTGCCGCCACGGATCCGGACCCCACGGCCACGGCGCGCAACACCGTAGACCGCCGCCCCCCGGGCGACCCCGAGGTCCAGGTCGGCCCCTTCGAGCACCCGCGGCTCCGGCGCCCCCGCCTCCCGGGACCAGCCTCGCAGCACCTCCAGCAGGCGCTCCCGCAGCGGATCCCCCTTCATCACCCCCCCGTTGAACAGCACCACCGTGGGCTGCAGCGCCCCGCCCCCGGCGAACCCCTGGAGCCCCGCCGTCGCACCCCCCTGGCGCCCGAGAAACGCCGCCAGATGCCGGGTGATCGCCGCGTCCGTCGCGTACGGCAGCCCCAGCGTGGTGAGCGCCGCACGGGCTCGCTGCACCGGCCTCGCGCTCGCCTCCACCCTCGGGAAAAACCCTTCCACCAGGATCTTCTCCAGCTCCTCCCGGGGGAGCGATGTGCGTATTGACCCCCCCAGGAGCTTGCTCCCACGACCCGGGATGACGACCGAGGCCTCGGCGAGCCCGGGGGAGGCGAAGAGCTGCTCCTTGGCGGCGCGGCTGGCGTGGATGAGGGCGCTGGTCTGCCAGGCGTCGAGATCCTTGCCCTCGGCCTTGAGGCGCTGGCGGATCGCGTAGGCGAGGGCCAGGTCCATGTTGTCTCCGCCGAGGAGGATGTGATCCCCGACGGCGACCCGCTCGAGACCGAGGGAGCCCCCCTGGTCCACGGCGGCGATGGCCGAGAAGTCACAGGTTCCGCCGCCGACGTCGACGACCAGCAGCAGGTCACCGGGGCGCAGCAGCTTGCGCCAGCCGTTCCCGGTGCGCTGGAGCCAGGCGTAGAGGGCCGCCTGCGGCTCTTCCAGCAGGGTGATCTGCTCGAGCCCCGCGGCGTAGGCCGCCTCGACGGTGAGCTCGCGGGCCACGGCGTCAAAGGAGGCCGGCACCGTCAGCACGATCTCTTGCCGGTGCAGCGCGAGGGCCTCGTCGCCCCGGGCGAAGGTGTGGTTCCAGGCCTCGGCCAGGTGCTCGAGGTAACGAAAGGAGGCCTCGACCGGGGACACCCGCTCGACCTCGGCGGACCCCGGCGGAAGCACCGCGGCGCGCCGGTCGATGCCAGGGTGGCAGAGCCAGCTCTTGGCGCTGGACACCAGGCGCCCTGGCGCCTCGGCCCCGCGTGCGCGAGCGAGGTGACCGACCACGTGAGCCCGCCGCTCATCCCAGGGCAGCGCCTGCGCACCCTCGCTCTCGTGCGGCAGGTACAGAAACGACGGGAGCAGCTCGCGGGGCTCGACGGTGCCCCGGGCCACGAGCTGGGGCGCCGCGAAGACCTGGGGCGGGGCCCCCGAGACCTCGTCGCTCGCCAGGTCAAGGTAGGCGAGGGCCGTGTGCGTGGTGCCCAGATCGATGCCGACGACGTAGCGGGGGTTTGCCAAGGGGACGACCTCGGCGGCACCTTAGCAGCAGCCCACAGGCCACGAAAGCGCCAGCCCCCGCTTGCGTCGCCGCCCGGACCCTGGCCCCATGCACCCATGGTTCTCGAAGACGTGGTGCAGCGCTCGGCGCTCGCCCAATCGCAGCTCCTCCGGGGTCGCGCGGTCTCCGTCGAGGAGCTGACCCGGGCTTACCTCGACCGCATCGAGCGGCTCGACCCCAGGTTGAGCGCCTTCACCGAGCTGGCCACCGGGCCCTCCCTGGCCGCCGCCAGGGCCATGGACCAGGGCCGCGGGCCTCGCCGCGGAGGCCTGCTCTGGGGGCTGCCCACCGCCATGAAAGACCTGCACATGGTCCGGGGCATGTCCCTGCGGCTGGGCTCCCGCGCCTTCCGCTACCTCCGCTCCCCCGTCGATGACGCCACCTCCGCCGCCCTCCGCCGCGCCGGACTGCTCCTCACCGGCAAGCTCTCCACCTCCGAGCTGGCCATCCTCCCCTTCGTCGAGACCGACATCCACCCCCCCACCCGCAACCCCTGGGACCTCTCCCGCTACTCCGGCGGCTCCTCCGGCGGCTCCGGCGCCGCCCTCGCCGCCGGCCTCCTCCCCATCGCCGTCGCCAGCGACGGTGGAGGTTCCATACGCATCCCGGCCGCCTTCTGCGGCCTCGTCGGACACAAGCCCACCCGCGGCCTGGTCCCCAACCCCCACGCCCCCTTCGAGCCCCTGGAGCTCGCCGTCATCGGCCCCCACGCCCGCTCCGTCGACGACGCCGCCGCCCTCATCGACCTCCTCCGGGGCACCGAGGGCCACCCCACCAGCCTCCTCGAAGCCGTCCAGCGCCCCCCTCCTCCCCTCCGGATCCGCTTCACCACCGACAACCCCGTCACCCCCACCGCCCCCGCCCAGCGCGCCGCCGTCCTGCAGGCCGCTCGCCTCCTCGAGCGCCTCGGCCACCACGTCGAGCAAGGCCCCCCCACCGAGGGCTCCATCGACGACTTCTTGCCCATGTTCTACTTCATCGCGCGCCACATGTTCGTCCCCTTCGAGGGCGCCCTCCAGGAGACCACGCGCTGGCTCCGTCGCCGCGGCGAGCAGGTCTCCTTCGACGACGCCATGCGGCACCGCGAGCTCTTCCGCGAGCGCGTCGACCGCTGGTTCCACGGCGCCGACCTCTGGCTCACCCCCACCGTCGCCCTCGATCCTCCCCCTGTGGGTGTATGGAACAACCATACGGCCGAGGGGCGCATGTACGCCTCGGCCCCCCTGGGCGCCTTCACCGCCCCCTTCAACGCCAGCGGCAACCCCGCCACCACGATCCCTCTGGCCCAGGGCGAGGGGCCCCCGCCCGGCGTGCAGCTCGTGGCCCCCCGCAACCAGGACGCCCGGGCCCTCGCCACCGCGCGCCAGCTCCTCGAAGCCCTGGGGACACCCCTGGTCCCACTCGCTCCCCTCGCCCTCCGGGTGTAACTTCGCCCGGATGACCCGCGCGCTCCTCCTTGCCCTGTCGCTCACCTCCCTCCTGGCCGCCTGCGGCGAGGACGTCGCCACCGTCGACGCCTCCGAGTGCGCGTCCACAAAAAAATGGGTCGGCGACAACAGCGGCGCCCCCATCATGCACCCCGGCGGCGACTGCATCGGCTGCCACCGCAGCGAGGACGACGGCCCCAGCTTCAAGATCGCCGGCACCGTCTACGGCGCCCCCAACCAGGCCACCGATTGCTTCGGCGTCCAGGGCGCCACCGTCGAGATCACCGACGCCAGCGGCAAGGTCCTCAACCTCCTCGCCAACGAAGCAGGGAACTTCTATACAACCGAGAGCGTCGCCATGCCCTACAAGGCCCGCGTCCTCTTCAACGGCAAGGAGCGCGTCATGAACACGCCCCAGTCCTCCGGCGCCTGCAACACCTGCCACTCCCAGGGCGGCTCCAGCGGCGCCCCGGGGCGTATCCTCATGCCCTGAGCCTCCGCCGACGCCCGCGCCGGGTTGTGATATCCTCGCGCCGATGCGCTCTTCTCTTTTTCCCTTTTTCTTCCTCTTCTCCACCTCCCTCGGGGCCTGCGCCATCGACGCCGAGGGGTCCCTCAGCGACGCCGAGCTGGCCGGAGGCTCCCCGTCTCCAGGCGTCGGAGGGCAGGCCGGCGGAGGGGGGAGCATCCCCGTTCAAGGCGGATTCGCGGGGGCTGACGCAGGCACCGGTGGGGCCGGGCCAGCAGAGTCCGGAGGTTCCGGACAGGCAGCCGCCGGCGGGACAGACAGCGCGGGCGGCGGAGGCGACGCCGGGGGCGCGGGCGAATCGGGCTCCGCCGGTGACGCAGGCGCCGCTGGTAACGCTGGCAACGCTGGTAACGCCGGGGCAGGTCCAGGGGGCGCCGCGGGCAGCCCCGCGGGCGGCGCCGGGGGCGTGGGGGCCGGGGCCGCCGGAGCCCCCGCAGGGAACGCAGGCGCAGGGGGTGACGCCGGGGCCAGCGGGGCCGGACTGGCAGGAAGCAGCGGCGCGGGCGCAGGCGGAACGGGCGGCGCAGGGGCTGGCGGCGCCGCAGGGGCGGGCGGCGCAGGGGCGGGTGGCGCTGGGGCGGGTGGCGCAGGCGCCGGTGGCGCCGCCGGAGCGCCAGAATGCGGCAATGACAAGAAGGAGGAAGGAGAGGACTGCGACGGGACAGACCTCGCCGGGCAGACCTGCGCCTTGCTCAAGCCGGGCGCCATCGGCCCCCTCGGTTGCACCAAAGCCTGTTCCTTCGACGCGACCGGCTGCACCCTCTGCGGCAACGGCAAGGTGGACAACAACGAGGAGTGCGATACCAGCAGCGACGAACCTGTCTCCTGTCCAGACGGGAAGACCGGCACCGCGACCTGCGACAGCAGCTGCAAGCGCGATACCTCCCAGTGCAAGGACCCGACCTGCAACGACGTCGCCAAGAACGGCACCGAGACGGACGTCGACTGCGGCGGAATCTGCGCCGCAGCCTGCCAGCTGACCAGGGGCTGCAACACCAGCAACGACTGCGCCACCGCGACCTGCACCGGCACGACCTGCCAGAACCCCAAGAACTGCGTCCAGCAGGGTGATTGCAGCAGTGGCCAGGATTGCGTGGCAGATTACTGCATCAACAACGGTCAGGACTGGCACCAGGTCCCCTCTGCTGGGCCTGATTGCCCCACCGGCTGGACCAAGATCGGCTCGTATGGCTGCTTTCGCAGGGAAAGCGGGGCAAAATCCTGGTTCGAGGCCTTCCAGCAGTGCCGCATCCTGGGGGGTAACCTCGCTCGTCTCGACACGGTCCAAGAGCTCAACGACGTTGGCTTTGACCCCGACGGCGGGGGGTTCATCAAGGAGCAATCTTCCACCAGCCAGCTCTGGGTGGGGCTCGCCTGCGTGAACGACAACAACTGCAGCAACAAAGGGTCGTGGAAATGGCTGGGAGGGGTCAACGTTCTGGACGAATGGGGGATGGTCCAGGGCATAGCACCGCCAGCATTTGATGCCCCCTGTGGGTTCATCCGACGTCGTGGAGACAGCAAGATCGGATATGGCGCGACGAAGTGCAACCAGACGCGCGCCTTCCTCTGCGAACGCCCGCTGTGACGGCTCGATGGGGCGCCGGGCGCGGTTCACAGGTGCGCGGCGCGGTAGCGGACCAGGGCCTGACGGTGCAGCAGGTTGACCTCGACCGGTAGCCGCGCCTCATCCGGGGCCAGGTCAAAGAAGGAACGCAGCGTCGGACCATCGAGGTACGAGAGGCCCGGGGGGAGCCCGGCCGCGGAAGGTACCACCAGCGGCTCCCGCGCGAAGAGCGCGTAGCCCCAGGACCCCATCGTGGGCAGCTGGGCACGGTACGGCAGCGCCTGCAAACCCGCGGCCTCCAGCGTCCCGATGACGCACCAGAAGGCCTCACGCTGCGCCAGCGGCGAGGCGTTGGCCACCACCGCACCGACCCCACCAGGCGCCAGATTTTGCTCGATCTGCTGGTAAAAATGGCGCGTGTACCACTTGGACCGGCGGGGCCCTTCCGGATCGAGGAGATCGAGCAAGATGACGTCAAAGACCCCCGCTTGAGGCAGCCACAGCGAGGGATCCGCACGCACCACCTTCACCTTCGGCGACGCAAAGGCCCCGCCGTTCTCCCGGAGCAACACCGGCTGCGTGCGCGCCAGCTCCAGCAGCCCCCACTCGGGCTCGATCACCTGGACCTGCTCCACGTCCGGATAACGCAGCACCTCCCGCAGCGTCGCCCCGTCTCCCCCGCCCACCACCAGCACACGCCGGCGCCGCTTCGCCCCGAGCAACGCCGGGTGCGCCGCCGCCTCCCGGCGCCGACCTGCGTCGATGGTCGATAGCCTCAGCAACCCGTCCACATGCAGCTGGAACGCCCCCCGCCCCGAGGTCATCACCACCCGGCTCACCGCGCTGTTATGCACCAGGATCGCTGGATCCGACGAGAGCCCGACCTCCCGCAGCGGGGTGAGGGGCTCGGCCAGCCCCTGCGCCGCCGTCAGCCCAAAGCAACCTGCCATCGCCCACCGCCGGGCCTGCCGCGCCCGGGGGTCCAGGCGCGGCCCCAGGCTCAGGCCCAGGTGCGCCACCAGGCCGCAGCCCAGCGCGAGCAGGAGCAGCATCCGGAGGGGGCCCAGCCGATCGGCCGTCAGCAGGTAGAGAACGACCATACCCAGGACGAGGGCCAGGGCGTCAACGCGCAGCAGATCGAGGAGCGCGGAGCGGTCGAAGGCGAGGGACGCCACGAGGCGCCCCTGGGCGACGGCGTAGGAGCCGAGCAGGGCGCCAAGGGCGAGGGCGAGCAGGTAGACCCAGGGGGCGAACCAGGAGAGGGAAGAGAACGCAGGGAACGAGCCGAGGAGGGCGAAGGCGACGGCCAGGGCGAAGGCGAGAAGCAGCAGCGGGGCGCGCCAGGGCGGAGCGTGGCGGGCGCGGAGCTGGAGGGCCGCGGCCACCAGGACCGAGGCGACATGGAGGGCGAAGGCCCAGCGCCCCGAGGCAGCGGCATCGAGGAGCAGGTAAGCAGCGCCTCGCTTGAAGAGGGCGAGGTGCCAGAGGGCAAAGGGGAGCAGGCAGGAGAGGGCGACAAAGATCGCCTTGCGCCTGTCCCCTGGCCCCCCCGAGGGGAGCAAGGGAGGGCTCACTTTCCGCCGCGAGAACCGCCGCCGCTGACCCAGATCCCGCCGCCGCTGCCGCCACCGCCGCAGCCACCGCAGCTATCGCAGGCGATGAACAGCAGCACCAGCACCACCAGGATGATGATGATGATGACGACGGTGGAGGTGTCCCCTTCGCTGGTGGTCGCGCCGGCCGACGGGTTGGAGAGCTGGGCGCCGGCACCATCGACCGGCAGGTTGAAGGCCTGCGCGATCTGGGGCCAGGGCACCGGCGTGCCAAAGGACCACGCGACCTCGTCGCCGGCCCGCTCCCGCGAGAGCACAGCGCCGTTGGGGCCGATGAAATCCATCGCATCGACGGTCTCGCCCTTGCGCACCTTCCAGTAAAACTCGCCCAGCACGAAGGAGACCGAGGCCTGGTTGCGGTTGCGCAGCGAGAAGACCTGCCCCTGCCAGGTCGCCCGCTGGGGCAACGCCGAGAGGTCGATCTCGGCGGCGTTGAGCGGGGTGATCCACATCCAGGCAGCTTCGTCCTTGACCAGCCAGCGGAAGCCAAGCCCCTGGCCGTAGAGCAGGTACTCTTGCCAGGTGAAGTGCTCGCCCTCGATGGTGGCCGAGCGCTCGACGTAGCCGCAGACCACGTAGTCTTGCCCCTGCACGTTGCCCCGCGTCCCCAGGGGGATATCGGGGCGCATGCGCGCGGCGTCTTGCATCTCGATGACGCGCTTGGCCGCGATCTCGCTGACGGCGCCGCAGTAGGGGCAGCCCAGGCGCTCGGACTTGTTCGGAGCGAGCGCCGGCACGGTACCGCCGCAGTTGGGGCAGGTCAGCGCCTCGGTGTTGATCTCGGTGACCGGGCGCTCGCCCATGGGCTTGATCTGCAGCGCCGACTCGGGGAGCTGCTTGCCCACGAAGAGCTGGGGAGGGCCCGAGCGATCGCCGTAGTCGATGGTGGCAAAACCACCGTTCGGGCCCACCAGATCGACGTAATAACGCTCTTGCCCCTGGTTGACCGCGAAGGGCAGCTCGCCCTCCCCCGACACGATCGTCCCCCGCTTGACCTCGACCACCCGGAAGGTCATCCCCGGCGCCAGCGGGATGTCTTGCTCGACCCCCAGCTGATCCCAGAACGGCAGCGGCGCCGGGTTCGGCACCTCGGCGGTCAGGTACCAGTTGCCCTGCGCGCTGGCCAGCCAGCCCCACTGGCCGTTGTTGAAGGCAATGTACCACTCATCCCAGGGGCCTTCGCCGTGGTCGAGCTGCACTCGACCGAGCACCGTCATCGCGCTCCCCTCGACGCTGCCCATGTCGCCGACGGCAACCGGAGACGGCGTCAAGGCCAGATCCGCGACTCGACCCATGTTCCGGAAGTCGCGGTCGGTGCGCACGACCACGTGACGGCAGTACTTGCAGACCTGCGAGATCGACGCGCCGACCCCGAAGGACATCGGCGCTCCGCATTGAGGACAGGAACCCTGGGCGATGCTCATGGGAGAGCTACCCCTTGATGGCGGCCGAGATGATCAACGACAGACCGATGATGACCGAGCCGATCATGATACCCAGCGCGGTGTTCTGATCTTCCTCGATCTCTTTCCGCAGCGAGAACGGCAGGACCGCCTTGATGATCATGAAGCTGATCCCGAAGAGGACCATGCCAATGAACGAGAACACCACGCTGGAAATGATCTGCTTGACGAGATCGCCAGGCATCGCTTCGCCTTCCTCCCTGGGGGTCAGGGTGCCGTGCCACGCGGGTCACCTCGACCCGCCCAGCCTCCCTCACGCGTATCCCATGTCCCACCCGACAGCAACGCCCGCCAGAATCGGTGAAGTTTTCCACGGTGCCTCGAAGCTTGTCCTGACGCCCTGCGACACGCAAAAGAAACCGCGCGTTGTGCCTTGGCGACCCTGCCCCTCATGGTAGCTTCAGAGCCCTTCCCCTCTACCCCCCTGAAACCGACAGGTGATCCCCTCGATGCACAAGAGAAACCTATGGGCCATCCTGGCCTTCCTTACTTCGACCGGGGGGCTCCTCCTCCCCGGCTGCGGCGGCGACTCCGAGCAGGAAAACACCCCTGCCACAGGGCAAGGCGGCACCGGCGGCGGTGGCGCCGGAGTATCCGGAAGTTCCGGACAGGCGGGCTCCGGCGGCGACTCCGCGGGCACCTCGGGCTCCGCGGGTTCTGCGGGCGCCGCGGCCGGCACCGCCGGGGCTGCAGGGGGCGAGGCGGGGGCTGCGGGCGAGGCGGGCGCCGGGGGGGCCCCCCTCAAGCCGGTGGTCGACCTGCGCGCCGACAACAACCGCGACGGCGTCGTCAAGCTCGATGACCCTGCCGACGACAAGGACGAAGATACCTGGGACAAGACCCACGGCGCCATCTTCCTCGCCAACCTCGACGACGACCTGAAGAAGTGCCCCAAGAGCGGCAGCGACATCAACCTCGCCGCCTGCCACGACGCCGCCGACGAGGAGATCAACGGCCCCGAAGACCTGCTCGACCTGGCGCGCCTCAAGACCGCCCCCTGGGCCGACGCCCCCGACGACGCGGTGGGCCGCCTCGCGGTCGACGAGAAGGCCGCCCCCAAGGTTCGTCTCTTCAAGAACGACGGCGCCGGCACCTTCACGGTCTTCCGGCCCGCCACCGACACCCTCTCCGCCGCCGAGCTCCGCACCGGCGTCGAGTTCGCCATCGAGGCCACCGACATCGTCCGTGATCGCGACGTCTGGGACGGGTTCACCGAGCTCACCTACTCGGTCGAGCTGGGCGGCAAGCCCGTCGAGGGGGCCTCCCCCGACAAGGTGCGCCTGCGCGTGGCCCCCGTGCTCACCCACCACCACCTCCAGCCCGCCGAGACCATCTACGTCTCCAAGATCACCAGCGACCCGGGCTCCGAGGCCATGCGGACCGACCTCAAGGACTCGGTCTCCAAGGCCAGCGTCCCCGATGGCGTCACCGAGCTATCCAACATCAACATCGCCGGCGACCAGTGGACCCAGGACCTCTTCGAGACCGGGTACATGACCCTCCCTGTCGAGGGCAAGAACCACATCGTCCGCGTCGTCTACCGCTCCGCCAATATCAGGGATGGCGCCCTCCGCCCCGGCGGCAAGGTCGTCTTCAATCGCCTCCGCGGCCCCGACTTCGCGGCCATCCAGGAGTTCGACATGAAGCACCCGGGCTCCATGGACTCCCTCGACTCCTTCGGCAACACCGAGACCATCCCCCCCTACAGCTTCAACGGCAAGGATTACCCCCTCGGTCGCCTCTTCCGCGGCAGCGTCCCCGACTTCTACCCGGACAAGAAGCACTCCAAGATGCTCGAGGACCAGCAGGTCCAGCCCCACGTCTACGTCGATACCTCCTGGCTCCTCGTCGGCCACGTCGACGAGACCATCAGCTTCGTCAAGGCCAGCACCCCCCGCGGCTGGATGGTCGTCCTCAACGACCCCGGCCTCGCCAAGAAGATGCTCGAAGAGCAGGTCGCCAAGGGCAACGGCGACGTCACCATGTTCGTCGGCAAGGAGTGGATCAACTTCGGCGGCTCCGGCTACCTCCCCGCCGAGATCAGCATCAGCGATCTCCTCGCCGACAAGGACATCATGGCCGAGAGCGCCGCCACCGCCGCCGAGATCGATAACCAGCTCGCCATCCTCAAGAAAGAGACCGGCATCACCGAGGACGAGATCATCCGCCTCCCCTACCTCCACGAGAACGTCCAGGGGTACTCCCTCGCCTACCAGGTCGGCACCGTCAACGGCGTCTACCTCTCCGACACCCACTTCGGCTCCCCCAAGCCTCACGGCCCCGTCATCGACGGCAAGGATATCTTCGAGGTCCAGATGTCCGAGGCCTTCGCCAAGGTCGGTATCACCGTCCACTACATCGAGAACTGGGATCTCTACCACCGCCTCTCCGGCGAGGTCCACTGCGGCACCAACGCGATTCGTAAGGTCTCCCCCGACGAGAAGTGGTGGGAGAGCGGTTACTGAACCCCCAGGAGCACACCATGCGCAAATACCTCTTCTCTTCTCTCCTCCTCGCCCCGGCGCTCCTCGGCCTCTCCCCTCGTGACGCCCTCGCCAACGGCGCCGTCGTCCACGCGGCCCAGCTCTCCGACGCCGCCCGCGCTTCCCTCTCCCAGGAGGTCGCCAAGGCTCGCAAGGCCTCCCCCGATGCCTTCCTCGCCCTCGATCGCATCGCCCAGCGCCTCCCCGAGATGGACGCCGCCAAGCGCGGCCGCTTCGCCCCCATCACACCCCAGCTCAAGCGCCTCGGCTCCAGGGCCCTCTTGCCCATGCTCGAGCGCGCCGCTCTCCAGTCCCCCCCTCGCGGCTCCCTCTCCGACTCCGCCTGGAAGGCCTGGCGCCTCGCCCTCATCGAGGCCTCCAGCATGCACCGCGACCCCCGCGCTCTCCCCGTTTACCTCGCCGTCCTCCAGGGACAGGACGACGACTTTGACGTCCTTCGCGTCACCGCCGAGGCCATCGGTCGTGTCGGCGACGACGCTGCCCTCCAGCAGCTCATCGACGCAGCCCGCAAGGCCGGCCCCCGCCAGCGCGGCCTCCTCGCGGGCCTCGGCATCGCCCAGCGCCTCGCCGCCACCCAGGCCCTCGCCGACGCAGCGCGCGGCAAGCTCGGTCAGCTTGATGACTCCACCCTCCACCTGGTGGCCAAGGCCCTCGGCGACGCCGGCTCCGCCTGGACCTGGAAGCTCGCCAAGGAGCACAAGGACGAAGAAGCTGCCGTTCGTTCCCTCGCCGCCAGCGCCCTCGTCGATCTGTTCGTGGCCAGCGAAGGTCGCCCTCGTCAGGGGGCCACCGCCGGCCTGTTGATGGTCGACGACGCCTCTACCCCCCAGCTCATCGCCCAGGCGCGCAAGGGGGCAACCCCTGCCCTCGCCGCAGCCCTCGACGAGCTGGCCGAGCGCGTCGCCAGGAACCCCCTGCGCTTAGAGCGCATCGCCGGGGGGCGGTGCATCTGCAGCCACGCCGCGAACACCAGGGGGAGATTCAGCGGTACGGAGTGGCGCTCTTGCCGCTGGTCACCCTCACAGGATCGGGCGGGGGGTCGCGCCGGAGGGGCTGTCCCCGTGCGTCGGGGCCTTCTCGGTAGGCTTGGCGCGCTTGTACCAGCCCGCCTCCTGGAGGATGTCGCGGGGGCGAGCGCCGGTGGGCGCCGGGCTGTCGCCCCAGATGCCGTAGGGCAGCCGCGATTCGGGAAGGCTACCGGCGGATTTGAGGTCTTTCAGGGGGCCCTCGACGGCCCCATCCGAGCAGGCCGCCAGCAGAGCAGCACCACCGACCACGAGGAAGGCACGGAACGAGCGAGACATGGGACTCACGGTATAGTGCACCTTGGCTCGATCGAGAAGTGCCCAAGCAGCGGAGAATGATCCGAAAGCCCACGGAAGGGGCTGGCCGGGTCATCAAAGGGCACCGACCCCCGCAGATCCAGCCACCGGACCCCGGGCCCGGAGAACAGGTGATCCAGGTGCATGCGGAGCTGGAGAAACCCGGCGGTCGCGAAGGCCTTGAGCGCCGGGACCCCGCCGACCTGGGCCAGCAAGGGGTCATGCAGCGCCCCCCGGAACGCCTCGTACACCGGGGACCCCGGCAGCGCATTGAAATCGCCGGCCACCAGGAAGCGCTCGCTGGATCGCTTGGCGTCGATGAACTCACGGAGATTCTTCGCCTCCTCCAGCTGGTTCAGCCCGTGCCCCATGCGCTCCGGACGACGCCAGAAATCAGGGTCAAGGAACGAGGGCAAGCTGAGGTGCGTGTTGAAGATATCCAGCACCTCCCCCCCGAGATCGATGGCCAGGTGGGCGCAGATCCGCGTCTGCTTCAGCCACGGCTTCTTGCCGGCAGGGGGCGCGGCGTGGGCCCGGTTGGGGCGCAGCGCTCGGTGCGTGATGTCATGGGGCTCGGCGCCGTTGTGGTGGAGCACACGCAGCGGATGACGCACCAGGATCGCGAGCCCCGTGGTGTACAGGCTGACCGCAGGTCCCAGCGAATAATTGTGCGCCGGGAAATAGTACCCCTCGTACCGATCATGGCGGCCCAGCCCCCGGAGGTCCTGATGCAGCGCCGCCAGCAACCGATCGATCTGCGTGTCTTCCGGCCGCTGGCGCGCGTGGAGCACCGTCGAACGGAGCGAGGCCGTCTCGACCTCCTGGAGCAGGATCAGATCAAGCGCCGGGTCCTGCCGGGCGATGGCCCGCGCTATCCCCCGGAGCGACGCGGCGGTGCTGGCGACCCCCCGGGTGGCATGGCCAAAGTATCGCACGTTGTAGGTCATGATCCGGAGCTGGGTCTGCACGGTGCCTCCTGCGGCCCAGGATAAAAGAAGGAGCCGCCGGGCGCATTCAAGAGAAGGCAGCGGGCGGAGGCTTCGTTACAATCAGGCGACGATGCTACGACGCCTTCGACTCCTTCCCTGGGCCGTGCTGCTTATCCTGGTGGGGTTGCATTGCTCCGATGAAGACACGGGCCAGCAACAGCAGCCCACCCAGAGCTGCCTCCCCAACTGCTTCGAGCCCGGCAGCCCCGACGGCCACCCGGACCCGCTGGGGGCGGCGGCGGCGAAGCAGGCACGCGCCGGCCGCATCAAGGACGCCAGCCAGATCGTCGTGGGAGAAGACCCGCGACAGCTCCCCGAGGTGGGGGACTTCCTGCTGGCAAACGACAAGATCGCCGTCTACATCGAGGACAAGGATTTCTCCGACGGGTACGCCCGCTTCGGGGGCGAGATCCTCGGCATCGACCGGGTGGGGGCCGACGGTCGACCGATGGGGCTCTCGAAGTACGGCGAGACGCTCCTGGGCATCTCGAAGGAGATGATCGAGCCCGAGTCGGTCACCGTCCTCAAGGACGGCAGCGACGGCAAGGAGGCGGTGGTGCGGGTGATGGGGCGCCTCAAATCCATCCCCTTCCTGGGCAGCCTCGGCGCCCTGTTCCCCCGCAGCTACGGCGCCCTGGCGCTCCATGATTACATCCTCGAACCGGGCTCGGAACGCCTGAAGATCCGCCTCGGGATCCGCAACGAGACCGAGGACGACTACAACCTCCGCTTCGACGAGATGCACGGCTTCTTCCACGCCAGCAAATCCAAGCTCGTCACCGCCGAGTTCGGCTACGCCGAGCCCAAGGGCCAGGTCGCCTGGGCCGGCTTCGAGAGCGGCGACTGGAGCTTCGCCTGGCGCCTCCCAGGTCGCACCATGGAGTACGCCGTCGGCATCAGCGGCTTCCAGTACTTCCTCGGCGGCGGCAAGCTGGTCCCCGCCGGCCAGGAGGCCTTCTTCGACTACGTCGAGATCATCGCCGGCGGGCCCCACCTCGACGGCCTCCGCGAGGCCATGCGCCGCGCCGACGGCGAGGCCGCCTGGCGCGAGGTCAAGGGCACCGTCACCGAGCAGGGCGGCGGCCCCGTCCCCGGCGCCTTCGTCCACCTCCTCGGCGACGACGGCGCCTACCTCAGCCGCACCGTCACCGACGCCCAGGGCAACTACGTCATCCATGCCCCCCCCGACGGCACCGGCAAGCTCGCCGTCTCCAAGACCGGCTACCCCCTCCAGCCCCCGGTCCCCGCCGCCGGCGCCTCCGCCCTCACCCTCCCTCGCGCCGCCACCCTCGTCGTCAAGGCCGTCGACGACCCCAGCGGGACCCCCCTCCCGGTCCGCGTCCAGGTCCTCCCCGACGGCGCTGCCCCCGAAGAGCCCCCCGCCGCCTGGGGCGACGAGCGCCCCGCCAACAGCCGCTCCCACGTCGACTTCGCCATGGACGGCGTGTCCCGCCTCCAGGTACCCCCCGGCAAGCACCGCGTCATCGTCAGCCGCGGCTACGAATGGGAATTGCTTGATCAAGTCGTCAACGTTGATGCAGGTCAAGAGGTCACCGTCGACGCCAAGCTGCGGCGCAGCGTCGACAGCACCGGGGTGATGTGCGCCGACTTCCACATCCACTCGTTCCTGTCGGCGGATTCCAGCGATCCCATCGAGTACAAGGTCAAGGGCGCGCTGGCCGATGGCCTCGATATCCCCGTGTCCAGCGAGCACGAGTGGGTCGTCGATTTCCAGCCGGTGATCGAGCGGCTCGGGCTGACCCAGTGGGCCTTCGGCATGCCCTCGGAAGAGCTCACCACCTTCACCTGGGGCCACTTCGGCGTGATCCCGCTGCGCCCCCGCCCGGACCGGGTCAACATGGGCGCCATCGACTGGATCGGCGAGGAGCCCCCGGCCTTCTTCGAGAAGGTCCACGCCGGCGACGACAAGCCGCTGCTCATCATCAACCACCCCAGCGGCGGCGGC
>JALOQB010000484.1 GCA_025453595.1 Polyangiaceae bacterium
CTCATAGACCAGGCGCAGGCCTCGGAGCTGCTCGCGGTGCCGAAACAGCTCGATCACGCCCTCGCAGACGACGTCGCAGTGGGCCTGGGTGTAGACGCGGCGAGGGAAGGTGAGGCGGACCAGCTCCAGCCTGGGGGCGTGGTTCTCGCCGGTCACCGCGTCGCGTCCGGCGGAGACGATGCCTCGCTCCATGGCCCGGACGCCACTCTCGACGTAGAGCTCGGCCGCCAGCGCCTGGGCAGGGAAGGAGGTCTGTGGCAGGTGCGGGAGGAACCGCCGGGCGTCGAGGAATACGGCGTGGCCGCCGGTGGGCTGGACGATGGGGATCCCGGCCGCGAGCAGCCGATCCGCCACGTACTCGACCTGGCCGATGCGGGCCCGGATGGAGCTGTACTCGACCGCCTCCTCGATGCCGCGAGCCATGGCCTCCATGTCGCGCCCCGCGAGGCCCCCGTAGGTGTGCAGGCCCTCGTAGATCACCACCATGTTGCTCGCCTCCTCGAAGAGAGCATCGTCGTTGCAGGCGAGGAAGCCTCCGATGTTCACCAGGAGGTCCTTCTTGGCGCTCATGGTGCAGCCGTCGGTGAGATCGCAGAACTCCCGCAGGATCCTGGCGATACTCTTGTGCGACTGACCAGGCTCTCGGTGCTGGATGAAGTAGGCGTTCTCGATGGCCCGGGTCGCGTCGAGCATCACCGGGATCCGGTGGCGTCGGCAGAGGTCGCTCACGGCCCGGAGGTTGGCCAGCGAGATGGGCTGGCCTCCGGCCATGTTCACCGTGGCAGCGACGCAGACGTAGGGGATCTTCGAGGGCCCGTGGAGGGCGATCTGCGCCTCCAGCTTCCCCAGATCGATGTTGCCCTTGAATGGGTGGAGGCTATCCGGATCGTGGGCCTCGTCGATGATGACATCCACGAAGGTCCCTCCGGCGAGCTCCTGGTGCAGCCTCGTGGTGGTGAAGTACATGTTTCCCGGGACGACATGGCCCGGCCGGATGAGGCACCGGGAGAGCAGGTGCTCGGCGCCGCGCCCCTGGTGCGTGGGGATCAGGTGCCGGTAGCCGTAGCAACGGCGCACCGCGTCCTCGAGATGGTAGTAGTTCTCGCTGCCCGCGTAGGCCTCATCCCCGAGCATCATCCCGGCCCACTGCCGGTCGCTCATGGCGTTGGTCCCGCTGTCCGTGAGCAGGTCGATGTACACATCGCGGGATCGCAGCAGGAACGTGTTGTACCCGGCGGTCCGGATCGCTTCTTCCCGATCTTGTCGAGAGATCTGCCGCAGCGGTTCGACCATCTTGATCTTGAACGGTTCCGCCCAGGAGCGGCGTGCTTCGGACATGGATTTTCCTCGGGCCCGGCGGCAAGAACGCCAGGGGTTGTGGGGTCAAAAGGGTCTTTTAAGACCCACTCAAATTCCGCGGCATGAGGTCACTCATCGGGCTGGTAGCGGAAGCCCTTGAGGCCTGTGCGCTGGAGGTGGCGGTAGAGGGTGGCGGGGGAGAGGCCCAGGAGCTTGGCCGCCGCCTCCCGGTTGCCGCGGGCCCGCTGGAGCACGTGGGCGATGTGGGCGCGCTCGAAGGACAGCGCTGCGGCCTCCAGGTTGCATTCCTGGTCGCTGGAGGGCTGCGGAGGAGGGGAGAGCAGCGGCGGCTCCGGGATGTCCTCCAGCGCCTGCAGCTCGATGGGCAGGTCCTCCACGTCGATGGTCTGCGCCTCCGTCAGCAGCACGGCGCGCTCCATGACGTTCGATAGCTCGCGCACGTTCCCGGGCCAGGAGTACCGTTCCAGGATCTGCAGGGCCCGGGGGCTCACGCCGGCGATCTCCTTCTTCTGCTCCCGGGCGTGGCGCGAGATCAGGTACAGCGCCAGCCCCCGCACGTCCTCCCGTCGCTCCCGCAGCGGCGGCACCATCGCCTGGATCACCGAGAGCCTGTAGAGAAGATCTCTACGAAAGCGATCCTGCTGAACCATGGCGGCGAGGTCCCGGTGGGTGGCGGCGACGATGCGGGTGTCGATCTTGATGGATCGATCGCTGCCGACGGGGAGAATCTCCCGCGTCTCCGTGGCCCGGAGCAGCTTCGCCTGCATCGCCAGCGAGAGCTCCCCGATCTCGTCCAGGAACAGCGTGCCCCCGGTCGCGGCCCGGAAGAGGCCGTCGCGGCGCCGATCCGCGCCGGTGAAGGCGCCTCGCTCGTGCCCGAAGAGGTAGCTCTCCATCAGCGTATCCGGTATCGCGCTCACGTTCAGGGACACGAAGGGTCCCCCGCGCCGGGGGCTAAGATCGTGGACTGCTCGGGCGACCAGCTCCTTGCCCGTGCCGCTCTCCCCGGTGATCAGCACCGTGCTGGACGAGGGGGCGATCTTCTCCAGGAATGTACAGAACTTCCTCATCGTCCCCCCGCCCGCGCGGAGGCGCTGGAAGGGTTCGTTTTCCCCCCGGAGCTGGGTCCGGAGGCGCGCGTTCTCCTGGGTGAGGCGCCGGTGCTCGGAGAGGCGATCGATGCGGCGCTGCAGGTCCGCCAGGGACAGGGGCTTGAGGAGGTAGTCGTGGGCGCCGCGGCGCATCGCCTCGACGGCGGCGTCGACGGAGGCGTAGGCGGTCATGATCAGGACGATGGAGTCAGGGCAGAGGGTGCGGACCTGCTCGAGGATCTGGAGGCCGTCGGTGTCCGGGAGGCGGAAGTCGGTGATGACGAGGTCGAAGGGGGAGCGCTCCAGCTCGGCGGCGGCCTGCTTCCCGGTGGCGGCGCTGGAGACCGAGTGCCCCGCGCGCTCCAGGTAGCGGTGGATGTTGTTGCGCAGCGTCTCTTCATCCTCGACGATCAGGATTCGTTCGGACATGGTGGTTCTTCCTGGTGGAGCGCGCCCGGTAGCCAGATACGGACCTCGGTGCCGGCGCCGGGCTGGCTGCTGAGATCGAGGGTGCCCCCGACGGCGCGTACCACGTCGCTGGACACGGAGAGCCCGAGGCCGGTCCCCCGGTGGTGTTCCTTGGTGGTGAAGAGCGGTTTCAGGGCGCTCCGGAGCACCTCCGGAGGCATGCCGGTGCCCGTGTCACGCACCCGGATCTCGACGCCGTCTCGCTGCTTTGCCGAGGTGATCTGCAGGGCACCGCCCCCGGGCATGGCGTCGGCGGCGTTGAGCATCAGGTTGATCAGCACGAGGACCAGGTGATCCTCGACCATGCGGACCGAGGGCGCGGCGGGGTCGAGCCTGAGGTCCACCTGGACCTGCTTCCACCGCGGGTCGTGGCGCAGCAGCCGCAAGGAGTCCTGGACCGCCAGCTCGACAGACACGTCCGTGACCTCTTCGCTGCGCCTGCGGGCGAAGTCGGTCATCTCCCGCAGGGTGCGGCTGATGCGGTTGATGTGGCGCCGGAGGACCGCCAGCGACGCGCGGATCCGCTCGCCATCTTCCTCCCCCTCCAGCATCTCCAGCTCGCTGGCGATGGAGGCCAGCGGGTTCCCCAGGTCGTGGGCGAAGCCGGCGGCCATCAGCCCCAGGCTGGCCATCTTCTCCTGGTGTCGTAGCTGCGCGTCGTGGCGCGCCTGGAGCGCGGCGTCCCGCTCCAGCCGGGCCTTGCGGATGCTCAGGAAGGCCCAGGTCCCCAGCAGCAGCGCCCCGCTCAGGCCGCGGGCCAGGTGGAGCCGGTGCAGCAGCGCGGGGGGCGCCTCCGCCAGCGTGTGGCGCTCCAGCAGCTCGTAACCGCCGAAGAACAGCAGCAGCAGCAGCAGGCCCAGGACGGCCGTGCGGGTCCAGAGCAGGAACCAGGAGGCCTCCCCGTCTTTGCCCATCAGCGGGGCCATCGCCTGTTGCTTCGCGCTCTGCATCCACTCCACCCACCGCTTCATGGCGCGCTCCTTGTCTACCGCGAGGATGTCCACCGCGCG
>JALOQB010000192.1 GCA_025453595.1 Polyangiaceae bacterium
GAGAGGGAGGCGGCGAGGGACCAGGAGGGCAGGGAGAAGAGAGGTTGATCGAGGCCCGTGATCTCGAAGCGACGGCGGGTGAGGGAGAGGGAGGCGGCGAGATCGAGGTCGATCCAGAGAGGGCCGGTGTCGGCGCGGAGGCGCGAGGAGAGGCCCACGGACCAGAGGGAGCGGGCGTCAGGGGTGCGAGAAGGGAGGGAGGCCTCGGCGCGGAGGGCGCCGCCGGCGAGGTGAGGCCCGAAGCCCAGCGCGAAGGAGGAGCCGAGGGAGGTGTCCCAGGGGATCAGGTCGAGGCGAGCCCGCAGGTGGTCAAGGCGCACCGGGACGATGGCATCGACGGAGGCCCGGCTGTAGAGGCCCTGGAGCATCATCCCGCGGAGCCGGCGAGGGGACGGGGAGAGCCAGACGCCTGCGCCTGCGCCGAGGGCGAGGGTCTGGGGGAGGGAGGAGTCGCCATGGAACGCCGCGCCAAGGGCGAGGCGGAGGGGCGTGGAGGCAGGGGGAGGCGGGGGAGCAGGCGGGGCGGGGGGCGAGGCAGGAGGCGGGGGCAGCAGGTGGACGCCCGCGATGAGGATCAGTCCGTCAGCGACGGTCTGGCAGAGCGGACCGGAGAGCCGGCGGGGCGCGACGTTGAGGCCCCGAGGGAAGGAGATTTCCCCGTAGAATTCGCCGTTCTCGTGGCGATCGAGGGAGATCTTGACGGCCCCCTGGAGGTTGCTCCGGAGCAGCTCGGCGCGAAACCATGCCTCGGCAGGGCACCCCTCGGCGGGGATCACCTGCAAGTCGAGGGCCTGCGCACGCGCGGTACGGTGGGGAGCGCCCAGCGCGAGCAGACCCGCGAGGAGCGCCAGCGCGGGGCGAGGGGAGGCGCGGCTCACCGGGGATCGAGTAGCGCCACCGGGGGGGCAGGGGCAAGAGGCGCGTGGGGGGCGGTGCGCGAGCCAGTCGCTCCGGTTATGCTGCGCGGCGCGTGGCAAAGCCTTCGTTTCGCGTTTACTTCACCACCCACTTCGACGGACGCAAGACCGGGGTGCTGCTGCGCACCTGGGATGCGCTCTTCGATCGTCCTGCCCCCTCGGCCTACGGCGCGACGGAGGACGAGGTCTTTCGCCAGCTGGAGCTGACCCTGCGGGAGCTGGAGGTGACGGGGGAGGATCACCTGCTGCGGTACCTCTGGGAAGAGACCTTTCAGAGCCAGGAGGTGCTGGTGGACGTGCACCCGCTCTCGATCGTGAAAAAGAGGACGGTGATCGGGAAAAAGAAGGTCCCCCTCCGGCTGACGTACATCCATAGCAAGCTGCCCAGCGGCGCGTTCCGCGTGATGATGCCGCGCCTGGGCGGGTGGTACATCCTCGAAGATCTCTCCCTCGCTCCGGAGGTGCTGCGGCAGGCCGTGAGCACCATGTTGCTGGGGGAGAATCCTCGGTGGATCTACGAGTTCCGGCACGATGGCGACGAGTACGTGCGCGAGTGGGAGCCACGCTTCCTCCAGCGCATGGATGAGCTCGCGCTGACCCGCGCAGCCCCCGCGCCCGCCAGCGCCCTGGCCCGCGTCGCCGAGGACCTGGTCGACAAGGCGCTGCGCCACAAGCTGCCCCCGACCCTCGGTGATGACGACGACCTGCGCCCCTTGCTGCCCCTGCTCCAGCAGCGTCCGCCAGCCTCGCTGCTCCTGGTCGGAGGGCCCGGTGTGGGCAAATCCACCTGGGTCCGCCGCATGGCCCGGCTGCTGGCCGGCGAGCGACGCGCGGACGCCCCGGGGCCTGCCCTCTGGTCCACCACCGCCGACCGGATCATCGCCGGCATGATCTACCTGGGCATGTGGCAAGAGCGTTGCCTCCAGATCGCGGAGGAGCTGGGTCAACGGGGCGATTACCTGCACGTGGACCGGCTGGTCCCGCTGCTGCACCCGCAGCCGGACGGCTCCTCCATCGCCGAGCTGTTCCTGCCGGCGCTGCAGGCCGGAGAGATGGGCCTCATCGCCGAGTGCACGGAGGCGGAGTTCGAGCGCTGCCAGCGCCGCTTTCCGGCCTTGCTATCCCTGTTCCGGGTGGTCCGTCTGGCGGAGACGCCGGCCTCCGTCATGCTCGGGATGCTGGACCGGTACCAGCACCGCAAGGAGCAAGGGGCCAGGCTGTCGACGCCGGGGCTCAAGCGGCTGGTGCAGCACCTGGCGACCTTCCAGCCCTCGCACTGCTTCCCTGGGAAGGGGTTTCGCTTCGTCGACTGGCTCTACCAGGAGAGCCCGGCCCCGCGCGCTCGTGCCCTGTCCGCGAGGGAAGTTTCCGAGGCTTACGCCCGCTACTCGGGCCTGCCGGTGGAGCTGATCGCCGACGATATCCCCGCGGGGGCCGAGGTTCACGCCGCGGCGCTGCGCCGCCAGGTCATCGGCCAGGACGAGGCCTGCGGGGTGGCGGCCCGGGTCCTCGCCCGCTTCAAGGCGGGCCTCAACGATCCGGAGCGACCCTGCGGGACCATGCTCTTTGTGGGCCCCACGGGGGTGGGCAAGACCGAGCTGGCCAAGCAGCTGACCCGGTACATGTTCGGCGAGGAGGGGCGGATGATCCGGCTCGACATGAGCGAGTTCATGGCCCCCGGGGCCGCGGCCCGGATGATGGAGGTCGGGCGCGGTGTCTCCAGCCTCGCCCAGCGGGTCCGCGAGCAACCCTTGAGCCTGATCTTGCTCGACGAGATCGAGAAGGCCCACCCCGAGGTCTTCGACCTGCTCCTGGGGATCCTCGGGGAAGGTAGGCTCTCCGATGCCTTCGGGCGCCTCGTCGACTTTCGCATGACGATGATCCTGATGACCTCCAACCTGGGCGCCGGCGCCCGCGGGCCCGTGGGCTTCGGCGACGACCGCTCCGACGGCTCGTTCCTCAAGGCCGTGCGCCAGCACTTTCGCCCCGAGTTCTTCAACCGGATCGATCACGTGATCTCCTTCCACGGGCTATCCCCCGCGGACCTGCTCCGGATCGTCGACCTGGAGCTGGAGCGCGCCAACCAGCGGACCGGCCTGCTACGCCGCAACCTGCGCCTCCGGGTCACCGCAGAGGCCCGGGAATTTCTCGCCCGCATCGGCTACCACCCGACCCTCGGGGCCCGCCCTCTCAAGCGGGTCATCGAGGAGCGTTTGATCACCCCCCTCGCCGCCCGCATGGCCCAGGACGCCCAGTTCCGCGACCGGGAAATCCTTGTGCTCCCCGGTGGGGCCGGGGGTCAGTCCACACCGGATACGCTGGTGCTCTGAACCCTTCTCCCCCTGGCCTGGCTCTCACCCGCTCCGATGAGCTCCGACAAGATGATCCTGGCCCTGCTCCTGGGCCTGGTTGCGTTCACCCTTTTCCGACAGATGGCAGGAAAGGTCGACCCGGCACGCGCTCGCGCCCTCGTCGACGCCGGCGCCCGGCTGGTCGATGTGCGCTCTCCCGGTGAATTTTCCGGCGGCCACCTGCCCGGTGCGATCAACCTGCCGGTCGGTGAGCTTGGCGCCCGGCTCTCGGAATTGCCCGACCGCGAGCGCCCGCTTGTCGTCTATTGCGCCAGCGGTATGCGGAGCGCCGCTGCCGCCTCCCTGCTCCGTGGCAAGGGGTTCCGTGAGGTCCATGACCTCGGCGCCATGGCCCGCTGGGGCTCCTGAGCTCGCTTATCCCATGGGGTAAATCCCTCCTGATCTGTCCGTTTTTATTCCATTGGAGGCCCGGGAGAAGCTGGGCCAAGATACCTTTATGCGAATCCGTGCTTGGCTTGCGCTGGGGGTTCTTGCCGGTCTCTGGTCCTGCTCCACCTTCGATGGAACCATCACGGGTACCCCGGCAGGGGCAGGCGGTGAAGGCGGCGAGAGCGGCGCCAGCGGCTCCGCAGGGGCGAGCCTCGCAGGTGCCTCCGGCGCAGGAGGAGCCGGCGCTTCCGGGGTCGGTGGCTCCGGGCAAGCTGGCTCTTCCGGTCAAGCAGGGGCCGCTGGCGAAGGGGGAGAAGCCGGGCAGGGCGGGGCAAGTGGTGAGGCAGGCGAGGCCGGGGCGAGCGGCGAGGCTGGCCAGGCGGGCGAGGCCGGCCAGGCGGGTGAGGCCGGCCAAGGGGGGGCCTCCTGCGGGATCCTCAGCCACGGCTCCGAGCCCTGCAATGCCTGCATGGATCAGTCCTGCTGCGACCTCAACTCGCAGTGCAGCGGCGAGTCCGAGTGCATCCTCGCGCTGAACTACATGGCAACCTTCAACTTTGCCGACAACCAGTGGTTCGAGTGCAAGACCAAGTACCCCAAGGGCTGCCCCACGCTCCAGACGCTCATCGAGTGCAAGAAATTCTCCTGCACCGACGCCTGCTCCGGGGCCGCCGGGCAGGCCGGGGCCGGCGGGGAGGCAGGCGCCGGCGGTGAGGCCGGAGCCTCGGGGGCGGCGGGCGAGGGGGGCGGCGTCAGCGGTGGGAAAGGTGGGTCCGGAGGTTCCGGACAGGCAGGGGCAGGGGCCGGTGGGGCATCCGGAGGTTCCGGACAGGCAGGGGCCGGTGGCGCAGGGGCAGGCGGCGCAGGGCAAGGCGGCGCAGGGGCAGGTGGGAGCGGTGGGAGCGCGGGGCAGGCGGGGTCTGCCGGGGCAGGCGGTACTCCCTGTTCTCTCCAGGGGAAAAGCTGCAAGCCGGATGAGTTCTGCGATTACCCGGACGGGCTGTGCGGCAACGGTGTCTCAGGCGTCTGCAAGAAGAAGCCCGATCCGCTCAGCTGCGTGTGCACCGTCGACGGGGCCTGCGGCTGCGATGGGAAGATGTACTGCGACGCCTGCGGCGCTGCGCAGGCAGGGATCGATATCCAGTCGAACAAGAACTGCAAGTGAAGGTGCAACTCTCCCGCCGCGCGCTGCTCTCGCTGCCGCTGGTGCCGGGCCTGGCCCGGGCCGGGGCCCCCAGGCACCAGGAACCACCGCCCGACCTCCGGCTGCTGGACTGGCGTTTCCCGGGGGATAAACCCTTTGTCCGCAGGGCGACGATCCTGGCGCCCACGCACCTGCCCGAGGGCCAGAAGGCGCCTTGCCTCATCCTGTTTCACGGGCTGGGGGAGGCGAAGGAGGGGCACGAATCGGGCGCCTACGCGTGGCTGGATCGCTACGGGGCGGCCTCGTGTTACGCGCGGCTGAGGCGCCCGCCGGTGGCGTCGGTGCTCAAGCGCAAGGACCTGACGGACGCCCGGGCGGAGGAGCTGAACAAGCTGCTGGCATCCGACCCTTTCCGGGGGCTGGTGCTGGTGTGCCCCTTCACGCCCAATGTATGGAGCTTCCGTGATACCCCGGGGACGCTGGACGCGCTGGCGGGGTTCGTGACGGGCGAGCTGATGGAGCGTGTGGTGCGAGAGGTGCCGGAGGCGGACGGGACGCGGGTGGGCGTGGACGGCTGCTCGCTGGGGGGCTTTGTGTCGCTGGAGGTGTTCCGCAGGAAGCCCCAGTCGTTCGCGTCCTTCGGGGTGGTGCAACCGGCGATCAGCCACCGGCAGATCGCGGGGTACGTGGCGTCGCTCAAGGGGCGCCCGGGGTTGCCGGTGCACGTGGAGAGCAGCCAGGGGGATCCGTACCTGCAGGTGAGCCGTGATCTCCACAAAGAGCTGCTCCAGGGCGGGGTATCCTCCGAGTTCATTGCCCCCCCCGGGCCCCACGATCAGCCCTTCCTGCGGGACGTGGGGTCGCTGGAGATGCTGCTCTGGCACGACCGGGCGTTGCGTCGTTGATGCCGGAGGGCAGGGGAAGGTGATAGAACGGTCACCCCATGCGTGCTGTTCGCCGATTCTTCGCCCTGTGTTCATGTCTGGTTTCCGCGACCCTCGGAGCGGTTGCTTGCGGCAACGGCGCGGCCCCCGCCGTACCTGTAGGGGATGGTTACAGCGAGTACACGTGTCCGGATCCTATCGGGAAGATCGTGCGCGAGGATTGCTCGAAATCCCAGCTGAAGTACGACGGCAAGAGCTTCGAGGGGTCGGTGAACGCGATGGGGGTCGGTGCCAGCGCCAGCTACAAGGAATCGGCGGTGCGCGAGGCGGATGCCCTGGTGGCCATGCTGAAGGAGCAGCGCGGGCAGCTCTGCAACAACTTCAACACCTGCAAGCTCACGGTCGCCGAGTACCGGGAAGACCAGCGCAAGCTGGATGACTCCTTCGTCGCGCTGATGACCCTCAAGGATCGGATGAACAACGTGGACGCGGAGGGGGCCCAGAAGCTCCTGGCCGAGATCCGGTCCATCCGGGCAGGCGCCGCGGACACGAAGAGCGCGCCGGTGACCTCCGCAGCCGCTGCGTCGGCGACCGCGGCCCCTGCGGCCTCTGCCCCGGCGACCATCACCCCGGCTGTTGCCACCACCCCGACCCCTGCGGCTTCCCCTTGCAAGGGGCCGTCGATCCAGGTCGCGCGGCGAGGGACCATCGCGGGGCCGACCTTCAATTACGACAAGACCCGCGAGGCCCTCAAGGGGCACCCGGAGCTGGCCAGCGTCGAGTGGCTCGAATTCCTCCTGGAGACCAGCTCCCTCTCGGGGGTCAAGCAGGAGTACGTGCTCGTCGCCGTGGCGCCGGATCGCGAGAAGATCGAGCAGACGCGCAAGATCCTGAAGGAGCGCGTGAATCCTTCCTCCGGCGTGGACATCCCGTGCCCTGCCATCGCCCCCGCTCGCAAGCTCGCTTTTGACGTGAATTGAACCGCTGAACAGTAGTGCTGGACGGTTTGCCGAGGGCATCCAGCGGGGGCACCCAACCAGGCGGCTGATTCCACCTGCGACCGCGGTGGCACAGGGGGTGCATCATGGGCTGGCATGACTTCTCGCCGCTCGATCTACCGCGCCACGGTCGCCTTTGTGTTTGCCGCCCTCGGGGTGCTCCAGGGCTGCTCCGATCAGGAAGCTCCGCTCAACCGGGGCGCCGCCGGGTCTCCGGGTGAACCCCAGCCCGGCCAGACCGACTTCGTGTCGGATTCGCCGGCGAACAACTCCTCGAAGAACGGCGGACTGGACAGCGCCTCGCCGGGGGCCGGTGGGACCGGCGGCAGCAGCAGCGGGGCAGCGGGCAGCGGCGGGGCCGCCCCCCCGGGGGAGAATGGCGGGAAGAACGAGGGTGAGACCCCGGAAGATCCGAAGAAGACCATCGAGGAGGCGGATATCCTCCAGCTCCGCGGGTCGAGGCTCTACACCCTCTCGCGCAACAGCGGCCTCGCCATCATCGACGTCTCCAACGCTGACGACCTCAAGATGCTGGGGCGTTATCCCCTGAGCGGTCAGCCCTTCGAGATGTACGTCAAGGACAACACCGTCTTCGCCATGTTCTCGAGCTGGGGCCGCTACGAGTGCGAGGGGGATGGCTACGAGAGCTGCAAGTGGGTGACCTCGAGCCACATCGCCGCCCTCGACGCGACGGACCCGAAGAACCTTCAGGTCAAGGGCACCTTCGATCTGCCCGGCGAGATCTCCGACTCGCGCATCGTCGGCGACGTGCTCTACGCGGTCAGCTACGAGAGCGGCTACTGCTGGCAGTGCTCGGACAAGCCCAACACGACCATCTCCTCGATCTCGGTCAAGAACCTCAAGGCCATCCACCGCGTCGACAAGATCACCTACGAGGACAAGAACAGCAGCTACGGCTGGGGGTGGCGCCGCAGCATCTCGGTCAACGACAAGCGGATGTTCGTGGCCGGTATCGAGGTTGATTACAGCGAAAACGGGTGGCAGAACGGCCGCTCGACGATCCAGGTGGTCGATATCTCTGACCCCTCCGGCAAGATGAAGCTGGGGGCCTCCGTCGAGGCCGAGGGGCAGATCGAGAGCCGCTGGCAGATGGACGAGCACGAGGGCGTGCTGCGGGTGATCAGCCAGCCCGGCGTGTGGAGCATGGAGATGCCGCCGAAGCTGCAGACCTTCCAGGTGCAGAGCGCGCAGCAGCTCACCCCGCTCGCCAAGATCGACCTCAAGCTGCCGAAGCCCGAGCGCCTCCGGAGCGTCCGCTTTGACGGCAAGCGCGCCTTCGCCATCACCGCCGAGCAGACGGACCCGCTCTTCACCTTTGACCTGAGCGACCCGGCGGCCCCGAAGCAGCTTGGCGAGCTGGAGATCCCGGGCTGGGTGTACCACATGGAGCCCCGCGGCGACCGGATCCTCGCCCTCGGCTTCGACAACCAGAACCAGGGCGGCTCCCTCAACGTCTCGCTCTTTGACGTCTCTGACATGACGAAGCCCACGATGCTGGAGCGCGTCCACTTCGGCGGAAACTGGGGCAACTTTGCCGAGGACCAGGACCGGATCCACAAGGCCTTCTCCATCCTGGATGACCAGGGGCTGATCCTGGTGCCCTTTGCCGGCTGGGAGCCGCCGACGAACCAGCCGAACGAGTCCTGGGGCTGCGGCAGCTACAAGAGCGGGATCCAGCTGGTGGACTTCACCAAGGACACGCTGACCAAGCGCGGGGTGGCGCCCCAGAAGGGGCAGGCGCGCCGGGCGTTCCTCAAGGACAACCGGCTGTTCTCCCTGTCCGACGACAAGCTGCGGACCTTCGACATCGCCGACCGCGACGCCCCCAAGATGAAGGACGAGGTGGGCCTCTCCCACAAGGTCAGCCGCACCATGAACGTGGGCAACAAGCGGGTCCGGCTCGCCGCCGACTGGTGGACCGGCGAGGCCACCCTCGACATCGTCCCCGCAGGCAGCGAGGAGAGCCCCGAGGCCCCCGCCCAGCTCGACCTCTCGGCCTTCACCGGAAAGGACCCCGGCGGCTGCTACAACTCGAACATCTACGGCGCTCGCCTCTTCGCCAGCGGCGACGTGCTCACCATGCTCTGGACCGATTACTCCTACTCGTACGGAGACGGCTACGGTTACACCCAGGAGACCACCAACCATGTGCTGACCATCGACACCAGCAACCCCGCTGCCCCCAAGGTGCTCGGCCACAACACCCTGCCTGTCGTCCAGAACGGCTACTACGGCGGTTATTACGGTGGTTATTACGGCGGTTACTACGACGGGTATTACGGCGGCGGGTGGCTGATGGAAGGGGGAGAGTCGGCCCTCCAGATCGGCTCCACCGTCGTGATGCGCCGCACCGTGTACTCCGACTCTTACGACGGCAGTACGCCCCCCAAGCAGGTGCTCGACCTCATCGACCTCAAGGATCCCACCAAGCCCGCCTTCGCTGGCACCATGGAACTTCCGGCGGGTCAGTTCCACACCGGCCTCTCGGCGGTGAACGGGCTGCTGGTCACGTCCCACGCGGAAGAGGTGCCGGGGCAGCCGGGCAAGGTGCGCTTCTACCTCGATCAGATCGACGTGGCGAACGCCGCTGCGCCGAAGATGGTGGGGAAGATCAACGTACCGGGGTCGCCGCTGCGCTTCTACGGCGAGAGCGGGGCGCTGGTGTCGGTGGACTACAAGAAGACGAGCACGCCCGCCGCCTCCTGGGAGGAGTGCTTCGGCAAGGATGCGTACTACTACGGCGGCTACAACAAGTGGTTCGACGAGCAGGCCAAGATCTGCGTCTCGGTGAGCAAGATCTTCCGTCTGTCCTCGATCAAGGACGGGAAGGCGACGCTGCTGGATTCGACGGCGGTGGACGGGGAAAACTCGACGATGCAGCAGGTGGTGTTCGCCAAGAATCGCCTCTTCGGGATGACCTACACGTACAACCAGGGGACGGGGAACACGCAGCGGATCGTCTCGCTGGGCGGCTTCCAGGAGGGCAAGTTCACCCAGAGCGAGCAGATCCTCGAGGTGGACCAGTCCTGGTATTACGGCAGCTACAACATCATCGGGACCAGCGACGAGCAGGCGGTGCTGATGAGCTACAACAACGAGAACAACATCTTCACGCTGGACCCGGCGGCTCCGGGGGACAAGCTGACCGACCGGGGCGCGCTGCGCTCGTGGCCCTCGGAGGTGCGCGTGGCCGGGGACAAGGTCATCGCTTCCCTCCAGGACCGCGGCGTGCAGGTGATCTCGCTCAAGTGAGCGGACCGGGGCCCGCGATGAGGCCGTTCTCCTCTTGACGTGCGGGGGTCTTTGCCCCTTGTAGGTTCGTCACAACTCGAACCACGAGCGCGTCATGACGGCTTCCCCCCTGACCCCCCTTGCTCCTCCTTCCTCCCGGGCCCCGCAGCGTGACTTTCGACCCTGGGTGGAAGCCACCGCCGCCCCTGAAGAGCTGTCCCTCGGCCTCGATGGCTTTTCTTACGCCGATCTGTACCAGCCGACCCGGCTGGCCGAGCTGACCGAGCGCTTCCGGGCCTTCCTCCGCGAGCAGGATGCGGCCGCCGCGGACGGGCTCGCGGCCCTCGAGCAGGGGGGCGGCACGCTGGCCACGCCCGCCGCCACCAGCAACGCGTACATCGCCGCTGCCGCGCACCTCTCCACCTTCGTGGCCCGGCTGTTCCGCGTCGAGAACGAGGTCGCCGCGCTCCGCGCCTCGCTGCTGTCTCATGACCCGATCTGGGCCTTCAAGCGCGAGTTCGTGAAGAAGCGCGTCCTCAAGGCCGACGCCGGCAAGGGGGCCGAGGAGCCCGCCCGGGTGGCGCGGCTGGCCCTGGCCGCCGCGGGGGTTGACCAGGCCCTGCTCGGCGCCGGCTCCGACGACGAGGAGCTGGCCATCGCCCGCGCCACCCTCCGTCTCCTCGAGATCGACGATACCGCCCGCAAGATCGCAAAGGCCGGCGGTGCCAGCTGGCGCCCCGAGCTCGGCGCCCTCGCCTCCGCCGTGGCCTCCGCCCTCGAGTCCGATCCGGTCGCGCGCCAGGCGGTCGTTGCTTCCCTTGAGGTCAAAGATGACCCCGGTGCGCCGCACCTGCGCCCCGGGGCGGTGGCCGAGGCGGCGCTGAAGGCCATCGAGGGCTGGCTGGCGTCGCGGGGCCGGGATCACCACGATCCAGCGCACCTGTGGTCCTCGCTGCGCGAGCCGCGGAAGCTGGATTTCCAGAACCTGGTGCAGATCCGGCGCCCGGAGCCGAAGCTGCCGGATCTGTTCGTGGGGCCCGAGCATCACCGGCGCGACCGGGATGGTTTTGCGCTGACGGATGCGAGGGGGATGCCGAGGCAGATCCAGAGTGAGGTGGACTACTGCCTGTACTGCCATGATCGGGACAAGGACTCGTGCTCCAAGGGGCTGCGGGACGCGAAGACGGGGGCGATCAAGCCGAACCCGCTGGGGGTACCGCTGCAGGGGTGCCCCCTGGACGAGAAGATCTCGGAGATGCACCTGCTGCGGCAGCAGGGCGACGCGCTCGGGGCCCTGGCGCTGGTGTGCATCGACAACCCGATGTGCACCGGCACCGGCCACCGGATCTGCAACGACTGCATGAAGGCGTGCGTGTTCCAGAAGCAGGAGCCGGTGAACATCCCGCAGATCGAGACGGCGACGCTGACGGACGTGCTGGCGCTGCCGTGGGGGGTCGAGATCTACGGCCTGCTCACCCGCTGGAACCCGCTCAACGTGCGCCTGCCGCACCCGGCCCCGCTCAACGGCCGCAGCGCCCTGGTGGTGGGCCTGGGGCCGGCGGGTTACACCCTCGCGCACCACCTGTCCCGGGCGGGCTTCGCGGTCGCCGGCGTCGACGGGCTGAAGGTCGAGCCGCTGCCGGTCGAGCTGACCGGCGACGAGGGCAGGGCGCCGCGCCCCATCCGCGATTTCAAGCGCCTGTGCGTCGACCTGGACGAGCGCATCGTCCTCGGTTTTGGCGGCGTCAGTGAGTATGGAATCACCGTACGCTGGGACAAGAACTTCCTGACGCTCGCGTACCTGACGCTGGCGCGCAACCGCCGCATCCGGCTCTACGGGGGCGTGCGCTTCGGCGGCACGATGACCATCGAGGACGCGTGGAAGCTCGGGTTTGACCACGTGGCGCTTGCAGCGGGGGCGGGTCGGCCGACGATCATCCCGCTGAAGAACAACATGGCGCGGGGCATCCGGAAGGCGTCTGACTTCCTGATGGGGCTCCAGCTGTCGGGGGCCTACAAGCCGTCGAGCCTGGCGAACCTGCAGATCCGCCTGCCGGCGATCGTGATCGGGGGCGGCCTCACGGCGATCGACACGGCGACCGAGCTGCTGGCCTACTACGTGATCCAGGTCGAGAAGACGGCGGCGCGCTACCGGGCGCTGGTGAGCGAGCAGGGGGAGGCGGCGGTCCGGGCGACCTTCGACGCGGAGGAGCTGGCCTTCCTGGACGAGCAGCTGCGCCACGCCGACGCGGTGGCGGAGGAGCGCAGGCGGGCCGGGGAGCAGGGGCGCGCGCCGTCCTTCCAGGGGCTCCTGGACGGGTGGGGTGGGGTGTCGATCGCCTACCGCAAGAGCGTCCTCGACTCGCCGGCGTACCGCCTCAACCACGAGGAGGTCGAGAAGAGCCTGGAGGAGGGCGTGCGCTACCTCGAGAACCTTTCGCCGCTGGAGGCCGTGCTCGACCCGGGGGGCGCCCTGACCTCGGTGAAGTTCGAGCGCTTCGCCACCGGGGAGGACGGCAAGTGGAAGTCGACCGGTGAGGTCGTCGATCTGCCCGCGCGCACCCTGTGCGTCGCCGCCGGGACGAGCCCCAACACCACCTTCGAGAAGGAGAACCCGGGGATCTTCGCCCTCGACGCCCGCAAGCAGTTCTTCCAGGCCCACGAGGCCAGCCGCGACGAGCAGGGCGCCGTCACCCTCACCCCGGCGAAGGACACGGCCCAGGCCTTCTTCACCAGCTACAGCGACGGCTCCGACCGCACCGTCTCGTTCTACGGCGACAACCACCCGTACTACGCGGGCAGCGTCGTCAAGGCGATGGCCAGCGCCAAGGTCGGCTTCGAGAAGGTCGCCGCCCTCTACCAGGATCGCGCCGCCGTCGACGACGCGGAGCGCGCCCGCCGCCGCGAGCGCATCGCCACCCTGTTCCGCGACCTCGACGAGCAGCTGATCGCCACGGTCCATGACGTGATCCGGCTCACCCCCACCATCGTCGAGGTCATCATCCACGCGCCCCTCGCGGCCCGTAACTTCCAGCCCGGCCAGTTCTATCGGCTCCAGAACTACGAGTTCAATGCCCCCATCGTCGAGGGCACGCGGCTGGCCATGGAGGGCCTCGCCCTCACCGGCGCCTGGGTCGACAAGGAGAAGGGGCTGATGTCGACCATCGTCCTCGAGATGGGCGCAAGCTCTCGCCTCTGCGCCATGCTCCGCAAGGGCGAGCGCGTCTCGCTCATGGGCCCCACCGGCACCCCCACCGAGATCCCCGCGTCCACCACCGCCCTCCTCGCCGGCGGCGGCCTCGGCAACGCGGTCCTCTTCTCGATCGCCCGCGCCATGAAGGAGAAGGGCACCCAGGTCATCTACTTCGCCGGCTACCGCAAGGGCGAGGACCTCTTCCACCAGGGGGATATCGAGGCCTCCACCGACCAGGTCATCTGGTGCACCGACTCCGGCGTCGAGATCACCCCGCGGCGCCCCCAGGATAGCCACTTCCGCGGCAACATCGTCCAGGCCATGATCGCCTTCGCCAAGGGGGAGCTCGGCCCCAAGGTCGCCGAGCTCTCCTCCGTCTCCCGCATCATCGCCATCGGCTCGGACCGCATGATGGCCGCCGTCCAGCAGGCCCGCCACGGCGTCCTCGCCCCCCACCTCGACCGCCGCCACATCGGCATCGGCAGCATCAACTCCCCCATGCAGTGCATGATGAAGGAGATCTGCGCCCAGTGCCTCCAGAAGCACCGCGACCCCGTCACCGGCAAGGAGTTCATGGTCTTCTCCTGCAACAACCAGGATCAGGAGCTCGACCTCGTCGACTTCCAGCACCTGCAGCAGCGCCTCCGCGCCAACAGCGCCCAGGAAAAACTAGCCGATCACTGGCTCAACGCCCTCCTCGC
The DNA here is from genome assembly GCA_025453595.1 of Polyangiaceae bacterium. GTDB lineage: Bacteria > Myxococcota_A > Polyangia > Polyangiales > Polyangiaceae > JANWXX01. The sequence continues at coordinate 13,831 of JALOQB010000192.1, forward strand.
TCGCCACCCCGAGATCGAGCGCATCTGAATCCCACCAACGAGTCAAGCTGGCTGCGCTGACTCGCAGCCGTCCCTCTCCTGCAGCCGCAGCCGCAGCCGCAGCCGCAGCCGCAGCCGCAGCCGCAGCCGCAGCCGCAGCCGCAGCCGCAGCCGCAGCCGCA
>JALOQB010000485.1 GCA_025453595.1 Polyangiaceae bacterium
CCTCCCCCGCGGCCCCACCTTCCCCTGCCTGTCCGGAAGTTCCGGACCCTGCCTCGCCGGCAGCCCCGGCCTGGCCCGCTCCGCCTGCGCCGGCTTGCAGGGAGCCTCCGGCCCCGGCGCCCCCCGGGCCCTGCCCACCGCCGCCAGGTTCGGGGGAAGCAGCATCGTCACCACACGCAGCAACGGGGAGAGCCACGGCCAGAAGCCACAACAGAGACCAGCGCCTTGCGATCATGCCGGGGTCTGCCGCAAGACGTGTGCCTCGCCCCCACGGTGGGTCTTTCTCGCACTTTCTCGCCTCGACTGGGCCGTGGGTGTCAATTTCATGACACCCCTCTGCGTGCGTCGAGGCGCTCAGGGCGGAGGGGCGCCGCGGAAGCGCTCCGGGATGGAGAACTCCGCGGGGACGCCCTGGAGCCCCTGATCGACGATGAACTGCCAGTAGCGAGCGCCACGCTCCACGCTGGTCGCGCGGAGCGGAGGGATCTGGTGGAGCAGCCGGTTGCTGCCCGAGAGGAGCCGGGCCATCGAGGGGAGCACAAAGCGCAGCCCGTTGCGCTCGAGCCCGAGCTTGTCCCCGATCTCATCGCCCAGGAAGAAGCGGGAGAGGGCGTGGTTGATGGGGGCCATGCGCCGGGCACGAGCGCGAGCCTCCGGGGAGGGGGCGCGGGCGCCGGAGGTAAAAAGGGCCTGAGCCAGGCGCCGGGCGTCCTGGTCCGGGTCGCCCTGGGTGGCCAGCAGCAGTTCCCAGTACCAGCGGGCGTCGGCCTCGCAGGACCAGAGCAGATCCTCCGGGGCGCCCAGCAGCCAGCTCACGTAGCGCCACTGGTGCATCAGGTCCTCGCGATCCTGGACGGGCGGGCCGAGCCCGAGGCGATCGAGGCCATCGAGGATGACCCAGGAGAAGAGCAGGCCGGTGCCGGCGATGTCGGGGGCGTTGATGGGGACACCCCAGGCCTGCCGATCCCAGCGGGGAGAGGCGGCGCAGAAGGCCCGGACGGCGGCGTGCATCAGGCGCACCTTGAGGGCCGCGCACCAGCCGGGCCCCCCGGGGAGCAAGGCCCCCGGCTGGGCGACAAGCTGGACAAAGCGGCCGGTCTCGGCGAGACGCCGGGGGGCCTCCTCCTCGAGGCGTCCGGAGAAGGTGAGGGGCTTGTTCCCGGCGGGGGAGCAGTAGCTGGCGGTGAGTGAGTAACACCCCAGCAAGAGCCCACCGAGGAGGCCCGTCCGGAGGAAGGTCGCGCCGCCCCGATCGACGCGGGGAAAATCGACCCAGAACGGGGTCTGACGGCCGGCCTCGACGAGGGCAAGGAGGGGCGCGGGGGCCCCCGGAGCCTGACCCTGGAGCGCCTGATCGACCAGGGCGTTGCGTTCGGCCGCAGGCAGCGAGCGGATCGAGGCAAAGGCCTCGTCGGCGGGTGGATCGCCCTCGAAGTAGCGAGGCCCCAGGCGCTCGGCCCTCTCCCCGAAGCGCGCCCGCACCGAGGGGTTGATGAGAAAACGAGAAGGAGCGTGGAGAGGCATGAACGACCGGGTTCGATGCCAGCGCCCGGGGGGCGGATGCGCCGCCCCCGGCGGCCCGACGCTCAGCTCTTGCGCAGGTACTCGACGCCGAATTTCTCCAGGAATTCCTCGTAATTCCCGTTGAACAGCCGGGGCCCGGCGGCGGACAGCTCGAGCACCCGCGTCCCGACGCGAGACACGAAGTGGCGGTCGTGGCTGGTGGTGATGACGGTGCCCTTGAACTCGGACAGCGCGTCGACGAGGGCGTCGATGCTCTCGACGTCGAGGTGGTTGGTGGGCTCATCCATGACGAGCACGTTGTTCTGCAGCAGGATCAGCTTGGCCAGCATCAGGCGAGCGGCCTCGCCGCCGGAGAGGGTCTCGGTCTTCTTCAGGCCCGCCTCGCCGCTGAAGAGCAGCCGCCCCAGGATGGAACGCACGTGCTCGACGGTGGCGTCCTTGTCGAAGTTGTGGAGCCACTCGTAGGCGGTGTAGCCGGCCTCCAGGGCCTCGTGGTGCTCCTGGGCGAAGTAGCCGAAGTTGGTGTCATGCCCCCAGACGATGAGGCCCTTGTCGGCGGTGTACTCGCCGATGAGGGTCTTGAGCAGGGTGGTCTTGCCGATGCCGCTCGGCCCCACGACGACGAGGCGCTCCCCCCGGGAGAGGTTGAAGCTGAAGTCGTTGAAGATGACCTTCTCGCCAAAGGCCTTGCGCAGGTTCTCGACCCGGAGCACGTCGCGGCCCGAGGGCTTCTCGAAGCCGAACTTGATGTAGGGGCGCACCACGCTGGAGCGCTTGAGGGACATGGCCCCCTCGAGCTTCTCGATCTCCTTCACGCGAGACTGGGCCTGGCTCGACCGGTTGGCGCTGGCGCCGAAGCGGGCGACGAACTCCTTGAGCTCCGCCACGCGCTTCTTCTTCTGGGCCACGTCGGCCTCGGCCTGGCGCCGTCCGGTGGTCTTCTGCTCGATGAAATCGTCGTAATCGCCGGTGTAGATGGTGACCGTCTGGTAGTCGACGTCCGCCACGTGGGAGGCCACCGCGTTCATGAAGTGACGGTCGTGGCTGACGATGACCAGCGTGCCCTTGAAATCATCGACGAGGTAGTTCTCCAGCCAGCGGATCGCGTCCAGATCCAGGTGGTTGGTGGGCTCGTCCAGCAGCAGCACATCGGCCCCCACGAACAGCGACTGGGCCAGCAGCGCCCGGGGCTTGTAGCCACCCGCCAGGGAGCTCATCAACTCCAGGTGCTTCTCCGTCGGGATCCCCAGCCCCTCCAGCAGCTCGGCGGCCCTCGACTCGGCGGTGTACCCGTCCTCCTCCGCCACGATGTTCTCCAGCTCGGCCAGCCGCATCCCCACCTCGTCGGTGATCTCCTCGAGGTAGAGCTTCTCCTTCTCCTGCATCGCGCTCCAGAGCAGCTTGTTGCCCATCAGCACCGTGTCCAGGATGCGACAGTCGTCGTACATCGAGTGGTCCTGGCGCAGCACGCCCACCCGCAGCTTGCTCGGGATGTCGACGCTCCCCGCGTCCGAGTCTTCCAGGCCCGAGATGACCTTGAGCAGGGTCGACTTCCCGGCGCCGTTCGCCCCCACCAGCACGTAGCGCTTGCCGGGGTCGAACTGCATCGAAACGTTCTCGAACAGAACCTTGGGGCCGTAGCGCTTCGTGAGCTTGTTGAGCGTGATCATGAGGACGCACGCGGGGTGCCACCGCCCGGGAGAAAATGCAATCCCTCACCCTGACCCTCCCTCGCTGCCGCTATCCTCCCCTCATGACCCCTCGCCCCGCTGCGCTCCTGCTGGCCCTGCTCCCGGGGTGCTTCCTCTTTGAACCCATCGGCCCCCCTCCCCTCCAGCCTGCCCCCCTCGACCCCGCCGCCCCCGCTGCCCAGACCGCCCCCCCTGCCACGACCTCCCCTCCCCCCACCGCGGACCGCGACGGCGACGGCATCCCCGACCACCGCGACCGCTGCCCCGACGCCCCGGAAGACAAGGACAGCTTCCAGGACGACGACGGCTGCCCTGACCCCGACAACGACGGCGACGGCCTCGTCGACCGCTGCGACCGCTGCCCCGACCTCCCCGAGACCCACAACGGCTTCCAGGATGACGACGGCTGCCCCGACCAGCCCCGCGTTCTCCTCGACCAGCAGCACATCCGCATCGTTCAGCACGTCTCCTTCGAGCGTCAGCACGTCCAGATCCTCGCCAGCAACAACCCCCTCCTCGATGAACTGGCCAGGGTCATGAAAGACCACCCCGAGCTCGACCGCGTCGCCTGCCTCGGCCACGCCTCCAGCGACGAGACCAACCCCGAGGTCCTCGCCATCCGCCGCGCCCAGGAGGTCGTCGCTGCCCTCGTCAGCCGCGGCGTCCCCTCCT
>JALOQB010000193.1 GCA_025453595.1 Polyangiaceae bacterium
CGCCCGGGGCGCAGCCCCATCCCGCTAAGCGGGAGCGACGACGGGAGAGGAGCAACCCGAGGCCAGCGAGGCCCAGCAGAAGCGCCGGGGAGCCAAGGGGCCGGGACTGGCCGGGGACCGCACAACCGCAGCCGCCTTCCTGGGAGACATCCGCGTTATCGCCAGCCGGGGGGACCTTGCAGACGGAGAGGTCAGTGGCGCGGCACTCCTGGTCGGCGCAGTCGATCTGGCCATCGCCATCGTTGTCGACGCCATCGGAGCACTTGGCGTCGGTGTTCTCGCCCTTGCCCTTGCCATCGGTGGGGTCAGCGCAGGCGGTGAGGTTGGCGGACTTGCACTCGGGGTCGTCGCAATCGGAGAGGCCGTCGCCATCGTTGTCGAGGCCGTCCTTGCACTTGCCGTCGGTGTTCTCGGCGGAGGGGCAGACGGTGACGGAGGGGCTCTCGACGCAGCTGGAGTCCTCGCAATCGACGAGGCCATCGCCGTCGTTGTCGATGCCATCCTTGCACTTCTCATCGGTGTTCTCGTCACCGCAGAAGGGGAGGGCCTTGCAGCCCGGGTCCTGGCAATCGATCTTCTTGTCGGCGTCGTTGTCCTTGCCGTCCTTGCACTTCTCCTCGGTGTTCTCGGAGCAGGGGGCGGTACCGCCGCAGGCGGGGTCGGCGCAGTCGATCAGGCCGTTGCTGTCGTTGTCGACGCCATCGGAGCACTTGGCGTCGGTGTTCTCGGCGTTGTCGGCGCAGGTGGTGATGCCTTCGACCTTGCAGTCGGGGTCATCGCAGTCGGTCTTGCCGTCGCCGTCGTTGTCCTTGCCGTCCTTGCACTTCTCGTTGGTGTCTTCCTTGGTGGCGCAGACGGTGATGGCGGGGTTGTCCTTGCAATCGGAGTCATCGCAGTCGGTCTGCGAGTCGCCGTCGTTGTCGACGCCATCCTTGCACTTGGCGTCGGTGTTCTCCTTGCAGGCGGAGATGCTGCTGTTCTTGCAGTCGGAGTCGTCGCAGTCGGTCTTGCCGTCGCCGTCGTTGTCGAGGCCATCGGAGCACTTGGCGTCGGTGTCCTCGGGGTCGTTGACGCACTTGCCGATGCTGGAATCCTTGGAGGTGCAGAGGAGGGTGGTGGGGCAGCCGTTGCCGCCTTCGCCACGGCAGCCGTCGATGCACTTGAGGGTATCGGCGGTGTCGCAGACGCGGCCGCTGGTGGGGGAGCCGCAGTCGCTGTCCTTGGTGCAGCCGCAGAAGTTATCGCCGCCGACGCCGGCGATGCAGGCCTCGCCGTCGGGGTTGTTATCGCACTTGGAGGCGTCGCCGGGGTCGTTGCTGGTGGCGGGCTTGCAGACGGTGCAGGTGCCGGTGGGGACGTTGCAGATGGGCTCGTCGTTCTTGCAGAAGCCCTGGTTGGACTCGGAGCACTCGTTGCAGGAGCCGTCGGGCTGGCAGGCGGGCAGCAGCGGGTTGGTGCAGTTTGCGTCGGTCTTGCAGGGCTGGCAGGTGAAGGTGGTGGTGTCGCAGAAGGGCTTGGTGAGATCGTTGCAGTCAGCGCTGGTCTCGCACTCCTTGATGACGACCACGGTCTTCTGGGGGCCGACCTCGTTGGGGTCGCCGTCGCTGAGCCACTCGGAGAGCGGGGCGGCGGGGTTGGCGACCCGGATGGCCTCGCCGACGCCCTTGAGGAGGGCCTGGTTGGAGACCGAGCCTTCCTCCTTGTCGGCGGAGATCTTGGCGCGGAAGCTGACGGTGATGGAGGCGCCGACGGCGACCTTGCCGCCCTTGCTGGGGCCCGCGGCGGAGCCGAGGAACCAGGAGAGGGTGCTGGTGGCGCCGGAGTACTGGGCCTCGTCGTCGCCGCTGGTGTCGGTCTTGGGGGCGCCGTTGAGGGTGATGGAGCCGGGGATGTACTCGAGGCCCGGCTCGAGCACGTCGGTCAACACGGTGTCGATGGAGGGATCGTTGCCGGTGTTGGTGAGGGTGATGGTGAACTCGATCTCGTCGCCGGGGAGCAGCGCGCCGCCGTCGAGATCATTGGCCGTCTTGGTGACGGTGAAGTTGGGGGCCTTGTTGGTGATCGAGGTGGCGAAGGCGCCCAGGATGAAGATATCGAGGTCGCTCTGGGCGCCGATCTTGGCCGACGTGTCGTTGGGCTTGATGAACTTGGAGATATCGACCGTGTCGAGGTCGTAGCCGGACATGATGCCGGGGAGGCCCGAGAGCTTCGGGACGTCAAAATCGCCGGAGACCGCCGAGCCGAGGACGCTGCGGGAGGAGTTGAAGAAGTTGTTCTCCGGGTTCAGCGCGTCGGAGGCCTTGTTCCCGTTGATCAGGAAGAAGTCGCCGCCGTAGTCGGTGTCGCCCTCGTAGGTGAGGGCGGTCATCTTGGCGTCAAACCCCGGCGGCACCAGGAACCCCTTGAGATCCACCTCGACCTTCTTCGTCCCCTCGGCGGGCGCGATGTAGGTGAAGCCGTCGAAGAGCGCCAGGTTGCGGAGCTGCTCGCTCTCGTTCTCGAAGAAGACCACCATCGTCCAGCCGGTGAAGGCGCGGTCAAGGTTGAGCCCCGCCAGCGGCAGGCCGTCCACGTCGGTCACGCGGAAGTCGCCGGCACCCCATTCCGAGATGAACGCGGTCGCGTCGCCGGAGGCCTGGTAATAGAACGTGTCGGGCAGCGAGTTGAGGTTCGTCGCCTGGGTCCAGGTCGCATCGGCCTTGATCACCGTGCTCGGACCGCCCAGCCAGTCGAGGGTCGCCGTCGTGTCGGGCGCGTTGCCCTTCTTGATCGCCGCCCAGTACAGCCGCGCGTACACCACCTTCGAGCCAGGCGGCATCTTCAGCGTGGCCGACGTCCGCGCCTGGAGCGGCTCGATGGAGCCGTTGGCCACGTTGTCGCGCCAGTAGATGTCCGGAGCCGTGTCGGCGATGTTGTTCTGCCCCGCACAGGACACCGTCGCCCCCTGGGGCAGCGCGGCCTTCGTCCCACAGTCGTGGGCCAGGGTGCTGCCGAAGACGGCGATGTCTCCCTTGAGGTCTTTCTGGAAACGCAGCGTCGGGTCGTTCGGACCAGCCTGCGCCGAGGATACCTGCAAGAGCGAAGAGAACGTGAAGAGAAGGCTGAGGGCCGTACGGCTGCGTTTCGACACCATGATGATCTGACATCTTTAGCACACAAGACGCCGATTCAGAACGAGATCCAGCCGCGAACCCTTGACCCGAATCACCGACACCTACACCCTCGCGCCATGCGGAAACCTGCGCTGTTCATCGCCCTGCTTGGCATCGGCTCGCTCTCGCTCCTGATCGCTTGCGAGGATGAAGAAAACTTCACCGCGACCGCAGGGAACGGCGGCTCTTCTGGCGCCTCCGCAGGGGTCGCCGGGGCCGGCGGTTCGGCGGCAGGCACCGCGGGGACGGCGGGGGCAGCCGGGGGGGTCGCCGGCACCAGCGCAGGGGGCACCGCCGGAGCAGGCGGCGCTGACCCGGGGGGCACCGGCGGGGTCGGGGGCGCCGGGGCCAGCGGCGAGGCGGGCGCCGGGGCCGCAGGCGAGGCAGGAGCAGCAGGCACCGCGGGCCAGGCAGGCCAGGGGGCCGGAGGGGCCGGCGCCGCAGGGGAAGCAGGGCAGGCCGGCGCCGCGGGCGAGGCGGGCGCAGGCAACGGCGGCGTCAGCGGTGAGTCCGGCGCCGCAGGTGCAGGGGCCGGCGCCGCAGGGGCCGGGGGTTCTCCGCAAACCTGCCAGGAATGCGCGCTGGAGCGCTGCGGCGAGCAGATCCAGGCCTGCCTCGGCGACGCGGCCTGCCCCGGTTGCATCCAGAACCTCACCCCGGCCTGCCTCGCCAGCGACGCCTTCCTCGCGCTCAGCGCCTGCTCCTGCGCTCAGTGCGCCGAGGTGTGCCCCCTCACCCCGCAGCTCTGCGGCGCCATCTCCTGCACCACCTGCACCAAGGACACCTGCGCCGCAGAGTTCGCCGCCTGCTCCCAGAACGCCGGGTGCAGCGCCTGCTCCACCAACCCCGACGCCGACCCCGCCGCCTGCGCCTCCAACAGCCAGTTCCAGGCGCTCCAGCAGTGCTCCTGCTCCAGCCCCTGCGCGGCGAACGAGTGCAAGACCCTCTGCGAGAACAGCGGCGGGGGGGGCGCCGGGGGCGAGGCAGGCGCCGGCGGGATGTCCGGAGGCTCCGGGCAGGCCGGCGAGGGGGGCATGTCCGGAAGTTCTGGACAGGCGGGGCAGTCCGGAAGTTCCGGACAGGCCGGGGCCGGTGGCGGGGGCGGCGCCGGGGCTGGCGGGCAAGGGGGAGCGGGCCAGGCCGGAGAGGGCGGGGCAGGCGGCGCGGGGCAAGGGGGCCAGGCGGGGGCGGCGCCGAGTTACGCGGAGGACGTGCTGCCGATCGTGCAATCGAAGTGCGGGCCCTGCCACACCAGCGGGGCGAGCGGGGGGCTGAACGTCAACAACTTCGCCACGCTGCAGGCGAGCGCCGCCTCGTGCGGGGGCAAGAGCAAGGGGGCCTGCATGCTGGATCGGATCCAGAACGGCACGATGCCCCCGGGCGCCGGCTGCACCGGCGATCCGGCCAAGGATGTGGGCAAGGCCGCATGCCTGACCGCCGCGCAGCAGGCGATCTTGCAGGCCTGGATCGACGGCGGCGAGCAGCCCTGAATCGAGGGCCGCGGCGCTAACTTCTTGTCGTTCTTCTTCGGGTCTGCGTCCCAGCCCGAGTCGACGGTGGGGTCCTCGTCGCTCTTGACCTCGTTCAGGTTGGGTTCGCGGTCCTGGACGCGGTTCATGTCCCAGTTACCGCCGCCCACCTCGTTCTCTTCATACCCCCACTCGCCCTTGAGCCGCGGCAGGGCCCCCTCCTCCGCCGGCATGAACTTGAAGTACCCGCGCCCCAGGGTGGTGGACCCCGGCCCGATGGCGCCCATCTTGTGCTCTTCCCAGCGGAATTTGGCCAGGTCACCGTCGACCGTGCCGGACATCTTGCCCCAGCGACCGTGGGTCTTGTCCTTCCACTTCCCGACGATGTTGGCCCCCTCGGTCACCAGGTGCAGCTCGCCAAAAGCCTCGCTGTACCAGACCCCCTTGAACGCGCCGCCCGGAGGCATCGCCCCCGCGGTGACGTTCGCCATCTTTGCCCTGGGTTTCGCCGGTGCACAGCCCGAACCCGAGAGCGCAACCGCCAGCATCAGGCCTGCCAGGAGGCCTCCACGCATCCGCATCATGGCGCGCCAGGGTAGCAGCCGCGGTCCGTGAAACCTACCGTCATCTGAGCCCCCGAAGGACCTCCTCCACGAGCCCCGGGGGCAACTCCAGCCCCAGGGGCACCGCCACCACCTGCCGCCCGGCCACCGTGTCGGGCAGCCATTCCCTGCATTTCTCCGTGCACAGCACCTGCTCCGCGCGGCACCCGCGCAGGCCCCTCTCCACCAGCCCCTCGACCCCGGTGCCGCCGTGATCGGGGAGCTCGATCCGGCTCACCACCTCGAACCCCGCGCGCTCCAGCCCCCCCACGAAGCGCCCGGGCCGCGCGATCGCCGTCACCACCGCCACCCGACGCCCCAGCCCCGGAGGCAGATCCAGCCACCAGCGCGCACGCCACACCCCCGCCTCCAGCGCCGCCGCAGGCCCCGCACCGACCCGCACCACCTGGCTCGCCACCCCCAGCAGATGGCCCGCAGGAGCCCTCAGATCGCCCGCCGGCGGGCAACGACCAGCACCCCACGGCCGCTCGTCGTCCAGCGCCAGCACCACCTGCACCCCGTCGCCGCGGTGCAGCCGCGCCCCGTCCGCCACCACCACACGCCCCTCCCTCGGAGCCTCCCCCGACCACACCTCGATCCCCTGAACCGCCAGGCGTCGCGCCGCCAGCGCTGCCTCATCCCCGACCTCCCTCCCCCCCTGGCCAGGCCCCACCAGGCCCTTGCTCCGTCCGCCGTACCCGTGGGACCAGAACACCGGCTTCTCCCCAAATTTCCCCAGCGCCTCGGCCATCGCAAGGCTCACAGGTGTCTTCCATGACCCACCCAGGGTTGCGCCCTCCACCCCGATCCATCGCCGCGACGGATCGGGGTGGATCCTTCGTTCACGACGCGCCCCCCAGGCCCAGCCGGAGGCGAGGTGGTCAAGGCCCGGCGCCGCGAGGCCTCGTTCGAGGGAGCGAGCGAAGAAACGCTCGATGGCCCGGAGAAAGGTCATTCGCCCTTGAGGGCGCTCAGCTCTTTCTGCAGATCACGCGCCCGGGCCCGGGAGCCTTCCAGCATGCGTTCGAGGGCGGCGATCTTGTTGCGAGCGGCCTCCAGCTCTTCCTGGGAGGCGGCGGCAGGAGCCGGGGGCGGGGTCGCGGCGCGGGCCTTCTGGAGCTGGGCTTCCAGGTCCCTGGCGCGGTCCTCGGCGGCCTTCCAGCGGGTCTCCTGGTCCTTGAAGCGGGTCTCCAGCTCGCGAGCCCGGGACTCGGAGGACTTCTGGCGGGTCTCGGTGTTCTTGAGGCGCGTCTCCGAGTCCTTGAGGCGCGTCTCGGTTTCCTTGAGGCGCGCCTCCAGCTCGGTGACGCGGGGAGGGGTCGAGGACGCGCTCTTCAGCTGGTCTTGCAGCGCGGTGAGCTCTTGCTGGGCGTCCCGGAGCTTGCCCCGCAGCTCCTCGCTCTGGGCCTCGAGCTGCTGGGACAGCTCGCGCTCGACGGCCAGCTCGGCGAGGGCCGCCTTCAGCTCGGCGGCATGCTGCCTGGCGGTGGCCTCCTGCTGGCGCAGCTCACCGCCGATCTTCTGCTGGCTCGCCAGCTTGCGCTGGGCCTCGTGGAGCTCGGCGCGGAGCTGCTCGCTCTCGGCCTCCGCCGAGCGAGCGGACGCCGAGGCGCGCTCGGCGGAGGCGATGGCCTCATCGCGGGCGGCAACCGCGCGCGCTTCAAGGAACCGGGCGCGGGACAGGGCCGGCGTGCGCAGCAAGGCGCCGCCGGTGGCCATGAAGCCTGCCCCGACCAGGCCGAGCAGCAGGACATCGAGATCGAGCATCATGGATTCTTGACCTCCAGGGGTCGCAGCCAGAGCCCCGCGTCTTCGGCCGAGACCCGGGGCGGGGCAAGCACGAGCCGCTCGCCGTCGAAGCCAGCCTCGATGAGCAGCTGGCGAGCGACCACCGCGCGGCTCCGTCCGAGGGGCAGCCCCTTGGGCCCTTCCTCGTCGCCGACCCCCTCGACCAGGAGCTTCACCTGCGGGGTCTTGAGCTGCTCGCGGCAATGGGCCAGCAGCCGCGGGATCTCGTCCTTGGCGAAGACGACCTTGCCCGGTTCAAAGCGGAACACCGTGCCCCCCGGGGACGCCGCGGAGGACGCAGGGGCAGCGCTGGCCGAGGCCGAGGCCGGAGCAGGGGCCGAGGACGCAGGGGCGCCGCTGGCCGAGGCCCCCGGGGGCGCCGAAGGGGGGACAAGCCGGGCCGGTTCGGCGGGGCAGGAAGGGCAGGGTGGGCAGGACGAGAGGGGGGCAGAGCGGGCAGGAGCCACGGTCAGAGCGCGCTGGACCTGGGCATACGAAGCGACCCCCCACAGACCCCCGCCCGCGACGACCATGGCCATGCCCGCCGCCACCGACACCTGGTTGCTCGCCATCCGATGGACTCTCCTGACGCAGGGTTATAGCGGAGATCGCCTGGTCGCGGTCCGGGAAGTGGGATAATTCGGTCCCATGAGCGATACGGCGCCTTTCCCTCAACCCCTCGCGACGGATCCAGAAGACGTGGCCTGGGCGCTCTCGACCGCGCAGGCCATGTGGGCCCGCGGAGAGCGCGCAGACGCGCTCAAGTGGGTCAAGCGAGCCTCCGAGGCCGCCGAGGAAGCAGGGGACGACGATCGCGCCTTCGCGCTGGCCCGCCAGGTCGCCGAGCTGAAGGACGCCGCAGGCTCCATGGCGCCGCCTCCGCCCCCACCGCCCCCGCCGCCTCCGCCCGAGCCCCCTTACCAGGAAGCGCCCGCGCGCCCCGCGACCGGTGCCCGTGGGACCGCCGTCATGCAGGCCGTCTCGGCAACACCAGCGCCCCGACCCCCCGCCCCTCGTCCCGCCGCAGGGACCCCCGCCACCCCGGTCCCTCCGGCGGCCACCCAGGGCCCCATGCCCACCGCGGGCACCGGGTTCCGCCCTCGCTCTCCCGGGGCGCCAGCACCCACCGCCGGAGCGCCCACCGCCGGAGCGCGTCCCGGGACCTCCCCCGCGCGCCCCACGCCAGGCACCGTCCGCCCTCCCTCCCCTTCCCTCTCGGAGCGCCCTCCCGCACCGACGCGCCCCATCACCAGTCGCCCCGAGACCTCGTCCACCGAGGTCATGCCCTTCCCTGCCCCTGCCACCAACGACCCCGACGACTGGCCCACCCACGCCTTCTCCGAGGAGGACGAGATCCCCTCCCCTCCGCAGCTCATCAACGAGGGCCAGCACACCATCGCCAGCTCCTTCCACCCCTCCACCCCCGCCCAGCTCTACACGCCCACGCCCGCCCCCGCTCCGCCGGCCCCTCCGGCCCCTCCAGCCCCGGCTTCCCCCGCCGCACCGCTCGCGCCCCCGGTCCCCTCCGCGCCGACGCCGGGCGCCCTGAGCTCCCATCACGTATGGATCTTCTCTACGCCCCAGGGCCTCCAGGTGCGACCGGCGACCGCGCCGCGCCCGGAAGGGGCGACCGAGGCGGTGCTGGTGGGCAGCGCCGAGCTGCAGCGCCTGCTCGGGTGATCGAGCAGCGCGGCCCTGCGCCGGGGCGGCCCGGCGCGCAGCACCAGGAAGACGACCACCGCCGCGATCAGCAGGGTCACGACGATCGTGCCCAGCACGACGGGGATCAACCAGGGGCGAGGGCCCGGGGAACGGGGGCCGTGGGAGAGAAAACGCATCGTGAGCCCTCCAGGATGGAACCGCGAGGGGGGCATGCCTCGCGACCCGTTACGTAACAGGAACACCCCGTTCCGGGGGAGAGCGCGGCGGTCCACGGCGCCTTGCCTGCGCAGGATCACCTGCATCGACGCGGCACGAGGCTTGCTGCAACCTGGGGCCATGAGAACTCCCTCTGCGGTGCTTCTGGCAGCGGCGCTGGGCCTGCTGCCGGCGGCGTTGACCCACTGCCGCCCGAACGCTCCTCCTCCGACGCAGGCGACCTCCACGACGGCCCCGGCGGGGTCGAGCGCGGCGCCGGTCGCCGAGCTGACCCCCGGGGAGGTGGACCAGATGCTGCGGGCCCGGTGGCAAAAGGAGGGGATCACGCCGGCGCCGCGGGTGGATGACGCGGGTTATTACCGGCGGGTCTCGCTGGCGCTGCGGGGGGTGATCCCGAGCGCGGAGGAGGTGGAGTCCTTCCTGGCCAGCCCGGCGGAGGATCGGAGGGCGAAGGCGGTGGAGGCGATGCTGGCGAGCCCGCGGTACGCCGAGCACTGGACCAACCACTGGGAGCGGGTCCTGCTGGGCAACCAGCTGCGGGAGGCGCTGGTGGACAGGGCCTCGTTCCGGGGCTGGTTGCGGCAGCATTTCGAGAAGAACACCCCCTGGGACGAGCTGGTACGGGGGCTGCTGACGGCCTCCGGGCAGAACCGACCGGACGGGGACGACGCGAGCGCGGTGAACGGCGCGGTGAACTGGCTGCTCAAGTACAAGGACACGCCCGCGGACCTCGCCGGCGCCACCTCGCGGGTCTTCCTCGGGGTGCAGATCCAGTGCGCCCAGTGCCACGACCACAAGACCGAGAAGTGGAAGATCGACGATTTTCGCCGCTTCACCGCCTGCTTCGTCCAGACCAAGGGCGAGCTGGTGGAGCGCGACGGCAACCGGCGCCGCGTGGACGTCTACGACACCGAGCGCCCGGTCCGGGGAGGGCCCCGGCGCATGGGCTTCGCCGAGTACGCCGAGATCACCCCGGGGGCCCTCGATGGCAGCGATTTCTCCGGGAGCCCCAGCCGCCGCAAGGCCCTCGCCTCCTGGATGACCGCGCCGGAGAACCCCTGGTTCGCCCGCGCCATCGTCAACCGCCTCTGGGGCCACTTCCTCGGCCCCGGGATCGTCCACCCGATCGATGACTTCCGGGACACCAACCCCCCGGTCATGCCCGAGCTCCTCGACCGCCTCGCCGCCGACCTTGTCCAGCACAAGTATGACCTCAAACGAACGATGCGCCTGATCGTCTCCACCGAGGCGTACCAGCTCGCCGCGGGCCCCCGGGAAGCACAGGGGAAGCTGTGGTCCCGGTACCACCTGCGCCCGCTGGGCTCCGACGAGCTGCTCGACTCGCTCATCGCCGCGACGCAGATCGACCGGCTCCTCGCCCGCAACGGCGAGGACGAGCTGGAGAGGATCAAGCAGATGACCCGGGGCCAGTTTCATCGCCTCTTCGACGTCGACGAGGAGGACAACGACGAGGATTTCGACGGCACGATCCCCCAGTCGTTGCTGCTGCTCAACGGGCGCCTCACCTCCGCCGGTTCGACGGCGGTCCCCGGCGCGGCGCTGGGGGAGATCCTGGCCAGCGAAGGGGACGATGCAAGCAAGATCCGGGCGCTCTACCTGCGCACCCTCGGGCGCCCCCCCTCCGCCGCGGAAGTGGAGCGCTGGCGCGCCTTCCTGGATGCCCCCCGGGAGGTGGTCCAGAGCGAATCGCAGGCGCCCCCCGAGGCCAAGGGCAAGGGCAAGGGCAAGAAGAACCTGGCCCGTGACCCCCTCACCGCCCTCGACAAGAACCGCGCCCTCGCAAAAAAACCGGGCCCCCGCGCCGCGCGCCGCCAGGCCTACGAGGATCTCTTCTGGGCCCTGCTCAACTCCAGCGAATTCTTCTTCAACCACTGACCCACGAGGCCCCCATGTTTCGACGCGATCTGCTCCTCGGCGCTGGCGGTCTCACCGGCGCCCTCCTCACCTCCCTCGCTCGACGCAGCGCCCTCGCCCAGGGCGCCCCTGCCCAGGGCGCCCCCGCGGCCAGGGCTCGCTCCTGCATCGTCCTCTGGCTCAACGGAGGCCCCAGCCACCTCGATACGTTTGACCCCAAACCATCCTCGAAGAACGCAGGCCCTTTCAAGGCGATCGCCACCCGGACCCCGGGGCTCACGTTCAGCGAGCACCTGCCGAGGCTGGCGGCGTCCACCAACCTGATGACGGTGTTCCGGGGCACCAGCAAGGAGGGGAACCACCAGCGAGCGCGGTACCTGCTGCACACCGGCTACGCGCCCAACCCGACGGTGATCCACCCGGCGCTGGGGGGCTGGGTCAGCGCGCTGAAGGCCCCCAAGGACGGCGAGCTACCGGCCTTTGTCAGCCTGGGAGGGCCGAGCCAGAGCGGCGGATTCCTCGGGGTGCAGCACGGCCCCTTCGTGGTCCCCCGGGCCGGGTTGCCCCAGAACGTGGCCTACCCGCGCAACGTCAACGACGAGCGCTTCGACCGGCGCCGCGAGGCCCTTGGTGCCCTCGACGATCGCTTCTTCCAGGAGCTGGGGGATCCGCAGATCCCGGGGCGCCGCGAGGTGCAGGCGCAGGCTGTCCGCATGATGCGCTCCCCCCGGCTCTCGGCCTTCTCCGTCGAGGACGAGCCGGAGGCGCTCCGCAAGGACTACGGCGACTCGGACTTCGGCCGCGGCTGCCTGGCGGCCCGCCGGCTGGTCGAGCAGGGCGTCTCGCTGGTCGAGGTCACCCTCGACGGCTGGGACACGCACCGCGACGGCTTCAACCGGGTGAAGAAGCTGTCCGGGACCCTGGACCAGGGGGCCTCCGCGCTGCTGCGGGATCTGGAGCAACGGAAGCTCCTGGCCAGCACCCTGGTGCTCTGCCTGGGCGAGTTTGGCCGCACGCCCCGCATCAACGGCGACGAGGGGCGCGACCACTACCCGCAGGCCTGGAGCGGGTGGCTCGCAGGCGGCGGCGTGCGGCGAGGTATCCTGCATGGCGCCACGGACAGCGACGGCGCCAAGGTCAGCGAGAAGGCCGTGACCGTCCCGGACCTCTTTGCCACGCTCGTCACCCTCCTGGGCATCGAGCACGATCGCTCCTTCGATACCCCCTCCGGTCGACCGCTCTACGTCTCCGACGGCGGCACCCCGATCCGCGAGTGGATCGGCTAAGCGCAATCCAGGTGCACAAAGGCGCGCCATGGCTACGATGGAACCCATGGCCCTTCGCACCCCCTTCTTCCTCGCTGGTTCCGCGCTCCTTGCACTCACCCTCGCCGCCTGCGCTGGCGAGGAGCTCTCCTCCGAGGGCACCGGGTCGGGTGGAGGTCAGGGGGGCGCCAGCGCAGGCTCCGCGGGCGCTTCCGGCGCAGGTGCAGGCGGCTCGGCCGGGAGCGGAGGTGACGCAGGCGCCGGTGGTGCCGGAGCCAGCGGAGCAGGCACGGGCGGGGCCGCCGGAGACGGTGGTTCCGGGGAAGGCGGGGCCAGCGGAGGAGGAGGGCCCGCGGGTGGAGTGGCAGGCGTCGGCGGCTCCGATCCTGCGGGGGCAGGCGGGAGCGATCCGGCGGGCGCGGGTGGCAGCGACATGGCCGGAGCAGGGGGGAGCGACATGGCAGGCGCAGGCGGGAGCGATCCGGCAGGTGCGGGAGGGGCATCCCCAGGAGGGGCGGCAGGCACCGGCGGGAGCGATCCGGCGGGGGCGGGCGGCAGCGACATGGCAGGCGCCGGCGGGGCCTCGGGGAGCGCGGGGCAGGCAGGGGCCTCAGGGCAAGCAGGGGCAGGCGGTTGCGCCACCAAGATCACCATGCTGCCCGTGGTCGCCGACACGTTTATCCTGAATGAAAACAACAACCCCAACCCCTCCATAAGCTACGGGGATGTACCCAACCTGAACCTGGGGCAGCCTGGTTTTGATGGTAAAAAATCAAGGATCTTGATCCGATTTTCTGCCTCGGACGCGAGCAAGATCGCGAGCAAGATCGTCAGCGTTGGATTGAACCTCACGCGGCTCTCCGGTGAAGATGAAAACGGCATTTGCAACGGGAAGTGCCCCTTCCAGGAAGGGACCGTTCAAGCCTACGCCCTCAGGAATGGCTGGGATGAAAAGTCTCTGGTAGACCCCCTCGGGTACGGCGGTGCCCGGTGGCACAAGAGGGAAGCAGGCAACCTGGTGGGGGCCAAGTGGGGCCTTCCGGGGGCGGACAAGGCGGGAGAGGATCGCTCCAGTGACTCTATTGGCTTTGAAAACATCAAGCTCAATCCGGACGGGAATTACATCATCCCGCTGCAACCCCAGGCCTTCTTCGCCGGGGTTTCCCCCGGCAGCCTGGACAAGGATCGCTCGGTCCTCCTGGTGCCTGACGAGAAGCTGATCACTTACTTCTACTCCCGCGAGAAGGGAAACGATGCCAAGGGCCCCAAACTCGTCGTGAAGTACTGCGAGTGACCCATGTACGGGCTCTGACCGAGGTTTACCTCAAGAGCCGTCTGATCCATGGATCACCCAGCGGCTCTGGCAGCGCCGAGACAGGCGTAGGCGTCGAGGGCATCGCGGATCTTGCGCGGCATCAGGAGAAAGGAGGAGGGCCACCGTCGGCTCCGTCATCCCGGCTTCGCTGATTGGTCACTTTGTGGCCGAGGAAAAGGCGAAGAGTGTGGGCCTGATCGGAGCTGACTTGAAGGCGCACCGGCAGCAGCACATCGGCACGATCGCCAGGGATTTCTCGAAGTGGTTGGCCGCGGTGGAGCCGACGCTGCTGCCGTCCGAACCGCTGAACGCAGCGGCGGGCTACTACCGGCGACACTGGAGCGCGCTGACGCGGTTCATCGACGATCCGCAGGCCCCGATCGACAACTCGGCCACGGAGCGCGAGTTCCAGAACGTGGCGAAACTGCGGTTGAACATGCTGTTCGCCGGGAGCACGAGGGAGCGCATCGAGCGTGCGTGCTGCTGGGGATCGTGTCGACGTGCCGGGCCATCGGAGTGCCGGTGCAGGGTGAGCCATCAGCAACGCCGGGTAGCCAGGTTCTTGGGGTTGTCGGGTAGGTCGCGGTCGTCAGCCGCTCGCGACCTTGAACGCCGCAGGCGT
>JALOQB010000194.1 GCA_025453595.1 Polyangiaceae bacterium
GCGGTACGTTCGACCAGATCGAGGATGCGCGGCAGGCAATCCTTCAGCGCGTAGCGCTCTTCGACCGTGCGCCGCGCGGCCAGTCGCAGCGGCGCCAGCGCTTCGGGATCGGCGAGCGCCCCGGCCAGCGCCGCCGACCAGCCCGGCACGTCGAAGAAATCGACGAGCCGGCCGTTCACGCCATCCTCGATTACCTCCTCGACCGGAGGCGTGCGCGAGCCGATGACGGCCGCGCCCATGCTCATCGCCTCGATCAGCGACCAGCCGAGGACGAAGGGATAGGTCAGGTAGGCATGCACCCGGCTGGCCTGCATCAGGCGGCAGAAGTCGGGGTAGGGCACCCGCCCGGCGAAGTGCACCCGCGCGAGGTCGAGCCGCCCCTCCACCTCGCGCAGGAGAACCTCGCGCCAGATGCCGCCATCCTTCGGAGCCGCGCCGTAGCTGATCTCGTTGCCGCCATCCTTGCGAAAATCATGGATGAAATTGCCACGAACGACCCAGTCATCGCCGGTGTCGATGTTGAGCTTGGTGACCGGGTTGGAGGTCTGGCGGGGCTGGTCGTCGCCGAGGTCACAGCCCTCGACCAGGCCCTGGTCCGGCGCCCTCCAGACGCCGTTGCCGTCGGGGGCGGCGTTGGCCTTGAGCTGGGCGTTGAAGTCGCGCACCTGGCAGCCCACCATCTGGAAGTGATCGGCGTCGCCGATGACGTGGAAGGCGTGCTCGCAGTCGCTGTCGCTGGCGCAGACCCCGCGGATCGAGAGCCCCTCGAAGCGCCAGTGCTTCCCCAGGACCTTGAAGCCTTCGACGGCGTCAAACGAGAGGGCCGCGCCGAGGGGGGTCGCGGCGCGCACCACGATGGGGGCCTCCGCGGTGCCGTCGGCGGAGCACGAGATGTTCTGCGAGATCGCGTAGGCCCCGTCGGCCAGGATGATCTCATCGCCAGCCTTGGCCCCCTGGATGGCGGCGATCAGCGCCTCGGTGGAGCTGACCTGGACCGGCGCCGCGTGGGCGGCCGAGGGGAAGAGGAGCGAGGAGGCAAGGAGGAGCCGTGGCAGGGAGCGCATGGCCCCAGGGTAGCCGCCCCGGTCAGCCGAGGGCAGCCTGGATCTTTGCCTCCAGCGAGGGGGCATCGAGGCCGACCACGGCGGCGACGGTGTCGAGGTAAGCGCGCTCCTCGGCCACGATCTTGCCGTCCGCGGCGGCGGCCTCGATCAGGAGCGCCATGGCCTCCTGCTGGGCCTCCGGGGGGAGGGCCTTCATGGCCTCCGTGGCCTCGGAGCGATCCACGATGGGGAAGATGGAATCGCGCTCGCTCGATGGGATCCCGAAGCGGGCCAGGAGCCGCTCCAGGAAGGCGTCTTCCTGCGCGTCGAGATCGTCATCGGAGACCACGAGGCCGGCGATCAGCCGGCAAACCTGTCGTCGAAGGGCGTCGTCCATGCGAGGAGCGAGGCTACCACAGCGAGGCCCCGGGGCGCCCTCACTCCTCGACCGGCGCCGGCTGGATGCCCTTGGGGCGCTCGAAGCGCCAGGGCAGCTCGCCCTCGCGCCTGTCCAGCGACAGCGAGACCGCCGTCGCCGCCGCGGACGAGGCCAGCGCCACGCCCCAGCCCAGCGGCCCGAGGGGCTTGCAGCCGAAGAAACCGCTGACCAGGGGCGTCTGGACCACGCCCGCCATCAGCGCCGCGGACCCCAGGCTCGCCGCCAGCGCGCCGGCCCCCAGCTCGCCGGAGACCAGCGTCTGACCGAGCTGGGTCCCCACCAGCGCCACCATCCCCATGGTCCGCGCCCTCGCCTCGTCCCCCAGGAATTGCCCCGCCAGGAACGCGGCGCCGGCCCCCGCCGCCGTCGTCGCCGAGCGCAGCGCGATGCCCCGGTACAGCAGCGGCCCCAGGGACGCCTCGGGCCCCTGCCTCATCAGGCGCTGGGCCGAGGCCGCCGGAGGCCGCAGCGCGATGGCCAGCGCCGGGGCCACGTCGGTCAGCAGGTTCACCAGCAGCAACTGGCGCGGGTTCAGCGGCGTCTGCCCTCCGATCAGGCTGCCCAGCAGCGTGAAGCCCACCTCCCCCAGGTTGCCCCCCACCAGCAGCGAGACCGCATCCTGCACCGAATCCCACAGCGCGCGCCCCTCCTGCACCGCGTCCAGCAGGGTCTCGATGCGCTCGTCGGTCAGCACCAGGTCCGCGGCGTTGCGGGCCGCCGCCACCGCCCGCTCCCCCACCGCGATCCCCACGTCCGCCAGTCGGATCGCCGGCGCGTCGTTCGCCCCGTCCCCCGCCATCGCCACCACCTTCCCCGACCGCTGCAGCGCCTGCACCACCCGCACCTTCTGCGCCGGCGACATCCGCGCAAAGATCCGCACGTGCCCGGCCCGGGCCCCCAGCTCCTCGTCCTCCAGCTGATCCAGCTCGGCCCCCGTCATCAGCGCCCCCGGCTCCATCAGGTCGAGCTGCCCCCCCACCGCCTCCGCCGTGCTCGGGTGATCCCCGGTGATCAGCACCACCCCGATCCCCGCACGACGCAGCGCCTGGACCGCCGTGATCGCCGACGGCCTCACCGGGTCGCTGAACGCCAGGAACCCCCGGAAACAAAGCCCCTCGATGGACCCCTCGGCCAGCGCCTCCCCCGGGGCCCACGGGCGCTCCGCCACCGCCAGCACCCGCAACCCACGGGACGCGTACCGACGCACCCGCTCCTCCAGCTCGCGGCGCTGCTCCCCGGTCAGCTCGCCCTCGGGCGCCAGCCCCCGGCGCCACCGCCCGCACCTCGGCAGGATCGCCTCCGGCGCCCCCTTCACCGCCACCCTCGGCCCCCCCTCGTCCCACTCCCCCACCACCGCCTGGAACCCTCGCCTCGCGTCGAACGGCAGCTCTCCCCCTCGGCGCCCCCGCACCGCCCCCACCTGCAGCGCCTTCGCCCCTCGCGCCAGCGCGTCGTCCACCGCCTCCGCCTGCGCCGCCCCCAGCAAGTTCTCCGGCGAGGCCGCCAGCGCCACCCGCACCACATCCATCATCGCAGCGGTGGGTGAAGCGAGACCCTCCCCCTGCTGCCCGTCAAAAACCCGGCTCAGGGCCAGCTTGCCCTCGGTGACGGTGCCGGTCTTGTCGAGGCAGAGCACATCGATGCGACCGAGGGCCTCGAGGGCCCGGGGGTTGCGCACCAGGATGCCGCTGCGAGACAGGCGGCGAGCGGCGGCGAGCTGGGCGGCGGTGGCGAGCACCGGCAGGCCCTCCGGCACGGAGGCGACCGCCAGGCTCACGGCGGAGCCCACGATCTGCTCCAGGCGCTGCTCGCGCAGCACCCCGGCGACCAGGAGCCCGAGCCCCGCGACGCCCGCCGCAGGGCCGGTGAGGGAGACCAGCGGAGCGAGCCGGGCTTCCACGCCCCCGCGCGAGGGCACGCCCACCCGGGGGCCGCCGGCGCGCTGGGCCTCGGTCTCGCCGCCGGTGGCGACGACCACCGCCTTGGCGCGCCCCGCCACGATGACCGACCCCTCGTAGAGCATCGAGCGCCGATCCGACACCTGCCCCTCGAAGGAAGGCGTCGCCCCACGCACCACCGGCAGCGACTCGCCGGTCAGGCTGGACGCGTCCACCTCCAGCGCCACCGACTCGAGGACACGGCAGTCCGCCGGCACCACATCCCCCGCCTGGAACACCAGCACGTCCCCCCGCACCAGCGCCGCCGCGTCGATCTGCAGCCACTTGCCCCCTCGCAGCACCGACACCCGCAGCAGCGCCTGGCGCTCCAGCGACCGCACCGCGCGCTCCACCTGGAACCGCTGCGCCCCCCCCCGCCCCGCGTTGAACCCCCCCCCCCCCGCCACCAGCCCCGCGTCCGCGACGGACCCCACGAACGCGCTCATCCCCGCCCCCGCCGCCAGCAGCGGCACCAGCGGGTTGAAGGCCTCCTCCGCGATCGCACGGCCCAGCTCCACCAGCGCCAGCGGCCGCACCTCCGGCCGCGCACGCAGCAGCGCCTCCTTCACCGACAGCCCGGTCCCGCTCGACGACAGCCGCACCAGCGCCCCCTCCGGATCCAGCGCATGCCACGGCGTCGGATCCCGCGGGGCCGCCAGCGGCCTCGACGCCAGCCCGTACGCCAGCCTCGCCCCGTTCCCCATCGCCACCAGCGACGTCGCGTTCACCACCGTCATCGCCCGGTCCGTGTCCATCGTCACCAGGCCGCTCGCCGACAAGAACCCCCCCAGCGCCGCCGACACCGCCGCGATCCGCGCGCTCTGCTTGCTTGCCTCCCGCGAGGCCACGCACGCCTCGATCACCCGACGCGCGTCTGTCAGATCCTCGCTGCACAGCAGGTGCGCACCCCACGGCGGTGCCTGTCCAGGTCGCCTGAGACCCACACCCACGTCCGCCGCCGCCAGCCCGCTGCCCCCCGTCGCCACGACGCACACCACGTGCCCCGCCACCTGGAGCCGCCGGATCCCCTCGGCGAACCGACGCCCTCCCCCGATCAGATCGTCGGCCCCGAACCCCGGGATCTCGTCCTTCGACGCCCCCGCCACCACCACCCGCATCGACGCCGCCCGCGCCGCCTTGATCAGCTCCTCCACCCCGGTCTGCGGCACGATCTGCACCTCCACCAGCGCGCGCACCGTGCCCCCTTCTCCCAGCCCCAGCACCAGCGCCCCGCTCCGGCCCAGCTCCCTGGCCCGTGCCAGCAAGGTGTCTGGAACTTCCATACCAAGGAGGGGGATGGGACCGAGGGAGAAGCCGTCGGCCCGGCGGACCGCCAGGGGCTCCTCGCTGACGAAGAGGGCGCGGGCGCGGGCGCGGGCGTCGCGGGCGTCGACGCCGGCGCCGGCGGTGACGTTGGCGAGGGCAAAGCGCTGCCTCGGCACCAGGTCCGCCTGGAGCACCAGGCAGTCGACGCGATCGAGGCGGCGCAGGGCGGCGGGCTCGAGGACCAGGATGCCGTGGGCCGCCAGGGCCCGGCCGAGCTGGTTGGAGAAGACCTCGCGGCCCATCCTGGCGGGGCGAGGCATGCCCACCAGCAGCGAGGCCACGGCGCGCCGCACGCTGCGCCGGGCCACCAGGTTCACGCCGAAGGAGCCGAGGGCCACCTGCCAGGCGGAGGTGGTGTACTGCTCGACGGGGCCCGGGGGCAGGGTGCGCTCGGCGACGGAGGGGGCCTCCTGGAGGAGCACCTCGCGCCCGGTGGGCTGGGCGCACAGCTCCCGCTCCCGCTCGGCCCAGACGCGGCGCCGGGCCTGCTGCTCCCCCAGCTCGCTGAGCTTGCTGGCCAGCTCGACCAGGGGCGCCAGGGTGCGCTGGGACGAGCCGTGGGCCACCGGCGTCAGCAGCTGGAGCACATGGTCGGTGCCGCGCTCGGAGATCAGGGTATCGAGAGGGCGCCGCAGGAAGGGCACGGCGCCCACGACGGACAGGGCGCTGGCGGCCGCGGACCCGACCCCGACGCGGGGCAGCGGGGAGGCCTTGAGGGCGGCCCCGAGGACAAGCCCGACGGCGCTGGCCCCGGCCTCGACGGCGGTGCGCACCACGGGCGCCTGGTCCGCGGGGTGGTCGGTCCCCTGGCGGTCAAAGGGGCGCACCATGCCGACGGACTGCTCGCAGCGCTCGACCAGCGCCACGAGCTCTTCCGTGCGGCACCGGGCGGGATCGAAGGCCACGATCACGCGGCGCAGGTGCGGGTTCAGCTCGGCCCACTGGACCCCCTCGACCTTGCCGAATTCCTCCTCGATCCGCCGCGCCAGCTCCTCCACCGCGCGGCGCCCCCCGGGCCTCACCTCGATGTGGGCCCGCCCCTCTTCCTGGTGGCACCGCCGCTGGCTCTGCTGCAACGACGTCACGAGGGGGCGAAAAAGATCGAGCAATCCCATGAGGACGGCGATGCTACGACGCATCGGCCGCGACGCGCTACGCCACCCGCGCCCGGGGCGACCTCCGCGCCGATGTTATGCCCGCTGTTACGGTGTTACACCCCGCTGCCCCTCCGGCCCCTGCCGCAGCGGGCCGCGCAGCGCCAGAAAAGGCCCGTCGGTGCAGCGCCGGGGGGCGTCGTGCGGGTGGCACGGCGGCTGCTAGAACAGGGACCAGCGCAGGTCGAAAGGCCCGCCCACCCGGAGAACCACCATGAACCGCATCGTCGCTGCTCTCGCCCTCGCCCTCTCGCTCGCCTCGACCTCCACCGTCGCGCTGGCGGCCCCCCGGGCCAAGGACGCCGCCGGCCAGCAGCACGCGGACAGGAAGGACCGCGGCGACCGGGACGACAAGAAGTTCCCCATGAAGGCCGACGAGTTCAAGAAGATGGTGGCCGAGCGCGTCGGCAAGGCCCGCGAGCGCCTCGAGAAGGTCATCTCCAAGAAGAACATGGGCGCCGACAAGGCCAAGGAGGTCCGCGCCAGGTTCGAGGCCGGCGTCGCTCGCCTCAACAAGAAGGTCGACGAGGTCACCAGCGACGGCACCGTCTCCAAGGAAGAGGCCAAGGAAGTCCGCGGCCTCGTCAAGGAAATGATGGCCGAACACCGCGGTCAGCACGGCAAGAAGCACGGCAAGAAGCGCTGAGCTACCCTGGGGCCATGCCCCAGCTCCACCACCGCGTCTGCCACCTCTGCGAGGCCATGTGCGGCCTCGTCATCGAGCATGAAAACGGCGTGATCCGCTCGATCCGGGGCGACCAGAAAGACCCGCTCAGCCGCGGCCACCTCTGCCCCAAGGCCTACGGCCTCAAGGACGTGCACGAGGACCCGGATCGGCTCCGCACCCCCCTCCGCCGCGTTGGGGATCGCTGGGAGCCCGCGGGCTGGGACGAGGCCCTCGACGAGGTCGCCCACCGCATCTCCACCATCCAGCAACGCCACGGCGCCAGCTCCGTCGCGCTCTACCAGGGCAACCCCACGGTCCACAACTACAGCGGCGCCCTCTTCGGCCAGCTCTTTCAGAAGGCCCTCGGCAGCCGCAACCGCTTCTCGGCCACATCCATCGACCAGCTCCCCCACATGCTGGCGGCGCTCCAGATGTTCGGCCACCAGCTCCTGCTGCCCATCCCCGACATCGA
The DNA here is from genome assembly GCA_025453595.1 of Polyangiaceae bacterium. GTDB lineage: Bacteria > Myxococcota_A > Polyangia > Polyangiales > Polyangiaceae > JANWXX01. Next base: position 7,039 of record JALOQB010000194.1, read on the forward strand.
CCGCACCGATTTCTTCCTCATCGTCGGGGCCAACCCCCTCGTCTCCAACGGGAGCCTGATGAGCGCCCCGGACGTCAGGCACCGCATCGAGGCGATCCGCGCCCGCGGCGGCCGCGTCGTCGTCATCGACCCCCGGCGCACCGAGACCGCCCAGCTCGCGGACCTGCACCTCCCGGTGCGCCCCGGCACCGACGCCCTCCTGCTGGCCTCCCTGCTCCATGTCCTCTTCGCCGAGGGCCTCGCGCGCCCGGGTCGCCTCGCCCCCTTCACCGCCGGGCTCCCCGAGCTCCAGCGCGCCGTCGCCCCCTTCTCTCCCGAGGAGGTCGCGCCCCACGTCGGCCTCGACGCCCCCCGGCTCCGCTCCCTCGCCCGCGACATCGCCGCCGCCCCCTCCGCCGCCCTCTACGGGCGCATCGGCGTCTCGACCCAGACCTTCGGCGGCCTCGCCAGCTGGATGCTCTACGCCCTCTCCGTCGTCACCGGAAACCTCGACCGCCCGGGAGGCTCCATGTTCACCTCCCCCGCCTTCGACATCGTCCGCTTCGCCAGCAAGATCGGCCAGCGCGGCCACTTCGACAAGGGGCGCAGCCGCGTCCGCAAGCTCCCCGAATTCGGCGGTGAGTACCCGGTCTCCACCCTCGCCGAGGAGATCGAGACCCCGGGCCAAGGACAGATCCGCGGCCTCGTCACCATGGCCGGCAACCCGGTCCTCTCGTCCCCCAACGGACGACGCCTCGACCGCGCCCTCGCCTCCCTCGACTTCATGGTCTCCATCGACATCTACCGCAACGAGACCACACGCCACGCCCACTTCATCCTCCCCACCACCTTCGGCGTCGAGCACGACCACTACGACGTCATCTTCCACGCCCTCGCCATCCGCAACACCGCGCGCTACTCCCTCCCCCTCTTCTCACCTCACCCCCAGGCACGCCACGACTGGGAGATCTTCCTCGACCTCGCCACCCGCCTCCAGGCCGCACGGGGCCCCGCCCACGCCCTCGCCGCACGCGCCCAGCGCCGCGCCCTCCGGGCCCTCTCCCCCGCCGGCCTCGTCGACCTCGGCCTCCGCCTCGGCCCCTATGGAAAATCTCTACAGATGTCCCTCGCCACCCTGAAGCAGGCCCCCCACGGGGTCGACCTCGGCCCCCTCCGGCCGCTGCTGCCGGGGCGCCTCGAGACCCGCGACCGGAAGATCGACGTGGCCCCACGGCTCTTCCTCAACGATCTTCCCAGGCTCCAGCGCCTGCTGACCGAGGCCCCCGCCGAGGGGCTCACCCTCATCGGACGCCGCGAGCTGCGCAGCAACAACTCCTGGATGCACAACAGCGAGCGGCTCACCAGGGGCCCCGAGCGCTGCACCCTGCGCATGCACCCGGAAGACGCTCGCCGGCGTGGCCTCCAGGATGGCTGCCGCGTCCAGCTCACGACCCGCGTGGGCAGCATCGAGGCCACCCTGGAGCTGACCGACGAGATGAGGCCCGGCGTGGTCTCCCTCCCCCACGGCTGGGGCCACGACCGCCCCGGCGCCGCCCTCCGCGTGGCCTCTGCACGCCCGGGCGTCAGCCTCAACGACGTGACCGACGACCTGGCCCTCGACCCGCTCTCCGGCGTCGCGGCCTTCAACGGCCTCCCGGTCCAGATCGCGGCTGTCCCCTGAGGACCCTCTGAATGGGCTCGCCAGGGCCTCAGCAGGGCCTTGCATCCCCGGGGAACGCGAGCCACATCTGCGAGAATGTTCGGTGAGGTGGAGAGGTTCGGGGGCGTCTCCTGCTGTGTGGGTGGCGATCTGATGCTGGTCGCCTGGAACGGCCGCTCCACCTTCGAGGCCAACCACTGGCTGATCCAGCGCGCGCGTCGCACCCTCAAGACGCTCCCTTCCGGAGGCCTCTTGCTCCAGTCCATCGAAGAGTCTGCGGCCCCACCGGACATGGAAACAAGGCGCTACATCCAGCATGAATACAGCGACTTGCTGCCGCAAACGCGGTGCTTCGTCACCGTCCCCCTCGGCAACTCTTTCCACCAGACCGTGGTCCGCACCATCATGAGGGGCATGCTGGTGGTCTCCGGGATGTCGCACATCGCCAAGGTTGCCCCCACCCTCGAAGAAGGGTTCACGCTGCTCCTCGAAAAATCGACCTCCAAGACACCGCCGCGGGCGGTAGCGCTGCAGAAGATCCATCAGATGAGGGCAGCCTTTCCCCTCTGAGGCCAGGGCCTGCCCTCCCTTCGCTCAAGGAGGCGCATCCAGCAGAAGGTGGAAGGCCACCGCGACCTCCACCTCCTTGCCCGAATCCGTCCGCACCTTCCCGTGGGCCGTGGCCCGGAAGCGCGCCTTCCCCCCGGTGATCGCGAACTGCTCCACCCGCAGCACGCCATCCCTCAGCACCTTGTGCTCCCCCACGTGCTCCCCGGCGGCATTCAGCTCCAGGTCAACAATGACCTTGCCGCCTTCGCCAGCCAGGGGGTACTCCCCGGCGCCCTGGATCCCGGCCACGGCCCAGCCTCCGACGCCCTCGTGGTTGTTGATACCGAAGAGGCGGTAGCCCTCGCCCTGGTCCTCGACGTGTTCGTCGGAGAGGGTGGAAGGTGGGGTGGTGACATCCATGGCGAGGCCCCCCTTTGCGCGCACACGCAGCGTGCGAGGCTGGGCCGGGATGGGCAAGAAGAGGGGGCTGGGGGGGAAGGTGGCCTCGGTCCTGGAAGGTTTTTTTCCGACGACACCGGGCGCGGGCGGGGCCCGGTCTTCTCCGGGAGCAGGCTTCTTGCAGCAAGCAGCGCCTCCGAGCACGAGGAGCCCGACGCCCAGCCATCCGATCGCGTTCATCGGGTCGAGGGTACCACCGGTCGTCCAGGGCACGGAACGGCATGGCGCGAGCGCGTGGCTTCGCGCACCCTGGTGGGATGCCACGCCGCACCGCGATCCTGCTCCTCGGCGCGCCGCTGCTGGCGCTGCTCCACCGGGCCCCGGGCCTCGCGGGCGCCCAGCCTGCGCCCCCGGGGAGCGCCCCGAGCGCCTCCGCACCGGCAGCACCGACGATGAGCGCGCTGCGCTTTCCGGGGGGCCAGGCGGCGGTGTTCCCTCCGCGCGAGCCAGGTCCGAGGCCGGTCGCGGTTTTTCTCCACGGGATGTGCGCCAGCGGGGCCCTGGAGTGCCCGGTCTTCGCGTCGGCAGCTGGCGCTCGCTGGCTCCTGTGCCCGGACGGCGCGGTGGGGTGCCAGGGGGGCGGCTGGATGTGGGCGTCCACGGAGAAGGCGACCGCCGAGCGCATCCAGGCCGCCACCGGCGCGCTGCAGGCAAGCGAGGGGGACCGGGTGAGCGACGGCCCCCGGGCGATCATCGGCTACTCGCTGGGGGCCCCCTCGGCGCTGCTCCAGGCGCTGCGCGAGCCGGGGCGCTACGACCGGCTGATGATCGTCAACGCCTCCGTCGAGCCCCCCGCGTCCTCGCTGAAGAAGGCGGGGGTGCGCCGGGTGGCGCTGGTGTCCGGGGCCCGGGACGCGACCGCGAGCAAGCTGGCGGCGCATGCGAGGAGGCTGGAGCGCGCGGGGGTCGAGGCGAGGTACTTCGCGCTGGAGGCGACGGGGCACTACTTCGACGAGGCGAGCCCGGGGCGGATGGCGGAGCCCCTGGGCTGGCTGCTGGGCCCCTGAGCACAAAACGCCGGGCCCCCGCCCGGGAGACCGGAGCGGGGGCCTGGAGGGCGACCCGGGAGGGGCCGCGAGGCTTCGATAAGCCCTTGTTGAAGTCGCCGAACTTGCCCTTGAGCAGGTCACCGAGGGTGGCCTTGCTGGAGCCGCTCTGCTGGACCTGCGCCGCCTTGGGGACGGAGCGGGTGCCTTCGCCGATGTTGCGAGCGCTCATGATGAGGCGGCGCTCGATGGTGTCGATGTTGGCGATCTCGGCCTTGATGGTGTCGCCGATCTTGAGGGCCTTGAACTGCTCGTCCTCGACGTCGGTGACGGCGATGAAGGCCTCGACGCCCTCGCGGAGCTTGACGAAGCAGCCATAGTCGACGACGGCGAGCACGGCGCAGTCGTCGATGACGCGGCCCGGGGGGAACTCGGTGAAGATCGAGGGCCAGGGGTCATCGAAGAGCTGCTTGATGCCGAGGCTGACCTTCTTCTCGTCGTGGTTGATCGAGAGGATGATGGCCTCGACCTCGTCGCCCTTGTGGAACATGTCCGAGGGGTTCTGGACCTTGACGGTCCAGGAGAGGTCGCTCTTGTGGACCATGCCATCGACGCCCTCTTCGATACCGACGAAGACGCCGTAATCGGTGAGGCTGCGCACCTTGCCGACGATGCGATCGCCGGGGGAGTACTTGTCGGTGAAGATGGACCACGGATCGGGCTCGAGCTGCTTGAGACCGAGGCTGATGCGCTTGGCCTTGGCGTCGACCTCGAGGATCTGGCACTCGATCTCCTGGCCCGGCTCGAGGAGCTTGCTGGGGTGCTTGACCTTCTTGGTCCAGGACATCTCGCTGACGTGGATGAGGCCCTCGATGCCCGGCTCCAGCTCGATGAACGCGCCGTAGTCGGTGATCGACATGACCTTGCCGCGGACCTTCTTGCCCGGCGGGTACGCCTCTTCGGCGTGGTTCCACGGGTCTTCCTGGGTCTGCTTGAGGCCCAGGCTGACGCGCTCGGTCTCGGGGTTGTACTTGAGGACCTTGACCGTCACCTCGTCGTTGACCTGGAACACCTCGGACGGGTGCTGGATACGACCCCAGCTCATGTCCGTGATGTGCAGCAGGCCATCGATACCGCCGAGGTCGACGAAGGCGCCGTACTCGGTGATGTTCTTGATGACGCCCTTGACGACCATGCCCTCGGTGAGGTTTTGCAGGGTCCGGGCCTTCATCTCGTCGCGCTCCTTCTCGAGGAGTACGCGGCGCGACAGCACGATGTTGCCGCGCTTCTTGTTGAACTTGATGACCTTGAACTGGTAGGTCTGCCCGATCAGCTTGTCGAGGTTCCGGATGGGGCGCAGGTCAACCTGGCTACCAGGCAGGAACGCCTTCACGCCGCCGCGGATCGAGACGCTGAGGCCGCCCTTCACGCGCTGGTTGATGGTGCCGTCGATGATCTCGTCGCGCTCGCAGGCGCTGGAGATCTCGTCCCACACCTTCATCTTGTCGGCCTTCTCCTTCGAGAGGGCGACGAGACCTTCATCGTTCTCGCGCGACTCGATGTAGACGTCGACCTTGTCGCCAGGCTTGACCGAGACCTGGTTGTCCGCCCCGGCGAACTCGTTGAGCGGGATGACCCCCTCGCTCTTGCCGCCGATGTCCACCACCACGTTGTCGCGCCCGACGTGCACGACGGTACCGGTGACGATCTCGCCTTCGCGACCCAGATCCGCCTCGGCCATGCTTGCTTCGAAAAGCGAAGCAAACGAATCGCCGCCGCTCTGGTGCGTTACCTGCTCATTACCCATGAAAAAGCCTCGATGAGGTTACTGCCAGCCCGCACGGACCGACCGCCGTGCGGTGAGGGTGAGGGCCTCCGGTCGCCTGCGCTGGCAGGCCCCCCGGACAGGAGGCAGGGTTCTCGTGAATCTCTTGCCCGGAAGCAACCGTTGCCCCCGGGTCAAGGAGGGGGCGGTACACGTAACAGACCCCCCGACCCCTCGCAAGAGCCGTCCCTGCCTCTCGCAAAAACCCTGCGCCCTGGCCCCCCTACCCCCTGAAAATCAAGGGGAAGCCCCGCCCTTTTTGCCCCTGGGGGCGGGCCCGGGCTTCGCCTCTTCGCCGTTCTCGAAGCCATGCCGGTTGAGCTTGAGGTAGAGCCCCTGGCGGCTGAGCCCGAGGAGCTGGGCGGCCGAGGCCCGGTTGTTCCCGCTCAGAGACAGCGCGGCCTCGATGCACAGGCGCTCGATCAGCTCGGCGGACTCGCGCACCAGCTCCTTGAGCGGCACCCGCCCCACCAGCTTCTTGAGCTGCTCGACGGAGTGGGGCATCACCGTGGGGGGGGCCGAGGCCCCCACCGGAGAGACCGCGGGCCGGAGCGTCAGGCCGACGCAGGGGAACTTGCCATCCAGGGCCGAGACCGCGGTCACCTGCACCTCGGTGGTGGTACCGAAGTCGCCGCGCACAAAGGTCGCGAAGTTGCGCACCGTGCCGTGCTCCCGGAGGTTCGCCAGGATGATCGACAGATCGAGGCCCGGCCGGCCCAGCCAGCGCTCGAGGGGCTCGCCGATCAGCTGCCCCTCGCCGGGCTGCTGGGTCAGCTCGCAGAACGCGGTGTTCACCGCCAGGATACGGCCATCTTCTCCGGCGACGACGAAGCCGTCGGGAAGGGCCTCCATGACCGACAGCATGCGCGACGAGCGCTGGGAGTTTGCCGCGGAGGACCACTCGGCGGAGCGAAAGCGGAACAGCACCAGCGTCGCCCCCGTCTGGCGAAACGCCGTCGCCGCGGCCATCACGGGCCGGGACGGAGGCCCCCCCAGGTGCACCAGCGTATCGACCGCCCGGGCCCCCCCCTCGGCCGCCGCCACCAGCGCCTCCACGATGCGCCGGCTCGGGCCCTCGAAGAAATCGACCAGGTCCTTGTTCTGGAGCCCCTGCGCAGGGACCCCCAGCATCGCCGCCGCCGCCGGGTTGGTCTCCAGCACCCGCCGGGACCCTGCATCCACGACCAGCACCCCCTCGGACGCCACCTGGAACAGCACCCGGTAGCGCATGTCCGCCTGGCGCAGCCGTCCGTATTCGATATCCATCGCCTGCTGGCTTGTCACCAGCTTCTGCTGCATCTCGGCGATGGGCCGCAGGTCCCTGCCGATGGCCAGCACCCGCGGCTCGTCCAGCAGCGCGGCAAAGCGAAAAGGGGCGCTCGTGAGCCCCTCTACCTGGAGGTTCACCTCCCGCGATTTCGATCGCTTCTTGCTCCTGGCCTCGGTGAGCAAGG
>JALOQB010000195.1 GCA_025453595.1 Polyangiaceae bacterium
CCCGCTGGGAGCCCCTCATCGAGCTGTACCTCGCGCGCCTCGACACCCGCGAGGAGGTCTCGGAGAGCACCACCCTGCTGCGCAAGATCGCCAAGGTGTTCGAGGAGAAGCTCGGCGACAAGGGCCAGGCCTTTGACGCCCTGCTCAACGCCTTCGGCCAGGATTACCACGACAACGAGACGGTCCGTTACCTCGAGCGCATGGCCCAGGCGACGGGCCGCTGGGGCGAGCTGCTCCAGAGCGCAAACCAGTGGCTCAAGGAGACCGAGGACGCTCCCACCAAGATCATCCTCATGCTCCGGCTGGCCAAGTGGTACGGCGAGGACCTGGGCCGCGTCGACTACGCCCAGGCCTTCTTTGGCGAGATCGTCAAGCTCGACCCGAACAACGTGCCGGTGATGCGCCAGGCCGCCAGCCTGTTCCGCAAGAACCAGCAGTGGCAGCAGCTCTGGCAGACGCTCACCAACGCCCTCAACATCGCCGTGATGGACGTCGATCGGCGCGACGTGCTCACCGACCTCGGCGACGTCTGCATGCAGCAGCTCAAGGACGTCGAGCAGGCGACCGGCTACTACCAGCGCGCCCTGGAGGTTGCCCCCCACCACGTGCCGGCGATCGAGGCTCTCGAGAAGATCTACGCGGAGCGCGGCGACAACCAGGCGCTGGTGCAGCTCCTGCTCCAGAAGGTGCCGGGCCTCACCGAGCAGGATCAGATCCTCTCCACCCGCATCAAGGCCGCGGGCCTCTACGAGAACGCCCTCCAGCAGCCCGAGGAGGCGGCGCGGGTCTACCGCGAGGTCCTCGAGCTGGACGCCGGCAACCTGCTGGCGATGAGGGGCCTGGAGCGCACGTACATGACGCTCCAGCTCTGGGCCGAGCTGATCCAGGTGCTGGAGATGCAGCTCGACGTTGTCCCGACCGAGCGGGAGCGGATCGACACCCTCTTCAAGATCGCGTCGGTGCAGGAAGAGCGCTTCATCAAGGCAGACCTCGCGGCGGTTCGGCTCGAGCAGCTCCTCGAGATCGACCCCACCCACGAGGCCGCCCTCGAGGCCCTCGCCCGCTGCTACGGCCGCCTGTGCCAGTGGCACGACCTCGTGAACACCTACGAGCGTCACATCTCGACGACGCTCGACCGCGCCAAGAAGATCGAGCTCTACGGCAAGATCGCGCTGGTGTTCTCCGACGAGCTGAGCGACTCCGATCGCGCCATCGAGGCCTACCGCAACATCATCGACATCGATGACCAGCACATCCCCGCCCTCGAAGCGCTGTCGCGGCTCTTCGACAAGCTCGGGGATGCCAACCAGGCCATCGAGTTCATGACCCGGGTGGCCGACCTCACCTCCGACGGCACCCAGCGCGTCGAGATGTACTACCGCATCGGCCGCGCCCTCGACGAGAAGCTGGGCGATCGGGTGATGGCCCAGGAGCGCTACGAGATGGCGCTCGACCTCAACCCCTCGCACCTGCCCACCCTCGCCGCGCTCCGTCAGATCTCCCTCGACAGCGGCGACTGGGATCGGGCCGCTCGCTTCGTCGATCAGGAGCAGATGAACACCCAGGTCCCCCGGGCGCGGGCCAAGCTCCTCGTCGAGCTCGGCAAGCTGCGCCAGGATTACCTGGGCGAGCACGACCTCGCGATCACCGCCTTCGAGCAGGCGTTCCAGAACGACGCCGACAACGAGGACGCCGCCCTGCCGCTCATGGAGTTCTACGCCACCCAGCAGCGCTGGGCCGAGGCGGAGCCCCTGGTCGACATGCTGGTTCGTCGCTCCGGGAAGCGCGAGCGGTCCGAGCAACAGCGCCTCTCCCGCCTCCAGGGCAAGGTTGCCGCTGCCATCGGCAACGATGAGAAGGCCCTCAAGGCCTACACCCAGGCCGTCCAGCTCGATCTGACGGACCAGGAGAGCATCCGGGGCCTCGCCGAGGTCAACTTCCGGATGAAGGACTGGGCCGGCTCCCTCACCAACTTCCAGAAGGTGCTCACCTCGCTGGGAGAAGAGGAGACCGAGGCCCGCGCCGACATCTACCACCGGCTCGGCTGCATCAAGCGCGAGCAGGGCCAGGCCAAGCAGGCGATCAACAACTTCGAGAAGGCCCTCAGCCTGGTGGCGGGCCACCGGCCCTCCCTCGATGCCCTCGTCAACCTGTACAACGACCTGCGCGACTGGAAGCAGGTCGCCGAGTACAAGCGCCAGATCCTTGACAACGTGATCGACGGCGAGGAGCGCTACAAGCTGCTCGTCGAGATCGCCGACGTCTGGGAGAAGAACGAGAAGAACGCCGCCAAGACCCTCGAAGCCCTCGAGGAGGCGCGGGACCTCAAGCCCGACGACCACAAGCTGCTGTTCCGGATGATGCCGCTCTACCAGGAGGTCAAGAACTGGCCTCGCATGATCGACACCATCCAGGCCGCCATCGACCTCGACCCGGATCCCAAGCGCAAGGCCCGCTACTACCAGACCCAGGGGCAGATCTTCCGCGACTTCGAGAACGACCCGGACCGGGCCCTCGAGTGCTTCAACCTCGCCCTCGACAACGACCCCACCTGGCTCGAACCCTTCGAGCGTATCGCCAAGCTCCTCACCAGCCAGAAGAACTGGCGCGGCCTCGCCCGGGCCTACAAGAAGCTCATCGAGCGCATCAGCGGCAAGGGCAACCGCGAGCTTGAATTCAAGCTCTTCCACGACCTCGGTATCATCTACCGCGATCGCCTCCAGGAGATCCCCAAGGCCCTCGAAGCCTTCAAGGCGGCCTCCCTCATCAAGCCCGAAGAGATGCAGGAGCGGCAGATCCTCGCCGAGCTCCACGAGCTCAACAACGAGGTCGACTCGGCCATCGAGCAGCAGGAAGAGATCCTCAAGATCGACGCCACCCGCGTCGAACCCTACCGGGCCCTCTTCCGCCTGTTCCAGAAGAAGGGCGCCTACGACGAGGCCTGGTGCCTCTCCGTCGCCCTCTCCTTCCTGCGCAAGGCCAACGAGGAGGAGAAGCAGTTCTACGAGAACTACAAGCTCTCGAACCTGCCCCAGGTGAAGAGCCGCCTCGACAACACGAGCTGGCTGCGGCTCGTCTTCCACGAGGAGGTCAACAACCCGATCAGCAAGATCTTCGAGATGCTGTCCGCCGCGGCGCTCGCGGCGAAGGTCGACGACCTGCGGCGCCAGAACAAGCTGCCGGCCCTCGACGCTCGCTTCCTCCAGGACCCGCGCACCTCCACCGTCACCTTCGCCAAGACCTTCGGCTGGGTGGCCAACGTGCTGGCCATCCCCTCGGTGCCCCAGCTCTACGTCCGCAGCGATCTCCAGGGTGGCCTCACCAACGTCACCAACCAGCCCCCCGCGGTCGTCGCAGGTCAGGGTGTCCTGAGCGGCATGTCGCCCCTCGACCTCACCTTCTTCTGCGGCAAGCACCTCACCCTCTACCGCGGCGAATTCTTCATCCGCACCATCTTCGCCACCCAGACCGAGCTCGAGGTCATCCTCTACGCTGGCATCAAGATCGCCCGCCCTGACTTCGCCCTCCCGGCGCAGCTCCAGGCCCAGGTCATGCCGGTCGCACAGGTCCTCGCCAGCAAGATGCAGCCGATGCAGGTCGAGGTCCTCAAGCAGGCGGTCAAGCTCTTCTTCGAGCAGGGCGCCAAGGTCAACCTCAAGAAGTGGATCCAGGGCGTCGAGCTCACCGCCGCCCGCGCCGGCTTGCTGCTCTGCAGCGAGCTCGACATCGCACGCAAGATCGTCCAGGCCGAGCCCCAGCTCCCCGGCGATCTGAGCCCCGCCGACAAGATCAAGGAGCTGCTGCTGTACTCGGTCAGCTCCAAGTACTTCGAGGCCCGCAAGGCCATCGGCGTCACCATCGGCTGAGCCGCCCGCCTGGTGTCGAGAGGCCGCTGGTCTGACCCTGCACCCAGGGCAGGCCGCGGCCTCCCGCATTTTTGGTCTCCAGGTCCCTGTTCTGCGGGGCTCTTGTGCCCTCACCGCGCGCCCTCGAAAAAAAGAACCGCCATGTCTTGCACCAGCTGCGGTTGTTCCTCGAAGAAGAATGCCCCCGCCCCCCAGGAGCCCAAGGCGGGCACCGGTTGCCCGTGCGGGCCTTCGTGCCCCTGCGGCCCCGCTTGCGAGTGCGGCGTTTCTTGCAGATGCGGTGATTCGTGCGGAAAGTCTGGCGAAGTGACCCGGGGGTGATGCGATGAGCGAGGTGGCCTGCGAGAGCGAGCTTGGGGTCGAGACCGCGGCGGTGCTGGCCGAGCTGGCGCGGCGAGAGCCCGAGTTCGTGGGGTTCGCGGCGAGGCGTCTGGGGTCCGAGCATGAGGCCCGCGACGCGGTGCAGAGCGCGTACCTGCGGGCCATCGAGCGGCTGCCTTCGCTGCGGGAGGCATCGAGGGCCGTGCCCTGGTTCTACCGCATCCTGCGCAACCTGGTGGCAGACCAGCAGGGGGCCCTGGGGCGCGAGCAGCGCCGCTGGTCCGATGAGCCGACCGACGACCTGGAAGATCCAGGCCTGGACAGCGATGCGACCTGCTGCTGCGGCATCGCGCTGGTGCCCCGGCTCCCCGCATCCCACGCCCAGGTGATCGCCTGGATCGACCTGGAAGGGCGCTCCACCCAGGAGGTCGCCGCCGCGCTGCAGATCACGCCGAACGCCCTCGGGGTCCGCCTGCACCGGGCGCGTGCGGCCCTGCGGGAGGCCCTCGCGGCCCACTGCGGCACGACAGCGACACGGGCCTGCGCATCCTGCGAGTGCGCGAGGCCCTCGTGAGCGCGTGAACACAGGCGAGCTCTAGCTCGACAGGGGCAGGGGAGGGGGCTAAGAAGGCGGCTTACCCATGGCCGAAGATCGACCCTATCAGCGCGCCTACGCCCTGCCAGCGATACTTGATTACACCGAGCAGTACTTCACCCCCGAGCAGTTTGCCGAGATCCGCCGCCGCGCGCCGGCGGTCTTCGAGCGTGTCCAGCGGGGGGACACCCAGGGGGACATGCCCAACTCGGAATTGACAGAGTTTTACGCAGCGATCGAGGGGGTACTGGGGTCTGTCGAGGCGACGCACGAGTTTCTGGTGAAGTGCTACGAGCAGTCGACGGGGCAGATCGCGCTCAACACCTTCCTGCGGTTCGTGATCAAGTTCATGCCGGTGCACACGTTCGCCCGGAAATGTCACGATTTCTTCCGCAAGGATGTGCACTTTGGCGCCATCCTCCTCGAGGAGTTTGACGGCGACGCCAGGCGGTTTGTGCTGGGGATGCGGGGCATGAGTGGGTACCCTTATGCATCGGCGGCCATGACGGGCGTGGTGGGGTGCATGATGAGGGCCATGGGGAACAGCAAGGTGGCCCTGCGCGAGGAGCTGCACCCTCCGCCCGAGCCCCAGACTCATGACTCGTATCGCATCGTGGTGACCTGGTTAGCGCAGCCGCGACAGCTTGCGGTGCAGGTCCGCTAGCTGGAATGGTTTGCTCAGAAAGTCGACCATCCCCGCCTGGAGGCAGCGTGTGCGATCGGCGTCGAAGGCGCTGGCGGTGAGGGCGATGATGCCGGGTTTTCTCGGTAGATCCAGCGCGAGGATGGCGCGGGTGGCCTCGATGCCGTCCATCCCTGGCATCTGCATGTCCATCAGCACCACGTCCACATCGCCCTGGGCCACGCGCTCCACCGCCTCCTGGCCGCTGGTGGCCAGGAAGCAGGTGGCGTCGAGGCGCTTCAGCAGCGCCCGCGCGAGGGTGCGGTTGATCGAGTTGTCATCGACGATCAACACCCGGAGGTTGGTCAGGCTTCGCGCCGGTGCCGAGGGGGGGCGAGGCAGCAGCGAGGGGGTCCTCGAGATCGGCAGGCAGAGCCGTACCAGGAACTGGCTCCCGCGGTTTTCCTCGCTGTGGACCGAGATCGATCCGCCCATCGCGGCGCAGAGCCGGGCGCAGATCGCCAGGCCCAGGCCGGTGCCCCCGTAGGCCCGCGTCGTCGACGACTCGACCTGGGAGAACGCACGGAACAGCAGGTGCTGCTTCCCCTCGGGGATCCCGATCCCGGTGTCCTGCACCTCCAGCTCGATCGTGGCCTGCCCCGGCGATGCCTCCCGCGAGCGCGCCTCCACCGTCACGCCGCCCCGGGCCGTGAACTTGATCGCGTTCGACACCAGATTCGACAGCACCTGCCGCAGCCTCACGCTGTCCCCCACGACCTGCGCAGGCAGCGACTCCAGGCCCCGCGCCAGCAGGTCGATCCCCTTCTTCTCGGCCGTCGGGCGGTACAGCGCAAGCGTATGGAGGATCTCTTCTCGCAGGTCGAACGGGTGGTGCTCCAGCTCGAGCTTCCCCGCCTCGATCTTCGAGAAGTCGAGGATATCGTTGATCAGCACAAGCAACGCGTCGCCGCTGGTGCGCATGATCTCCAGAAACCCGCGCTGCTCGTCGTCGAGGTGCGAGAACTCCAGCAGCTGGAGCACCCCCAGGATGCCGTTGAGGGGGGTGCGGATCTCGTGGCTCATCATCGCCAGAAAGGTGCTCTTGGCGGCCGTCGCCGCCTCGGCCCGTTCCACCGCCTGCTGCAGGGCCACGGTGCGCTCCTGGACCTGACGCTCCAGGCTGTTGGTCATCGCCAGGAGCGACTGGTTCGCCTGGTACAGCTCCAGGCTCCGGGCCTCCAGGAGCTGCTCCGCCTGCTTTCGGGCCGAGCGCTCGCGCTCGACGCGGCGCTTGAGGCGCTCGATCTCCTCGCCCGGGGGGTGATCAGGCACGACGGAGCGAGAACCTTTCCTTCCTGGAATCACCCGCGCCCACCGTCTCGCGGCGCAGCTCGACGGCCTCGCCAAAGTGCTCGATGCAGCCCAGGATCAGCCCCTCGGCCATGTCTTCAAAATGGCGGCTGGAGCTGTAGCAGAGCACCAGGTTCTTCTCGTCGTGAAGCTCGACATCAAACCGCGGGAGCTCCGCGTCCGGGTAGAGCTTCCGTACCTCCGCGTGGATGATCTCCTCAATCCCCGCGAGGAAATGGAAGGCGTCCTGGGTCCCGGCAAAGAAGGATGGGTAGGATTTGACGAATCGATGAAAAAGGTGGCTCCCGAAGCTCTTTTGCAGCTCTGTCGTGGGCGTCCCGCTCCGGCGCGCCAGGGTGGTCACGAGCGCCACCATCTCCCGGTGATTGTAGGTCCCCACGGAGGTGTAGGCGCCCTTCGACGGCACGTTGGCCTCCTCCACGATGTCGTCGACCATGTCTGCCGAGAACTGCTCCTCGACCATCTCGAGAAATTCGGTGAATACGACGCCTTTCATCCCTTCTTCTCCCTGCTTCATGTCGTCTCTACGAGCCATGGTTCAGGCGAAAAATAGCGGCTCTCTTTCGAGGAAAAACGAACGGATCGCCTCCCGATCTTCGGGGGAAAGGGCGAGGAACTCGAGGCCGATCCCGGGCCACTCGTGCTCCCCGACGCCGCAGGTGCGCTGCCACCGGACGACGCCGGTGGTGCTGACCTTGTGGCCATCAGGGAGGCTGAATTCCAGGTCGATCAGCTCGCCCACGGGGCGCAGATCGTGGGTCGCCAGGAAGAGACCGCCCTCGGAGATATCCTGGCAGAACCCGGTGAAGAAGTTGTGCTTGCTCGTGGCGTTGACCTCGAGGGACACGCTGAGGCGCCGGTGGATGCGGCGCTCCGGGCCCGCGGCGGCCGGGCGCTCCCGCGGGGGGGAAGGGTCCGTGGGCGTCGAGAGGGGCGGCAGGGTCGTGGGGCCCGGCAACGCCTGGCGCGACGAGGCGAGGCCTGCTGGCGTCGCGTCCACCGTGACCCGGAGCGACTCGGGCGGCTCTGGATCGAGGTACACGAGCTGCCCCCGCTCGCACAGCCGCTCCAGCAGCAGCGCGAGCGCCGCGTCCCCGCGCCGCGCGGCGACCTGGCGCTCCGGCGGCCTGACCATCGTCATGATCAGAGCCCGCCGCGCGATGTGCCGCTCCTGGATGACCTGGTAGAGCGGTCCGCCGGCCCCGTCGATCTCGCCCACGTCATCGAGCACAAGCACATCCGGGCGGGTGTAGCGCCCGATGGACTCGCGCCAGTGCCCCTGGGCGGCGGCTCGCTCCAGGTCTGCGCGTAGCTCGTCGCCCCGCACGTAGAGCGCGTCAAACCCGTTGCGCAGGGCCTGGTACGCGACCGCGACCGCCAGGTGCGTCTTGCCGCGGCCAGGCGCCCCGATCAGCACCAGGGTGCGCCCCTCGGTCACGAACGAGCGCTCCAGGCAGGGGCCGAGCTGGGCCGCTGTGTCGGGCGGCGTCGCCTCGAAATCAAACTCGTGGATCGTCTTCTGGAACGGCAACCGGGCCAGCTGCAACCGGTGGTGCGTATGATCCGCTTGCTGGTGGTTGAGCTCCTGCACCAGCAGCACGGCCAAAAACTCCTCGTAGGTCCACCCCTCGTTGCGAGCGCGGTCGCAGGTGCTCCGCCAGAGGGCCCGGGTGCTCGGCAAGCGCAGCCGCAGCAACAGATCGTCGATGGGTAGTTCGCCGTAGCTCATGACCACCAGGGCGCTGTGCAGCTTTCGCGCCAGCGAGGCGCCACGCGCTCACTGGCCCACGGGGGGCAGGGCCGGGTACTGGGTGGCGATCTGGCGCACGTGGCGGGTCCACCAGCCGGTCTCGTCCGGTGTCAGCTGGACGCCCACCACGCGCCAGGCCCCCTGCACCCGCGACCAGCGCGGCGCCCCCTGGAGGGCGATGGTGCGACCGGGCAGGTCGACGTAGAGGGTGACGGCCCCCTCCAGCGCGAGGTGGGCAGGCAGCCGGAGCTGGAGGCCGCCCTCGGAGATCTCCTCGCTGCGTCCCTCGGCGATGGTGCGATCCGGGAGCACCAGGCGCACCCGGGTGACAAACGGATAGCGCGGGTGCACCCGGCGTCGCACCAGCGGGATCGGCGCCCCCGCGTCCCCCTCCTCGGCCAGCAAACGCATGGGGCTGGGCAGGCCACCTGCACGCACGAGGGCGGCCAGACGCCCGGCGAATTCCTCGCTGGAAGGGCGCGCTTCAGGGTCCCGGCGTAGCGCCTCTTCCAGCAACGACGCCAGGGCCTCGGGCACATCGGGACGCAGCGACCGCAGCGGCTGCGGAGGGGCGCCGGTGAGCACCTGGCTCAGGATGCTGGTCAGCTCGCCCGCGTAAGGGGCCGCCCCCGTCAGGCACTCATGCAGCGTCGCGGCCAGCGCGAACACGTCGCTCCGGTCCGAGACCGCCTGCCCCAGGATCTGCTCCGACGGCATGTACCCGGGCGTCCCCAGCAGCTCTCCCTGCGTGGTCTTCCAGCCGGATACAGGGCCGTGTTGCTCCGCATGGATCGCCGTCGCTATGCCGAAATCGATCAGCTTCAGCCGCTCGCCATGGGCCGGATGCACGTCCAGAAACACGTTCCCTGGCTTGAGGTCTCGATGCACAAAACCCGCCCGGTGCAGCGCATGCAGCGTCGTCGCCAGGGTCGACCCGATGCGGATGACCGACCATGGATCCAGCGGCCCCTTCGCCAGCAGCAGCCCCTCCAGCGTCCGGCCGTTCAGGTGCTCCATCGCCAGGTACCGCGCCCCGTCCCCGTCCTCCCCTGCATCCAGGATCTGCACCACGTTCGGGTGATCGATCGCCCCCAGCACCGCCGCCTCCCGGGCCAGCCGCGCCGTCGCCTCCGGCGAGCTACGCCACTCCGGCAGCAGCATCTTCAGCGCCGCGGAGCGTCCCACATGGACATGGCGCACCTCCAGCACCAGCCCCATGCCTCCCCGGGCGATCTCCCGCAGCACCCGGTACCGCCGATCCACCACGGTCGCGGCCCCGGGGGGGGTGCTCACGACCTGTCGGATCTCCAGCGAGGGTTCGTGTGAGGGGCGCTGCTCGGTCCGGGCCAGCGGGTGGTTGTCCATGCGACCCCACTGGATAGCGAAATCCACGCCACCAGCCCGGTCTTGCTCACCCCAGAAGCGCCCTGCACCCCTGCTGGAAGAGTTCCCACTCCCCCGGGAGCCCCCCGTCGATCCGTAGCCCCATCCCGGGCGGCGAGATGGCGCGGCTCCGGGGGCCAAACCCACGCGCCCACACCACCGTCGCCGCCAGCCGCACCCGCCGGCCGGTCCGCGGCGGGCTGACCTCCACCCAGACGCCCGTCCCCACCGCCAGCGGCGCCATCGATCGCACGAACAGACCCCCCTCGCTGATGGTGTACGAGTAGCCCAGGTGATCCTGCTCGCCCCCGGCGGCGCGCAGCCACACGCTGGTCCCGAAGAGCATGCGGGGCGAGCGGCGCCGCTCCTGGATGGACCCCGCCAGCGCCTCGTTCACCAGGAACAGCAGCGCGTCCGCCAGGCCAAAGGCGTCGTGCACCGCCGCGTTCTCGATGCCCCGCAGCGCCTCGCTCGTGGCCCGCAGGTCGCTCTGCGGCACCGAAACCAGCGTCGGTACGCTCACCACGCCACGGAGCGCCCGCGCCATCGCCACCGCCTGCTCCGGCTGCCGCCGGCCGTCGATCACCGCCAGCGCCACCCCGCCCGCGCTGGCCCCCAGCTCGGCCTCCGTCGCCGCGAAGATCGCCTCGATCCCGGCCCCTCGCAGCCGCCTCGCCGCGCTGGCACGCCACCCGGCGTCCTCGCTCACCACCAGCACCCGGTGCCCCGATGGCTCGGGGCGCTGCGCCGGCACCGGGATCGCTCGCAGCTTCGCCAGCGCGTCCTCCGGCGCCCCCAGCGCCAGCAGGTCTTCCCCCCCTCGCGCGAAGGTCTCCGCGAAGGATAGCTCGTTCGCCCCCTGCGCCAGCCCCAGCAGCGGGATCGCCCCGTACGCCGGGTCCTCTTGCAGCTCGGCCCACACCTCCGGCGAGCTGTCGAGGGGCACGATCACCCCCACCGGCTCGCCGCTCAGCTCTCGCGGGCTCACCACCGGCTGCAGCTCCAGCCCCGCCTGCCGCACCAGCGGCCTCAGCGCCTCCGAAAAGGTGCCCCGGGTCACGATCGCTACCTTGCTGCGCCCTCGCTCGCTGTCCCTGTCTGATAGCATCTTGTCTCGGCTTTCCCGGTTTGAAACAAAGCCCCCGGTGGGATGGCTCGGGATGGGGCATCGCCCGTCACCGACGGTGCAACGCCTCCTCCAGCATCTGCCGGAACCGTGCCACCAGGCGCTCTTCCAGCGCCGCCAGATCCGCCGCCGTCACCGGCCGGTTGTCTTCCAGGGAGGGTTTAAATGCACCCTGCCCGAAGAGATCGTCCAGGGAGGCCGCGCGCTTGGTGGGGGCCGGGGCCGGGGAGCGCGCCGGGGAACGGGCCGGGGCGCGGGCCGGGCGAGGGGTGGGAGGGGGTTCGGCGCGAGCGAGGGACTCGAGCTGGAGCTCCTCGCGGCGCAGGCGTCCGGCCTCGGTGAGCTCGACGGTGAGGGCGCCGTTGCGGGCGGCGGAGAGGGAGACCAGCCCCGCCGCCTCGAGCTGGCGGGCGAGGGGGGCCTTGGTCTTGGGGAGCACCAGGGGGCGATCCCCCGGGTGCAGGAGCAGGAGCTGGTCGGTGGGTGTGGCCACGGCCCCGGGAGGATGCCGCGAGGGAGGGGCCGGGGGCAATGGCGCGACAGGTGCCTGGCCCCGGACGGTTCAGATTGTTGTAGCGTCGTGGGGCCCCATGACCGGTCAACCTCCCCCTCGCCGCCCCGCGCCGACCTCCCCGTTGCCCTCGTTTCACCTGGATGCGGAGGGGCGAGGGGTGCCGGTGCCGGTGGGCCTGGCCCCGCGGCCCACGGGCTCCGGTGAGATCCTGGAGCTGGAGCCGGACCCGGAGGATCAGACCCAGGTCGCCTCCCGCAAGCACCTCGAATACACCCGGCGCTCCACCGTCGCCCTCTGCGTCGCGGGCAGCATCGCCGCCTACAAGGCCGCCGAGGTGGCCCGGGGGCTCCTCGAGGCGGGGGTCCGGGTCATCCCCGTGATGACCCAGGCCGCCGAGGAATTTCTCGGCCCCTCCACCCTCTCCGGCCTCACCGGCGAGCCGGTCCGCAAGACCATGTGGGACCCGAATTTCCCGGGAGAAATGCACGTCGCCATCGCCCGCCAGGCCGACGCCGTCCTCATCGCCCCCGCCACCGCTGACCTGATCTCCCGCCTCGCTCACGGCCGCGCTGACGACCTCGTGACCGCCCTCGCCCTGGTCTCCGAGAAGCCTCTCCTCATCGCCCCGGCCATGCACCCCTCCATGTGGGCCCACCCCGCCACGCGCCGCAACGTCGCCGCCCTCGACGCCGACGCACGCACCGAGTGGCTCGGACCCGTCGATGGCCCCGTCGCCTCCGGGGACAGCGGCCTCGGTCGCATGATGAGCCCCGCCCAGATCGTCGAGGCCACGCTGTTCCGTTTGACCTCAAAAGACCTGGCGGGGCTGAAGCTGGTGATCACCGCGGGGCCCACGGCAGAGGACCTGGACCCGGTGCGCTACCTGACCAACCGGTCCTCGGGTAAGATGGGGTTTGCGCTGGCGCGGCGGGCGGCGGCGCGGGGGGCGACGGTGACGCTGATCGCGGGGCCGAGCGGGCTGCCGACGCCGCACCGGGTCAAGCGGGTGGACGTGCGGAGCGCGATCGCGATGCGCGGGGCCGTGTGGCAGGCGCTGGGCCCCGACCTGTCGATGGCGGACGCGCTGATCATGAGCGCCGCGGTCTCGGATTTTCGCCCCGCGGAGACCCACGCCAGCAAGCAGAAGAAGAAGAAGGGCGAGAGCGCGGTGCACCTGGAGCTCACGCTGAACCCGGACATCCTGGCCGAGATCGGCCACAGCCGGCAGGGCCCCAGGCCGATGCTGGTGGGCTTCGCCGTCGAGACCGACAGTGACGAGAAGATCCTCGGGTACGCCCAGGGCAAGCTGGCGGACAAGCGGGTCGATGTGGTGGTCGCCAACCGGGCCAGCGACTCCTTCGGTCGCGGCGACAACCGCGCCATGCTGGTATCTTCCGCGGGCGTCGAGGCCCTCGGCGTGCTCCCCAAGGAGACCCTCGCCGACCGGATCCTCGACCGCATGCGCCTCAACCTCCTCGGCAAATGATCGACCGTATCCTCCCCGCCCTCGTCGTCCTGGTGATCGGCGGCGCCTCTTCTTTTGCCTTCTCCGATCGCTTCGCGGCCAAGGGCGCTGTCCTCTGGATCCTCCTCGGCGCCAACGGATTGCTGGCCCTCGTCTCCCTGTGGCGCATGTGGCGCGACGGCACCCTCCTCGACCTGTTCAAGTGGCGCTCCGGCGACGTCGCCCTCGGCGCCCTCGTCACCTTGCTCCTCGGCATCAGCGTCGTCGTCGGCCGCCAGATCGTCTTCCCCCCAGGATCCCCACCCGAGGCCTGGGTCATCCGTCTCTACCTCCAGCTCGGCCCCATCCCCTCCGGCTCTGCTCGTCTCCTCTTTGCCCTCGCCATCGTCGCCGTCGCCTCCCTCGAAGAGATCGTCTGGCGCGGCATGGTCCAGCAGATCCTCGAAGAGTGGCTCGGCGTCCGTCGCGGCTGGATCCTCGCCGCCCTCCTCTACGCCCTCGCCCACCTGCCCACCCTCTGGACCCTCGCCATGCCCTCCGTCGGGCCCAACCCCCTGGTCCTCCTCGCCGCCTTCTTCTGCGGCTCCGTCTGGGGCTTCCTCGTCGCTCGCAAGCAGCGCCTCCCCCCCGCCCTCCTCTCTCACGCCCTCTTCACCTACGCCATCACCGCCGAATTTCGTCTCTGGGGGGGGTAGGTCTGCGATGACCCGTGCGAGGTTTTCCCCCCGGTGACAGGGGGATGTCCGGGGCGTGTCGTTGACCCCACTGGCCGCGGCGGCTAAGGCGACGGGGTCATGAGCGGCCATTCAAAATGGGCAACCATCAAGCACAAGAAGGGCGCGGTGGACGCCAAGCGCGGCAAGATGTTCACCAAGCTCATCAAGGAGCTGACGGTGGCGGCGCGCCTGGGGGGCGGCGATCCAGGGGGCAACCCGCGGCTACGCCGGGCCATCGCTGACGCCAAGGGGCAGCAGATGCCCCAGGACACGATCCAGCGCGCCATCAAGCGGGGCACCGGCGAGATCGAGGGCGCCGCGTACGAGGAGGTCCTCTACGAGGGGACCGGCCCCGGCGGCACCCTCTTCCTCGTCGAGGGCATGACCGACAACCGTAACCGCTCCGCCGCCGAGCTGCGCAAGGTCTTCGAGCGCAACAACGGCGTCATGGGCCAGAGCGGCACCGCCGGCTGGGCCTTCGATCGCAAGGGCGTCATCCAGGTCGAGCGCGCCTCCGCCACCGAGGATCAGCTCATGGATG
Organism: Polyangiaceae bacterium; assembly: GCA_025453595.1. Classification (GTDB taxonomy): domain Bacteria; phylum Myxococcota_A; class Polyangia; order Polyangiales; family Polyangiaceae; genus JANWXX01. The sequence goes on from JALOQB010000195.1 coordinate 14,271, forward strand.
TCGCCGTCGGCAACGGCGCCGATGACTACAGCGACCTCGGCGAGACCTGGCAGGTCACCACCGCCGTCGAATCCCTTGGCTCTGTCACCGAGGCCCTCGAAAACGCCAGGATGGTTGTCAAATCCAGCGCCATCCAGTTCTTGCCCAAGACCCTCAAGCAGGTCTCAGGTCGGGACGGCGAGGTCGCCCTCCAGCTGGCCGAGGCCCTCGACGACCACGACGACGTCCAGAACGTCTACATCGATTTTGACGTCTCCGACGCCTGATCTGCTCGCTCTTGTGGGAGCAGGTGCGTCGCTTGCGCTATATTCGAAATAGCGCGATGAAGATCACCTGCCACGAGTGCGGCGCCAGCTTCCTGGCTTCAGAAGAGAAGATCCGGGGCCGCATCGTCAAGTACCACTGCCGCAAGTGCAACGCCGTCCTCACGGTGGACGGCACCAGATTCTCCGACCCCCCCAGGAGCATCCCGGCCCCCAGCCTCGATGCTCCCCTCGATCTCTCCGGGCTCGTCGGCTTGCCCAGCGATCAGGTCGCGACCTCCAAGATTGCACCACGAACCCCGGCAAAACCCGAGGAAATGAACTGGGACGAGGAGCCCACCACCCTCCAGGAATCCCACCCGGCTCCCCTCCCTCCGCCCCCCGCTCCCTTCGCGTTCCCTCTCCTCGGCGGACCCAAGGCCTCCGCCGCCAAGCGCGCCCCCGCCAAGCAGACCCTCGTCTCCTCCACCGATCGCAACAAGACCCAACCTGGGCTTGGTGTATCTTTTGACCCCGTGGTGCTGCCCAAACCAGCCCCGCCGGCCCCTTCCCGGGAGCCCAGCCTGGTCGAGGTATCCGCCGAGCTGCTGGCGCCCTCCGTGCCTCCCCCGCCGGAGCCGCTGGCGGACGAGCAAGACATCGAGGAGGCGCCCCCCTCGTCGGCGATCCCGGTGCCGTCGGTGCTCGCCGCGCCCGTGGTGGCAGCGCCCGCGCCTGCTCCGGCGCCGCGTCCTGGCCCTCCGCCGCCGAGGGCTACCGCCGCCTCGCGCCCCGGCCACGACGAGGTCCCGTTGCAGGTCGATCTGGACGACAACGGGCCTCCCTCGTCGGGCCTGCCGCTCTCGGTGCTGGGGGCCGCCCCGAAGCCTGCGGCGGAGGCCAGCGCCCGGGTGAACCTCGATGACCTGCTGAGCCTGGGAGCGGATCCGATGCCACCCTCCTCGCTCCAGCCGGCGACCGGGGACTGGGATCTGGGCGCCACCGCCGCGCCGCTCTGGCAGACCCCCGAGCCCCCCGCTGCGAGCCCGGTCTCCCCGCTGGATCCACCCCCTCCGCCCCCTCCTCGCGGCTCGGTCCCCTCGATCCCCGCCTCACCCCTCGAGGCGCTCGCCGCGCCGACCTTCGAGCCCAGTCCCCGGGCGACCGGAGGCTCGATCGCGCCTGCCTCCTCGCCCACCACGCCGGCGGCCGCTACGCCCCCCAGGCGCTCGCCGGTGCTGTTCTTCGCCGGGGGCATCGCCGCGACGTTGATCGCAGTGGTTGCGTTCCGCTCGGTCCTGGCCCCCTCCGCGCCGGACACCCCCCGGGATACCGCGCAGGCGCGCCCTGCCGAGCCGGCGAAGACCGACGCCACCGCGCCGGTGACGCCGCCTGCGGAGCCAGCGAAGGTGGACCCTTCCGTCGGGCTTGCGAAGGTCGAGCCCCCGACGGTGGACACAGCCCGGGTGGAACCATCCCGGACCGAGCCCGCCCTCCCCGATCCCACGAAGAACGAACCCGCGAAGACCGCTGAACCTGCGAAGACTACCGAACCTGCGAAGACCGCCGAGCCTGCGAAGACCGCCGAGCCTGCGAAGACTGCCGAGCCCGCGAAGACTGCCGAGCCCGAGAAGCCTGCGCCAGCGAAGCCAGAGCCGGAGAAGACGGCGCCAGCGAGCACCACCGCCGCGCCGTCCGTGCCCACTGCTGCGCTGCCAGCCTCCGGGAGCGATGAGTTCAACAAGGACGCTGCGCGTGCGTCGCTGAACTCGGCGGCAGGAGCGGCCGCAGGGTGCGCCAAGCCGGACGGACCGAAGGGGGTGGCGAAGGTGCAGATCACCTTCTCGACCAGCGGACGGGTGACGCAGGCCCAGATCGCAGGGCCACCCTTCGCCGGAACCCCCGTGGGCGGGTGCATCGCTGCGGCCTTCCGCCGCGCCTCGGTGCCGGCGTTCGCCGGCGCACCGGTGACGGTGACAAAGAGCGTCTCCATCCAGTGACCACCACGACCCCTCCCGCGGGCCTGGACGAGGGGCAGACTTCAGGTGGAGGAGATGACGCCCGCGGCGTTCAGGGTCGCTTCGTCCGGTCGAAGAAGCGAGGCTAACCAGGGGACTTTCTTGGGGGGAGTGAACCCGATCTTGTCTCCCGTCAGGGTGCCATTCCAGTAGAACCCCCAGCAATACACCTCGTTGTCCACGGAGAGGATGCAGCTGGATTGGCCTCCATTGGCCAGCTGGGCTGCCTTGGGGAGACCTTCGACTTTTGTAGGTTTGCAGAGAACTTTCTCTTTGCCACCATCAACTTGCGCTGAGTTATCACCCCAACAATAGACATCACCTTCCATTGTGATTCCACAGATAGACCGACCTGCCATACTAAAATCGGATAGAGGTGGAAGATCATTGAGCGGGACGGGTGACAATCGATTGCCTTTGTCGTCGCTTATCATCTGGCAAAACTCATTTTCCCCTGAGCAAGCAAGAATCCCATCTTCGTACAGAAAACATGTATTGAAAGATTCAGCATCGAATTTTTTTACATTTTTCGAGAATTGGACGACTTGCGGTTCAATGAATAGATGTTGCGTCGAACCAACTGCAGCTTGTCCTTTTTCGTTATCACCCCAGATGTGAAACGTTTTTTTATCTTCTTTGTCGTTTCCAACAAATGTCTGACTTCCAGCAAGACTATCGATTTTCACCTTGGTCTTTAGAAGGACAGGCTTCAAGAAGAAATCGGTAGAGCCTGAGTTTTCCAAGAAGATACCATTGTTAAGCCCCCAGCAAAATATGTTATCTGACTCGGAAATAGCACAGCTTGCGAAGTTGAATGTTCCTACTTTTTTTGACTTTTCAACAGGCACTTTTCTTGGAGTTGCTTGGTTTTTTTGAGAGCCATCTCCCACCTCACCATCGCCATTAAAACCCCAGCAGAAAACCTCTCACAAAACCCCACGGGCCCAACCCCTGGACCACGGACGTCAAGTACACCCACTCCGACCGTTTGGGTTCCCCCACTCTCATCACCAACAAGGACGGGACAGTTCATGAACGCCGCAACTACGACGCCTTTGGCCTGCGTCGTTCAGCCGAGAACTGGTCGCAACCTGCTCCCTCTCTGCTGGCCCCCCTGACCTCTGGCTTCACGGGTCACGAGGAAGACGTAACCGCTGCACGGAACCCATCTGGCAAGAGCGCCCAACCCGTGCTTTCGCAGCTCACGCAGGCACGGTGATCGCGCCCGCTGGCGTATCCAACTCTGGTGATCGCGCCCGCTGGCGTATCCAACTCTGCCGCCTCCAGCTTCGCCCGCGTCGCAAGCCAATGCTTCGGCGACAACTCCAGCATCCGCTCTTTCGGCCAGTACGGCAGCACCCGCGCCACCTCGTCCAGATAACGCTCGCCGTCGAGTCGGTGCAACCGGCACGACGCCAGCACGCTGAACAGGGCCGCCGCTGCTTCAGCGTGAACATCGCTGCCATAGAACAGCCAGTTCTTCCTACCCACCACGATCGTGCGCAGGGCGCGCTCGCTTCGCGTGTTGTCGAGCGGCAATCGCCCGTCCTTGAGGACGCGTCGCAGTTCCGTCTCCTGGTTCCGCGCATAGCCCAGCGCTTTCGAGGCCAGCGTGCGACCTGGCGCCGAGCGCGCGGCCTCTTCAACCCATCGGAAGAAGTCGTCCATCAGCGGACGCACCTTTGCCTCGCGCTCTTTCTGTCGCGTGCTCGGTGGCAGCTTCGCCAGCAGCGCATCGGCCGCATAGATCACCCCGATCCGTGTCAGTCCTTCGACACCGACTGCATACTTGCACACGGCTGCCTCGAAGAAGTAGCGGCGAGCATGGGCCCAGCAGCCCACTAGCTCCACCGACCCTTCCTCGTCGCTCGGCGGACCACGTTCGAGCAGGTGATAGACGCTGCTCGCATCGCTCTGCAGCAGCCCGCGGAAGCCGGCGAACAGCTTGGCGACGGCGTCCTGGGTGTGCTTCTCGGTGTAGGAGAACAGCACGTGATCGGCGTCGGCCACGACCACGAAAAAGTGCCCCTTCTTGCACGCTTGCTTCAGCTTCTGCGGGTGAGCTTCGGGCTGGATCGCAGCGCCCGTGGCGTCGGTCGAGAGCACCTGGCAGGTCGCCATTGCGTCCTGCTTCATCGCCTCGACGACGGTGGCACCGAGCGCGTTCCCCAGCTCCTCCATCCCGCGGCACATCACACTGCGATCGAGGCTCTCACCCTGGCTTTCGAGGTGTTGTTCGAGGCGGTAGTGTGGCACACCGAGCGCGAACTTCTGCACGGCGAGGAAGGCCAGGGCCGAGGTGTGCAGCAGACCTCGTGGGAGCAGCAGCTTGGGCACCTCGGCCCCGAGCACCGTCGTGTTGCCTGCCACAACGATCTCGTATTTGGCCGTGCGCCGCACGAGCACCTGCCAGCCACCACGCCGGTACATGAGCTGGTAGCTCTCTTCGTGACCGATGACCTTGCCCTGCTGGGCCAGCTCGGGATCGGTGATTTCGACGACGACCTTGGGCAGCGACGAGACCGACAGATCGCGGCGCCCCTTGGGGGGAGGACGAGGCGTGCGGGGCTTGGGGGGAGCGGGCGGCGTCGGGTCCTTGGGTCGGGTCAACTCGTCGAGCTGCTTCTGCAGCGCCTTCTCCTGGTCGAGCAGACCTCCGAGTGCATTCTGCAGTTCGGCGGTGCCGCGACGCTCGGACTTGGCGCCGTAGAGCTTGCGCTTGAGCAGGGTGTTCTCGTTGGCAAACGAGGAAAGCGTGGCCTGCAGCGCTGCGATCTGTCCCTGGAGTGCGGAGAGCGTGGCCTGCAGCGCCGCGATGACTCGGTCGCGGGCAGCGAGAGCTTGATCGCGCTCGACGATCTGCTGTTCGAGCACCGAG
>JALOQB010000009.1 GCA_025453595.1 Polyangiaceae bacterium
CTGCATCGCTCCGAGGCGCTGACCCAGCGTGCCAGAGCGCACCTGATGACACGGGAGAGGCTCACCACCTCGACCCTCACCATCAAGCACTTTGAACCCATCGCCTCCCTGGGCTTTGCGCTGCCCCTCCAGGACTGGACCTCGCCCCTCTGATCCTGCACAACACGCCAGACCAGCGCCGACCTTGAGCGAGGCGAGCTACGAGCCGCGAACACCTGGAGGAGGGCTGTTCTCGTGGGGGGCGGGGGGTGGCTCGGTGGGGGGGTGGCTCGGTTTCTGGGGTTCTTGCTGCCGGCGGGCGCTCACCTGCTGGATCAGCTCGAGGGCCCGGTCGAACTCGAAGCGCTGGATGTGAAGGCCGATGGCCTCGGCCTCGGGGCCGAAGGCTGCGCGGTAGGTCTCCTCGGCGCCGGTCCAGAGGGGGATGGCTCCTGCATGGTCGGTGCTCAAAAGATCGACCAGGGGGGCGATTTTTGGGCGTACCTCCTGCCAGGGCAGCAAGGGGCAGGGGGAGGGCGGGGCGGTGGATTCGGAGGAGTGGCCGATGGCCCGGATCAGGGGGACCAGGCTCGCCTCCAGCTCATCCACCCGCTCGTGGATCGAGGCCACGTCGATGCCGCCCAGAGCCTTCTCCAGGGCCTGGGCGCGCCAGCGTACCTCCTCGGCGCCGAGGGTCGCGCCGAGCCCCTTGAGGGTGTGGGCGATGCGCTGGGCTTCGGTCGTGTCTCCGCAGGCGATGCTGGCGCGCAGGGAGGCGATGTCGCCCCCATGCTCCTGGGCGAAGAGGTGGAGCATGCGCCGGTAGGTCGAGGCTCGACCCCGTACGGAGCGGAGCCCTTGCTCCATCACCAGCCCCGGGATCGCGTCGATGTGGTTGCGGGCCGAGAGAGGCCGCGGGGTGAAGGGGAGGGGGGAAGGGGCGCTGGTGCCGGGCAGCCACCGGAGCAGGGTTGTATAGAGCTCCCGGGGGTCGATGGGCTTCCCGATGTGGTCGTTCATGCCGGCCTCCAGGCAGCGCTGGCGGTCTTCCAGGAAGGCGTTGGCGGTCATCGCCACGATCGGCACCGTGGCCCACTGGGGGAATTCGCGCAGGATGCGGGTGGCCTCCAGGCCATCCATGCGGGGCATCTGGACGTCCATCAGGATGAGCGGGTAGTCGTTTTGCTGCATCTTCTGCAGGGCATCCAGCCCATCCTGGGCCGTGTCGATCAAGAGCCCGGTCTCCTGAAGCAGCTCCCGGGCGACCTCCCGGTTGACCGGATCGTCCTCCACCAGCAGCACGCGGGTGCCCTTGTGGCGCCTTGCGATGGCCTGCTCCGAGGCGGCCAGGTTGGGCGGCTTGGCGCCCAGGGGGGCCGGGGGGGCTCGGCGCAGGTCGAGGGTGAACCAGAAGGTGCTCCCCTCGTTGAGCTTGCTCCGCACCCCCACCTTGCCCCCCATGAGCGAGATCAGGTGCTTCACGATGCTCAGCCCGAGTCCGGTACCTCCATACTTGCGAGAGGTCGACTCGTCCCCCTGGGAGAACGGTCGAAAGAGGCGCTGCTGCTGGTCATCGGAGAGGCCGATGCCCTGATCGGAGACCTCGATACGAAGCAGGAGCCGATCGCCGTCCTCGTGCTCGATGGCGGCGCGCACCTCCACGGTGCCGCGCTCCGAGAACTTGATGGCGTTGCTGACAAGGTTGAGGAGAACCTGGCCGATACGGAGCTTGTCTCCGAGGAGAGAGGGGATCCGTGGGTCGAGCTTGCGGGCGACGGAGAGGCCCTTGGCGGAGGCTCGTTCCCCCAGGATGCTGAGGGTGTGGTCGACGACCTGGGCCATGCTGAAGGGGATGATCTCGAGGGTGAGGCCGCCGGATTCGATCTTGGAGAGGTCGAGGATGCTGTTGACGATGGAGAGGAGGTGCTGCCCTGCGGCGTTGATGCTGTGGAGGTAGTCGAGGGCCTTGGGCTCGGAGACCTGCTTGCGTAGCAGGTGAGCGAAGCCCAGGACCGCGTTGAGGGGGGTGCGGATCTCGTGGCTCATATTGGCCACGAAGGCGCTCTTGGCGCGGTTGGAGGCCTCGGCGGCCTCTTTTTCCTGGGCGAGGCGGGAGGCCTCGGCGGCGAGCTTGCGCTCGGTGACGTCCTGCACGGTGCCGGTGGAGACCAGGGCGTTGCCGCTCGCGTCGTAGTCGGAGCGCCCGCGCTCGATGACCCATTTGATACGACCACCCGGGAGGAGGAGGCGGTGCTCGATCTCGTAGAGGGAGCGCTCCTTCACCGAGTGCCAGTAGGCATCATCGACCGCGGCGCGATCTTCGGGGTGGATGGTCGCCAGGAAGCTCTCGTAGGTGGGCGGTGTACCGGAGGGTAGCTCGAAGATGCGGTAGACCTCGTCGGACCAGTGGAGCTCGCTGGTGCGCAGGTCAAGGCTCCAGCTCCCCAGGTGAGCGAGGGCCTGGGCCTCCAGAAGCCGGTGCTGGTTGGCCACCAGCGCCTCCTCGATCCGCTTGCGCTCGGTGATGTCGGCCCAGGTGGCGACGAGGTAGCCGTGGCCCCCGAGGGTCACCGTGCGGGCGCTGACCCGCACGTCGCGGATCTCGCCGTTCTTGGACCGATGTTGCGTGTCGTAGACGCCGGGGCCGCGGGCGGAGGAGGGGGCGACGAGGTCGTCGAGGGTGAGGCCAGAGAACTCTTCTCTCGTGTAGCCAAGGCCAGCGGCTGCGGCCTCGTTGAACTCGACAAAACGGCCGGTCTCCTCGTCGAGCAGGACCATGGCGTCCATGGCCTGGCTTGCCATGGCCGCCAGCACGTTCTCGCGCTCCTTGAGCGCCGCCCGGATGCTGCGCTCCTCGATGTGGTCGGAGAGGCGCTCGGCCACGATGTCGAGCAGCTCTTGCTCCTCGACGAGGAACCCCATGGTGCCCAGCAGCGAGGGGCCCTCCTCGGGCATGGCTTCGCGGTAGGAGACCTCGATGCTCCCCACCTGCTTCCCGCCCACACGCAGCGGCGCTTCCTGGCGGAGCGTGTCCTGGCGGGGGGGCCCGCTCCTGTACTCACGCCAGCCAAAGCGGAGGCAGGCCAGGGCTCGCTCCGGGAACTGCCAGGCCGCCGGGAGCCGCTCCGCCACCCGCTGCAGCAGCTCCTCCAGCTTGACCTCGCTGTCGCGGGTCATCATCGTGATGTCGTAGAGGCAGCGCATCTCCCGGATGCGGTTCTCCAGGGTCTTCTGGATCGCTCGTTGCTCGGTGATCTCGTGCCCCACGCCCAGTACCCCGGCGGGCCTCCCGTCGGGGCCCGGCAGGGCGAGCTTGGTGGTCTCCAGCAGGGCCATCCTGCCGTCCTCCTGGAACCGGATCCACTCCTCGTTCTTCCGCGGTTGCCCCGCGACCAGCGCCGCCTGATCCTGCTCCTGGAAGAAATCGGCCTGCTCCTGTGAGACAAAATCGTGATCGGTTTTCCCGATGATGTGGGCCTCGGGGGCGCCGAAGAATCGCTCGAAGTTCCGGTTGCAGGCCAGGTACGCTCCGCCTGGATCCTTGAGCCAGATCAGGTCCGGGATCGCGTCCAGCAGCGCCCGCAGGCGCACCTCGCTCTGGCGGCGGGCGCGCTCGTTCTCCAGCTCCTCCGTCGTGTCCCTCGCGATGCCCAGCATCGCCACCGGGCGCCCTGCGTCATCCCGGATCGTGCTGGTCGTCATCCAGGTCGGGAAGATCGTGCCATCCCGCCGCCTGTGGCCGATCGGCCCTGAATGATGGCCGATCGTATGGAGTTTCTCCAGATTCGGCGCGACCTCATCCCGGAGCTGCTCTTCCGTGTGGCAGACGCTCAGGTGCTTGCCGATCAGCTCGGCCGGGTCCCAGCCATGCATGCGGGCCCAGGCCTGGTTGACGAAGCGCAGGGAGCCATCCATCTCGGCGAGGGCGATGCCCTCGGCGGTCTGGTCGATGGCGGTCTTCATCTCCAGCAGCTCGCGGTCGGCCTGCTTGCGCCTGGTGACGTCGCGGCCGACGCAGAAGAGGGCGGGGTGCCCGTCCCACTCGGTCCTGTTGAGGCGGAGCTCGACGTCCAGGACAGCCCCGTCCTTGCGGCGCCAGCGGCGCTCGACGGTGGTCGCGCTCGGGCTATGGGGGGCATCGGGCAAGCCAGCGAAGAGGGGCTGGTCGCAGGGGGAGAGGTCCCAGAGCTGGACGCTGGCGCCGTCGAGCGCCTCCCGCGGGTAACCGAGGGCGGCGGCGAAGCTGGGGTTGGCGTCGAGCAGCCTGCCCGACGCATCCAGGACGTGGATGTAGTCGCTGGCCTGCTCGAAGAGGAGCTGGTAGCGCTGGGCCTCCAGGAGCAACCTCCCTGTTTGATTCACGAGCCCGCGCCCTCGACGATCACCTTGAAAGCCTGCACCTTTTCGTTCACCTCCGCGGTGCTATCGGCGTAGCGTTCGCTGATCTCGACGAAGGTATCGCGGAGGCGCAGGTAGGTGTCCACCAGGTCCGGGTCGAAGTGCTTGCCTCGACCTTCCACGATGATCTGGGTGGAGCGCTCGATGGAGAAGGGCTCCTTGTAGGGGCGCCGGGAGGTGAGGGCGTCGAACACGTCGGCGAGGGCCATGAGCCGGGCGGCGATCGGGATGGCGTCGCCCGCGAGGCCATCCGGGTAGCCGCTCCCGTCCCATTTCTCGTGGTGGTGCCGGGCGATCTCCTTGGCGAACGCGAGGAAGGGGATGCTCCGCTCCGCGTCGGCCTCGACCAGGGCCAGCGCATGCCAGCCGAGCATGCTGTGGGTCTTCATGATGTCCCACTCCTCGGCGGTGAGCTTGCCTGGCTTGAGCAGGATATGGTCCGGGATGCCTACCTTGCCGATGTCATGGAGCGGGGCAGACTTTTCGAGCAGCTCGATGTTCTCGGGGGTGAGGAAGGACGAGAAACGGGGGTTGTCCCGCAGCCCTTCGCACAGGGTGCGCACGTAGCCCTGGGTCCTGCGCAGGTGGTTGCCGGTCTCCGGGTCGCGGATCTCGGCCAGGTGACCCAGGGCCCGGATCGTCACGTCCTGGGTGAACTGGATCTCCTTCAGCCGCCGCCGCACCTCCTCTTCCAGCGCCGAGTTCCGGTCGGTCAGCCAGTCCCTCGCCACCTTCAGGTCGAGCTGGGCACGGACCCTGGCCAGGGCGATCGCCGGCTTGATCGGCTTGGTGATGTAGTCCACCGCCCCCAGCAGCAGCCCCTGCTCCTCGTCGGCGCTGCTGTCCATGGCGGTCACGAACAGCACCGGGATGTTCCGGGTGCGCTCGTCCGCCTTGAGCCTCTTCAGCACCTCGTGCCCATCCATGCCCGGCATCATCACGTCCAGCAAGATCAGGTCGGGCCTCGGCTCCCCCTGGGCGGCCTTGAGCGCGCGCTCCCCGGACGTCACGGCCCTCACCTCGTAGGTGGGCATCAACAGCTCGGTCAGCAGCGTCAGGTTCTCGTACGCATCGTCCACGATCAAGATCGTCGCCATGCCTTCTCCCGGATTCCTTGCAATCCCCGTCATGCCTGCAAGAGATCGGCCATCTTAGCCGTTTTCTCCCGGTCCGGAGATCTCGTCGCTGTCCCATGACAAGAAGGTGCGCGGGCGCATCTCATCCCAGGAAACATCCCGTATCGAGACTCTGCCGCGAGCGGTCTTCACCCTCGCACCTGCGCTGCGTGCATGCCACATTCCTCCACCATGTCCGATGCCTTGCGCTGGCCATCGCTGTGGCTCACCTGCCTCTTGTTTTCCTGTGGAGGAACCGGCTCGGTGGCCCCGTCGGCTCGAGGGGCCGGTGGGGCTCCAGGGGGCTCCGCAGGGGGCGGCGCAAGCCAGGCCGGGGCTGGCGGTGAAGCCGGGGGCGTCGGGGTCGGTGGCGCGGGTGGTTCGGGCGGCCCTGGCGGTGCGGGGGGGCCAGGTGGTGGTGCCGGCGGCATGTCCGGAAGTTCCGGATATACCGGGGAGAGCTGCGAGCCGACCCCGTTCCCGCCCGGGGTCAGCCCGTATCCGATCAAGGTGGGCGGGCAGCAGGCATGGGTCCACGATGAGGGGTTTTCTTCGGGGTATTTCCTCACCTTTGACGCCTTCTCGGCGGCGGGTGAGGCGCCCCGGAAGATCCATGTTTTCTTGCCGAGGAGCCACGGTGCAAGCTGCGAGCGATACCCGGTTGTGTACATGAACGACGGGGTGACGAGCTTCTGGCCCGGGGGCCCGGGGAACAAGTCGTGGCAGGTGGCCCAGGGGCTGGCGGGTGCTTACCAGCAAGGGACGGTACGACCGGTGATCGTGGTGGCCATCCACGCGCTCGATCGCAACCTCGAGTACTCTCACACCGAGTGGTCTCCCGGCGAGCCTTGCTGCGGGGTCGAAGGGTATGCAGATTACGTGGGCGACCGGGTCAAGGGGTTCGTTGATGAGCATTTCCGCACGCTGAAAGGCCCGGAGGATACGGCCATCGTGGGCTCTTCACGCGGGGGGCTCGGAGCGTTCCTGCTCTCGACCTTGCGGCCCGATCGCTTTCGCAAGGCCGCCTGCCTCTCGCCTTCGTTCTGGCTGGGGCTGGACCCGGTGTTCAGCGATCAGGTCACCCCCGGGCCCCTCGCCACCTCGAAGCTGCTGGGCATGGCCGCCGGTGTGCTGGACGATCCGACGCGCAAGCCCACCCTGTGGATCGACTGGGGGCTGGTCTTCACCGGCGGGTTCCACAACGAGGTGATCGAGAAGGCCGCCGCCGCGCGAGGCAAGGAGATGGTCGACCTGCTGAAGAGCAGCCACGGCTACCAGGAGGGAAAGGATCTCTTCCGGGTCGAGGACCCAGCGGGGGAACACGACGAGATCTCGTGGGCCCGCCGCTTCCCTGCGGTGATGAAGGCCCTGTTCCCTGCGGTGCCCTGAGCCCCGCTCACCTCGCGGTCTTCTCGAACTCCAGCGCCGTGGGGGAGGGGCGCCCGTCCGCCTCCAGGGTGCCCAGCGCGACGACCGGTTTTCCCAGGCAGTGGGCGAACAGCACGGGCTTCTCCAGCCGGGTACCGCCGAGCTCCAGCGGTTCAGGCCCCAGGTCGAGCACCTCCGAGCTGGTGTCCGCGCGACGGGCCCTCACTCGGTCTTCAGCGTCAGCGCGGCGGTGGCGCTGAAACCGGCCCGGTAAAACCCGCTCCCGTGGTCCAGAACCAGGGTGTTGGTCAGGTTGTCCAGCGCCAGCCTGGCGCTCAGCCGCGGTGAGAGCGTGGCGCGGGCTGCCACGTGGAGGGTCACGTAGCCCGGCGTTCCACCCTCCGGGATCCGGTTGTCCTCCAGGTTGATCGGATCGTTGAGCCGGTTCTGACGCATCCTGCCGTGGACAAATCCTTCCAGCCGCAGCCCGGCACGAGGCGCCACCCATAGCCCGGTCGTCGCCGTCAACGGCGGGGTTCGATCCGCCGGCGTCCGGGCGGGGAGGCCCGTCGCCCCGTCGTTGCGCTGCGTCCCTTGCATCGCGAGCCAGCGCAGGTACACCCCGCCGCGTTCTCCCAATGGAACTTCCATATCTCCCTCGGCGCCGTAGAGGTCCACGCGGGAGGCGTTGGCGCTGGTCACGTAGCCCAGGCCATCGGGGTCGCTGGCGGCGCCGTTGACGGAGGTGGGGACCAGCACGATGGCGTCCTGGTAGCGGAGGGCGAAGAGGAAGAGATCGGCCCGCAGGAGGCCGATACGGGCGCGGAGCCCGGTGTCGAGGCCGAGGCTATGCTCGGGTCGAATGGCCGGGTTGGGCACCTGGAAGCGACCTCCGGCGCGGGGCCCGAGGGAGGCAAAGTCCTGGACGTTGGGGGCGCGGACGCCGCGGCCGGCGTTGAGCACCCAGGCGACCCCTGGGGAGAACTCCCAGCGAGCGCCGGCGGAGAAGGTTCCGTCAAAGAGGGTGGAGGAGAAGGGAGGGGTCGCCTCGTCGCCGGTGCGCTCGCGGATGGTGAGGGCAAAGAGGGCGCCCCGGAGGCCTCCGTGGAGGTGAACATGAGGCCCCAGGGCGGCCTCGATCTGGCCAAAAACACCGGCCTGGGTCTGGGAAGAACCATCCGGGTAGCGGGCAGGATCCGGCGTGATCTGGGCGCGATCGGAGCGCACGCTGGAGGCCTCGCTGGCGACCTGGTCCCGGTGGACCTCGGCCCCCACAAGCGCCCCCAGGCCCCGGGTCACGTTTTTCCAGCGAGCCTCGGCCCGCGCGCCCAGCGCATCGGAGCGGTTGGACTCGCGCCGGAGCCGTGCGGAGGGGGCGAGGCGGAGCGAGGTGGTGCAGGGCTCGTCCTCCACGGCGTCCACGCAGGACTCGTTCCAGGGGCGCCGCCGCAGGTGCTCCTCGGTGCGCTGAAAGGAGAGGGAGAACAGCAGCTCGTCGTACACCCGGGAGGCAGGGCGGTGGGCGAGGGTGGCAGAGGTCATCCAGCGGCTCAGCGGCGAGAGCGAGGACTCGGCGCTGGCGGGGAAATCTCGCTTGAAACGGGGCGTGATCTCGTCGTAGCGCGACAGCTCCGGGCGGTAGGCCACCTGGGCACGCAGGGCCAGATCGAGCCCTGGCCCCAGCTTGAACCGGAGGGCGCCGTCGCCGGCGTAGGTCGAGAACGCGGTCCCTCGCTCGAACTTCGAGAGCACCGGGCGGTAACGCCCACCGACCGGGCGCTCCAGGTTGTTCCAGGAAGAGGGGACCGGGCTACGTTCCCCCTGGCCAGGGCGGATGTCCCCGGAGCCGTAGTGGGTGACGCCCAGGTGCGCGGTCCACCAGGCGGTTGCATGCTCGACGTCGACCCGCAGCGCGGAGCCCGCCGGGTTCGAGGTGACGCTGGAGAAGGCGCGCCCGCGGGTCCGCGGCCCGTCGAGGGAATAGCCGGGCAGGCGGGTGGTGCCGATGACCACGCCGGCGAGGGCGTCGCTCCCGTGGAGCACCGAGGAGGGGCCCCGTACCACCTCGAGCTGCGCCAGCGCGTAGGGATCGATCAGGGCCAGGTACGGGTTGTTCCCCGAGCGAAAGATCGTCGCGTTGACCCGCACCCCGTCGACCAGGTGCACCACCTCGCGCCCCGAGAGCCCACGCACGTAGATCGTGCTCTGCCCTGGCGTGGTCTGCTGCACCGCCACGCCGCCCTGGTAGCGCAGCGCATCTGCCACGCTCTGGGGGCCCTGCTCCTGGATGCGATCGCCGGTCATCCAGAGCACCGAGCGCCCGGAGATCTCCGCGTCCGGTTTCCTGGAGCTGGAGCGCACCACGACCTCCAGGGGTTCGCCCACGACCAGCTCGGGGGACGGGCTCTGCGGCGCCGGTTCGGCCCTCGCACCGGGGGCCCCGAGGAGCAGGAACCCGAGGCAACGCAGGGGGGCGAGGGGGCGGTGGCGTGGGGTTCCCATGGGGAAGAACTCGGACAGGAGGCGAGGGAAGCATGCCGCGCGCCGGGTGCAAAGGGCCCTGCCAGGACGGCCCGCGAAGGATCTGCTAGAGGGCCAGGCGATGGCTCCTGTCTCCTGGTCCTTGCTCCCTGATTCTGCCCGCATCGACGCGGGCGGTGGTCTCGAAATAGGCGGCTGCTCGGCCGCGGCGCTGGCGGCAGAATTTGGTACCCCGGTCTTCGTGTACGACGAGGGGCACCTGCGGCGGCGCTGCCAGGAGGCGGTCGCCGCCTTCGGGCGGGAGCGCGTCGTCTACGCGACCAAGGCCTTCCTGTGCGCGGCCATGGCCCGCCTGGCCCACGAGGAGGGGCTGCTCCTCGACGTGGCCACCGGCGGCGAGCTGTTCGTCGCCCTGCGGTCCGGCGTCCCGGCGACGAGCTGCGTGCTGCATGGCAACAACAAGAGCCTCGATGAGCTGAAGATGGCGCTCCACGAGGGCGTGCGGCACATCAACGTCGACAGCTTCGATGAGCTGGATCGTATAGAATATCTCTACAGCCAGGGGGCCCCCCGGGCGCGGGTGCAGCTACGGATCACGCCTGGGGTGCATGCGCACACCCACGAGTACATCGCGACGGGCCAGGATGACTCGAAGTTCGGGTTCAACCTGGCGAACGGGGACGCGCAGCGCGCGGTGGATCGGGCGCGGCGCTCGGGGGCGATGGAGCTGGTCGGGTTGCACTGTCACATCGGCTCCAACGTGTTTGCGGCGGAGAGTTTTGGCCACGCGGCGAGGTTGATGGCGGCCTTCGCGGCGCCGCTGGGGCTGCCCGAGCTGACGCTGGGCGGGGGGCTCGGGGTGGCCTACGTGCAGGGGGAGGAGGCGCCGTCGCTGGGGCGCTGGGGCGAGGTGGTGCTGGGGGCCTGCCGGGAGGCGGGGGTGGAGGCGGCGGTCTTCGTCGAGCCCGGGCGCTCCATCGTGGCCTCGGCGGCGGTGACGCTGTACACCGTGGGGACGATCAAGGACATCCCGGGGATCCGGCGCTACATCGCGGTGGACGGCGGGATGAGCGACAACCCGAGGCCCGTGCTCTACGGCAGCGGTTACGAGGCCTTCCTGGCCCGGGCGCCGGGGGCCGAGCGGCCGGCGCGGGCCCGGATCGTGGGCAAGCACTGCGAGAGCGGCGACGTGCTGATCTTCGATGCTGCCTTGCCCGAGGGGGTCAAGGTGGGGGACCTGCTGGTCACGCCGGTGACCGGGGCCTATGGCCACTCGATGGGCTCGAATTACAACAAGGTCCCGCGGCCTCCGGTGGTCTTCGTGCGAGGAGGGCAGGCGCGGCTGGTGGTGCGGCGCGAGACCTACGAGGACCTGATGCGCTGCGACGTCGGTTGAATCAGAGCGTGCCCTTGAGGATGAGCGGGATGACCGCCCGGTAAGCCCGGGCCAGCCGCCGATCCCGCTCCCGCCAGGTGGCCCCGCCGGTCTGCTGCCGCGCCGCGATGACAAACTCGCGCCCCCAGCCCGGGACAGGCTTCTGCCCGCCGTCCAGCACCGGGTAGCACGCGTAGCCCACGTCCAGGAACGTCCCGTCGCTGCCCAGGCCCAGCTTCGAGTAGACCCGCCATCGCCCCTGGCTCCGCTGCTCGATGTACTCCGGATCGTGCCCCGCCTGCAGGTAGATCGCCGTGTCCGCGCTCATGCCGCCCCAGGGCGTCGCGGCGTACTCGGGCTGCGCCGCCCCGTGCAGCAGCGTCTCCACGTCGGCCCACTGGATCCCGGGGAGCCGCGTGGCCCCGTCCTCGCGGTGCAGCACCAGGCGCTTGAGCGCCTCCGCCAGGGTGAGGCCTGATAGCTTGTTCGCAGGCCCCGCGGAGGTGTCCGGGCCCACCGTCAGTGTAGCCCCGCTGGCCTCGCTGAAGGAGTACCCCAGCGGCGGCGCTGCCTCGCCGTAATTGCCCCCGAAGGTCTCGCCCGCGGGCCGCTGCAACCAGAGCTCGTGGATCAGATCGTTGGCCCTCGCTCGACCCCCGATGTCATGAAAATAACGACCCAGCGCGTTGGAGGAGTACGGGTTGTTGTCGTACGCATGCATCGTGGTGACCAGATCGCCCAGCGGGATCCCCTTCACCGAGGCCGTCAGACCCACCTTGTAATCCGAGGCGATCCGCAGCGACGAGGCGGCGTTCGCCGCCGCCAGGAACTTCGTCGTGCTCCAGGGTTGATGCGCGATCTCGTGGGACCCGTTGCTCAGGTACCGGTAATGCGGCACCCCGCCCACGCGCCGGATCAGGATCACCGTCATCCACACCTCGTCCGGGATCACCCCTTTCAGCGCGTCCCCCTCCACCTCGATCGGCTCGCTCGACGGCCGGTAGACCGCCGTCTTCCCCCCCGGGAGCACCTCCGTGGTCGTCGCGTCCACCACCGGGCAAGCCTGCCCCCGATCCACGTGGCCTGGCGACCGCTTCGCCTTGCACACGTCGTCCAGGAACTGAAAATAGCTGCCGCTCTTGGCCTCCTCGCAGGGCTCCGGTGGCTCCGCGCTCACCTCCGGCACCTCCAGCGCCCCGCCGGCCCCCGCAACCCCACCGGAAGCCCCGGCCCCACCGGAAGCCCCGGCCCCGCCCGCCCCGCCTACCCCGCCGGCCCCGGCCCCGCCAGCGCCGCTGGCCCCCGCTTCGCCACCCATGCCTGCGCCCCCCGCCGGCCCCGCGCCGCTCTGTCCGGAACTTCCGGATGAGCTTCCGCCGGACCCGGCCTGTCCGGAAACTCCATATCCAGCCTCCCCGCCGCCGGCCTCGCCCCCGTTGCCCGGGGTCCCCGCGGCCCCAGCCTGCCCGGAATTTCCGGAACCGCCGCCGGAGCCGCCGGGGCCTGCCGGGTCTTCTCCGCCTTGTCCGGAAGTTCCGGATGCACCGGCCTCGCCCCCCTGGAGGACGGTGATGGCGGGGGTGGGGGCCGGGTCCTGCTCGGTGCAGGCGAGGAGGGCGAGGGCAGCGAGGGGGAAGGTCCAGGAGGTACGGCGCACGGGGGCATCGTAGCGCGGTCCAGGGGGCAGGGGAGGAGGGCCAGGGCGAGGGGAGAGTTCCAGGGGGCGGGGGAGGCTGGTAGAGGGACGGGACGATGACGGTGACGTTGCGCGACTGGCTCCGGGAGGAGCCCTTTTCCCTGGCCATGTCCTCGGGGTTCTTCGGATTTTTCGCCCACTGCGGGGTGATCCAGGCGCTGGAAGAGGCGGGGCTGGTGCCGGGCCTGGTCACCGGGTCGAGCGCGGGGGCGCTGGTGGGGGGGCTGTGGGCGTCGGGGGTGAACGGGGCCGAGATGGGGGAGGAGTTGAAGGGGCTGGCGCGCCAGGATTTCTGGGACCCGGGGCCCGGCGCGGGGTTGCTGCGAGGTCGCAAGTTCCGGGAGCGCCTGGAGCGCTTGCTGAAGGTGCCGACCTTCTCCGGGTGCCGGGTGCCGCTGGCGGTCTCGGTGTTTGACTGGTGGACCCGGGGGACGCGGGTGCTGAACCGCGGCGAGCTGGCGCCGGCGCTCCACGCATCGTGCGCGGTGCCGTTGCTGTTCCATCCGGTATGGCACGGGGGGCGGTTGTACGCGGACGGGGGGATCCTGGATCGCCCCGGTCTGGAGGGGATGCCGGAGGGCCGCAGGGTGCTTTTTCATCACCTGGTCTCCCGCTCTCCGTGGCGGCGCGTCGACCCATCGCAGGAGATCCCGGAGCGCGCCGGGATGACGGTGCTGATGCTGCGCGATCTGCCTCGCTCGGGCCCCTTTCGCCTGGAGGAGGGGCGGCGGGCGCTGGTGCTCTCGCGGGAGGCTGCGCTGAGGGCGCTGGAGCGGCCGGTGGGGGGAGGCCGGGTGGAGGTGAGCGTGAGGGGGCGGTGAACGATCAGGGGGAGGCCGGCGGAGGGGCGGGGGCGTCCCCTTCGTCGCGCTCGCTCTCGTCCTTGGGGGGGGCCGCGGGCCGCACCAGCTGCTGCTTCTTCCGCCCCGTCAGCAGCAGCGCGATCAGGCCGACCGCGCCGATGATCTGGAGGATCGGGAGGGACTTGTAGAAGTACTTCTCGAACTTCGGCGTGGGCACTGCGCCCCGGGTCGCCAGGGCGGCTTCTTCCATGAGGGGCCGCACGCGCTCGAAATCCTTGGCGTTGGCGCCGAAGAGGAGCATGACGCCGGGCTCTTCTCCGCCGGAGAAAAGGTAGGCGAGCCGCACCTCGTCGCCCTCGTCGTTCTTGACCTCCCAGAGCACGCGGGCCGCGTCGGCGTCACCGATGGCGACGATGGTGGCGCTCTTGATGGTGGCCTGGACCTCGCGCTCCTGGTGGTTCTTCTCGATCTGCTTGCGGAGCTCGGGCAGCGTGTTCTCGTTGATCTCGACCTTGCCGGGCAGGGCGAGGGCCTGCAAGAAGCTGTTCTGGCCGTGGTGGCCGGGGTTGAGGTCGACGGCGAAGGCCAGGTGATCCTGGACGAGAAGCTGCGCCGCCAGGGACGGATGCAGGTTGGTCACCACCTCGTCCGGGAGCCCATCGGCCAGCATGTCCGTCCAGCCCTGGGGGATCTTGAACGTGAAGCGAGAGGTGGGTTTGGCCAGCACGGACGAGGTGGCCAGGAGCCCGAGGAGCAGGGCGCGACGCGACAGGGCAGCGGGAGACATCGGGCGGAGTGCATACTGTCGCAGGGCAGGTTTGTACAGCCGATGGGGTCATTTCCTGAGGATCCCTTGAATTCGCTCCGCGCCCGGTGCATCGCAGGGGCGATGTCGTACGCTTTCCACCGGGCCCTGGTCCTCGCCGCCTCCGTTCACGGCGCGGCCCTGCTCGTGGTGACCGTGCGGCCGACCCCGTCGCTCCCTGCCCCGCCGCCTGCCGAGGCCCCGATCGAGCTCTCCATCGAGGCCCTGACCCCCCCGGCCCCCTCGCCGCCCTCGGCCCCCGAGGCCCGCGACCCGGAAACCCCGCCCGCAGCGGCCGCCATCGGTCCCCAGGCGGCCCCTCGCGCTGAACGCCAGGTCCGGCGCGACGAGCCCGAGCCAGGCCCGGCGTTGATCGCCTCCGTCGCCCCTCCATCCAGCGCCGCCCCCTTGCCCTGGGCCGCGGGCTCCGCGGACGCAGAAGAACGCGGTCGCAAGGCCGTCGCCGGTCTGTTCGCGGGGGGCACCTGGATCGGCGGCCTCGCCCCGGACGCTGCCCCCACGACCGGCGAGGCGCCGCGCCGCGAGAACCGCATCGATCCGGATCAGGCAGGCAAGCTCCTCCGCGAATCCATGGGCCGCGCCGATCAGGCCCGCGGGCTCGGGTTCGGGGGCCCGGTGGCCTCCGCCGCCCGGCAAGCCAGCCTCTCCAGGCTGGCGCCCATCGAGGGCGCCGCCACCTTCGAGGTGCTCACCGGTCCGGATGGCCGCGTGACCTCGGTGATCCTGCGGGGCAGCCGCGGCGGGGACTGGGGGCCCGTGGTGAGCGAGCTCCGGGCGCTGCTGGCGGGCCAGCGTCTGCGGGTCCCCGAGGGGGCCCCGGGGGTCGCCGTGGCGGTCCGGGTCGAGGCAAAGCGGCAGCTCCCCAGCGGCAAGGCCCCCGAGGCCTCCTCGGTCGAGCTGGAGGGGCTCGGGGGTAAATTTGACCTGGCCGATCTCAGCGGGAAAGTCAGCCGGATCGTGTCGGCTCGGGTGGTGGACGAGCGACGGCTCTGATGGGAGGCCGACGTCGGGCCCGGGTCAGCTGGTTCGGGGGGCCTTCGGGGTGGGGCGCCGGGGGACCTCGAGCAGGTCGTGCTCGTCGCGGGCCAGCACGGCATCCAGCAGCGGGTGCTGGAACCGTCGCTCGGCCAGGATGGCGTAGAAGGTCTCGAAGAGCCCCGGGACCACGCAGTGCTCGTGCAACACGCCCTCGTGCAGCTCGTCGCGGACCACGATCGACGGCACCAGGGCGAGGGCGCTGGTATCGCGGGCCAGGAGCCGCATCATCGCCATGTCTTCGACCTCGGCCAGCACGCGCACGCGCACGCCGAGCTGCTCGCAGAGGGCATCGAATTCGGATCGAATGTCGCTCTCCCGGCCCGGCAAGATCATGGGGACATCGGCGATGCTCCGGGGGAAGCGGAACCCCTTGAGGCGCCGGGGCCCGACGATGCTGACGTGTTGCCGGGCGATCCGGCGGCTGCGCAGCGGGCCGTCCAGCTCGCGCCCGGCGGGTCGGTTGGCGAGCACCAGATCGAGCTCGTGCTGTTCGAGCCGGAGCAGCAGCGCCGTGAGCCCCCCCGATTCGAGGCACAGGCGCACGTCCGGTTGCCCCAGAAGCGGCTTGACGAAGGACTCCTGAAAGTTCCGGGACAGCGTGGCCACGGCGCCGATCCGGAGGACCTGCTCCCGGGGGCGACCGCGCTCCAGGGTCGATAGCAGCTGGCCCCCCGCGGCGAAGATCTGCTCGGCGTAGGCGAGGGTGATCTGCCCGGCTTCGGTGAGCACCAGCCGCCGCCCTTCCTTGCGAAACAGCGCCTCCCCCAGCTGCTCTTCGAGCTGGTGAATCTGGGATGACAGCGCCGACTGAGCGACACGCAGCCGCGCTGCGGTCCGCGTCAGGTTCCCCTCCTTTGCCACGGCCCAGAAGTAACGGAGGTGGTGGAAATTGATCTGCTCGACGTTCACCATGCATCTCTGAAACAGAACGTTAAGATCCTATTTATCTGTTTTTCAAGAACTGAAGAGGGCAGTACCCCTGTCTTCATGAACACACTCGAAGGGTGGGCTCGGATCGTGCCCCTGCTGGCGCTCGCGATCCCGGCGATCTACGCGCTCACGGCGCTCACCTCGCCCCGCCGGGCCGGGCTGGCGGCGGGGGCGGCGCCGGCGCTGGCGCTGCTCTTTGCGGGCGGCGCGGCGGCGACCGGCGGGGCCTCTGGCGCGGGGAGCGTGAGCCTGGGGGTGCGCATCGACGCGCTGACCTGCACGATGCTGCTGCTGGTCGGGGCCCTGGGGGCGATCATCGTGCGCTACTCGCGGGCCTACCTGCAGGGGGATCCGGGGCTGGAGCGGTACCTGCGCTGGTTGCTGCTGACGCTGGGCGCGGTGTCGATCCTCCTGCTCAGCAACAACCTGCTGGTCGTGGCCCTTGGCTGGACGGCGACCAGCGTGACGCTGCACCAGCTGCTGACGTTCTACCAGGATCGCACCCCCGCGCTGGTGGCGGCGCACAAGAAGTTCCTGGTCAGCCGCCTCGCGGACCTCTGCTTTTTGGTGAGCCTGGTGCTGGTCGATCGAACCGTCGGCAGCCTGGCGCTGGACCGGATCTACGCATGGACGGCGGCGCACCCGCAGCTGAACCCCTCGATGCAGGGCGCCGCGGTGCTGGTGGTGGTGGCGGTGGCGTTGCGGTCGGCGCAGCTGCCCTTTCATGGCTGGTTGCTCCAGGTGATGGAGGCGCCCACGCCGATCTCCGCGCTGCTCCACGCGGGGGTCGTGAACCTCGGCGGGTTCCTGCTGATCCGGCTCGCGCCCTGGATGGTCCATGCGCACGCTGCCCAGCTGCTTCTGGTCATCCTCGGGCTCACCTCGGCCATCCTTGCGGCGCTGGTGATGACGACCCGGGTCAGCGTGAAGGTCGCCCTGGCCTGGTCGACCTGCGCGCAGATGGGCTTCATGCTGGTCCAGTGCGGCCTTGGCCTGTGGCACCTCGCGCTGCTGCACCTGGTGGCGCACTCGCTCTACAAGGCGCACGCCTTCCTGAGCGCGGGGACGGCGGTGGAGGAGTGGCGCTTGCAATCGCTCTCCGGGGGCGCCACCTCGTTCTCGCGGGGCCGCCTCCTGGGCGCGACCCTCGTGGCGGGCGGCAGCGTGGTCTTCGGTGTGCTGGCGCTGCGGCGCCTCGTCCCCATGTCGCCGGCGGAGGAGCTCTCCACCCCGGTCTTCGCGGCCCTCGTGGGCCTCTCGATGGTGCCGCTGCTGGCTTCCAGGGTGAGCGGGGTCGAGGTGCTCCTCGGGCTGGGGGCCCGGGTGGTCGGGGTGATCCTGCTCTACACCGGCGTGCATGGCGCGGCGGCGTTGCTGATGCCTCCCCCCGTCCAGGAGCCCAGCACGCTCGCGTGGGCCCTCGTCGCCTCCGGGTTCCTCGGGCTCTTTGCCCTGAAGACCGCGCTCCAGCAGCGCCCCCACGGGGCCCTCGCAAACCGCCTCTATCCGTGGCTCTTCGCAGGCTTTTACCTCGACGAAGGCTTCACTCGCCTCACCTTCCGGCTCTGGCCGCCCCGGCTCCAGCCGCAGGGAGAGCGGGCCCGTCCCCTCGAACTTCAGCAGCCCGTGGAGGCCCGCGCATGAGCCCCCTCAACGCCACGACGCTCCCGGCGACGCCGTCGAGCGAGCCTGACCTCCGCCACCTCGACGGGCTGCTGTCGCGAGTCTGCGCCCGGATCGCCCCCACCTGGCCCCTCGATCGCTTCATCGCGGTCAACCCTCTCTGGGGGATGATCGACACGCCGCTGCCGGAGGTCGCTGCCCAGCTTCGTACGCTCTCCGGCGCGCGGCTCCGCATGCCTCGAACCTGGTACCGCCAGGCTTACCGCGAGGGGCGGCTCCGCGACGAGCACCTCCAGGCCGCGCTGGACGCGGCGGGGTCCCCGGTGTCCCTCGGCCGCCTCCGTGCTCTCCTGGACGAGGAGGAGCCGGGAGCTCTCCCCCGGGCTCGCGTCGCGGACCTCCTGGACGCGGAGCGCGACCTGCTCCGGGAAGTATCGTGGCGCAGCTTCGTCACCCAGAGCGTCAGCCAGTTCTGCGCCGCCCATTTCGACGAGGGGCAGGCGCAGCTGGGCCCCGCTCGCGAGGGGGGGCTCTACGCCAGCTGGCTCCGGCAAGCGCTCGTGGATCGGAGCCCCATGCTGCTGATGCGGGCGTCTTTCTACCGCGAGCAGGTCGGCAAGCTGCCGGCGACGGCCCGGGGCCTCATCGCGGAGGCCCTGGTGGCCCTCGGGGTCGCCCCTGACCAGCAGGAACGTTACCTCTGGGGCCTGCTGCTCGATCAGAACGGCTGGGCGTCCTGGTGCGCGTACCGGCGCTGGATGGCGCGCCTGGAAGGGCGAGACGACGACACCCTGGAGGACCTCCTCGCGATACGCCTCGCCTGGGAGTGGATGCTCCACCGCAGCGGCGGTGAACCGCTCGCGCGCCGCTGGAGGAGCGCGATGGAACCGTGGGTCCAGGAAGACCCGAAGGCCTCTGTGGGCCTCGACTGGCTCTTCCTGCAGGCGATGGAGATCGCCTGGCAAGAGCCGGTGCTCCGGGCGTTGCCGTCTGGGCTCCGCGCCGCGCGCCCCGCGGCACCGGCGGTGCAGGCGGTCTTCTGCATCGATGTGCGCTCCGAGGTCTTCCGGCGGGCCCTGGAGGCCACCGGAACATCGGTGCAAACCCTCGGTTTTGCAGGGTTTTTTGGCGTGCCGATGGAGTATCAACCGATCGGGCTCCCGGCGACGCGGCCCCAGCTCCCCGGCCTCCTGGCGCCTCGCCTGCGCGCGTCGGACGCGGGGCTCGACGCGGAGGCTGGTCCGCGCCGGGCGAGGCGCCTCGGCCTCGCCGGGGCGTGGAAGTCCTTCAAGGCCGACGCGGTCTCGACCTTCACCTTCGTCGAGGCCCTCGGGCTCACCTACGCGGGCAAGCTCCTGGCGGATAGCCTGGGCCTGGGCGGGGCTGCCCCCGTCGAGAGCGCCGGGCTGGACCGCGACCTGGAGGCGAGGCGCAAGCCCAGGTTGTTCGGCTCGGTCACCGGGGAACCGCTGGGGCTCGATGCGCGCTGTGACCTGGCCGCCGGCATGCTCCGCGGCATGAGCTTGACCCGTGATTTTGCCCGGATTGTCCTCCTCGCTGGCCACGGCAGCAGGACCCGCAACAACCCCCACGCCGCGGGCCTCGACTGCGGAGCCTGCTGCGGGCAGACCGGCGAGGTCAACGCCCGCGTGGCGGCCGCGTTGCTCAACGAGCCGGAGGTCCGGCAGGGGCTCACCGGGCGCGGCATCGAGATCCCCCCTGCTACCCGCTTCGTGGCGGCGCTGCACAACACGACCACCGACGAGGTCGAGCTGTTCGATCTGGACGAGCTCCCGCCCTCACACCGCGCGGACATCGAGCACCTGCGCTCCTGGCTCACCGCGGCGGGGGAGCAGGCCCGCGCCGAGCGCGCCGGTCGGATGGGTCTCTCCGGGCTGGGGGCCGCCGCGCTGCGCGAAGCCATGGAGGATAGGACCAGGGACTGGGCGCAGGTGCGCGCCGAGTGGGGGCTGGCGAACAACGCGGCGCTGATCGTGGCTCCGCGAGAGCACTGCCGGCACCTGGATCTGCAGGGGCGCTCGTTTCTGCACGAGTACCGGCACCGGGAGGACGAAGGGTTCCGGGTGCTGGAGCTGATCATGACGGCGCCGATGGTGGTCGCCCACTGGATCAACTTCCAGTATTACGCCTCGACCGTCGACAACGAGCGTTACGGCAGCGGGAACAAGGTGCTGCACAACGTGGTCGGGGGTCACCTGGGGGTCTTCGAGGGGAACAGCGGCGATCTACGGATCGGCCTGCCGTTGCAGTCGCTCCACGACGGGGAGCGCTGGGTTCACACGCCGCTGCGGCTGAGCGTGTTCATCGAGGCGCCGCGGGCGGCCATCGACGGGGTCCTGAGCAAGCATGCGAGCGTGCGGGCGCTGGTCGCCAACGGCTGGGTGCTGCTGTTCCAGATCGACGAGGCCGAGGGGGAGATCTTCCGCTGGCGAGAGGGGGGGTGGTGCCCCGCGCTCACGGGACGGTGAGCACGAGCTTGCCGAAGACCTTGCGGTGCTCCAGCAGGTGATGGGCCTCGCGGGCCTCCCACAGGGGCATCACGCGGTCGACCACGGGCCTGATCTTGCCGCTCGCGACCAGGGGGAGGGCCTCGTGGAGGTCGCCTTTGCTGCCCATGGTCGAGCCGAGCACCTCGACCTGCCGGAAGAAGATCTGCCGGAGATCGAGGGTGGTCGAGGGGCCGGTGGTGGCGCCGACGGTGACCACGCGGCCTCCCCACCGGGCGGCGAGGATGCTGCGCGCGAAGACCTCGCCCCCGACGTGCTCCAGCACCGCATCGACGCCTTGCTTCCCGGTGAGCTTCCGGACCTCGGCGACGAAGTCCTGGGTGCTGTAGTTGATGACCTCATCGGCGCCGAGCTGCCGGGCCCTGGCGGCCTTCTCCTCGGAGCCGGCGGTGGTGATGACATGGGCGCCGATCATCTTGCAGAGCTGGATGGCGAGGCTGGAGACGCCGCTGCCGGCGGCCTGGACCAGCACGGTCTGCCCGGGGGCGACGCGGGCTTTTTTGAAGACCATCTGCCAGGCGGTGAGCAGGCAGAGGGGGAGGGCTGCGGCCTCCTCGTTCGAGAGGTTGGCGGGGCAAGGGAGCAGGTTGCTATCCGGTACCGCGAGCAGCTCTCCGTAGCCCCCCTGGGTGCTCTCCCCCAGGATACCGTAGCTGCGGCAGAGGTTATCGCGGCCCGCGAGGCAGGCGGAGCAGACCCCGCAGGAGACCCCGGGCTGGAGCAGCACCCGATCGCCGACCTGCGCCCCCCGGGCCCCGGGGCCCAGCTCCTCGACGACGCCGACCACATCGCAGCCGAGGCGGAAGGGGTAGGGGAGCTTGAGGTGCGGCAGGCCCCGCCGCACCCAGAGATCCATGTGGTTCATGGCGACCGCCTGGACCCGGATCAGCACCTCCCGGGGGCCCGGGGGGGCGACCTCGATCGTCTCGCGCTCCAGCACCTCGGGGCCCCCGTGGGCCCGGAGCACCATCGCTTGCATCTTCCGCATGGGGCCGATCTAGCAGGACTGCGCGCTGGCGGGGCCCCTCAGGCCTGCCACTCCCCCGGCGTGCTGCCGCCGAAGGGGGCGAGCTCCGGCGGATCCACCGCGTGGGACAGGGCTACCACCAGCACCAGGGTCATCCGGTAGATCAGGTCCACCTCGTCCACCTCGACGCCGATCGGGTCCGCCTCCAGCGCCAGATCGATGTGCTCCCGGATGAAATCGACCAGATCCGGCTGCTCCATGGCGATCACGTCGTCGGTCTCCAGGGCCTCGTCCGGCGCGTCCTGCCGCAGCTCCTCGTCCAGCTCCAGCGCCTCCCGCGCTGCCTCTGCCTCCTCCTCGGTCACCTGCCGCACCCGATCCCCGAAGGTCTGCTCGAAGGAGAGCCAGACCGACAGGGACAGATAGTACCCCAGGGCCAGCGGGGTCTCCCCCAGGGGCTGGGCAAGGTTGGAAGCGACCTGGGCCGCCAGGTGCGGCTGCGCGACCTCGAAGCGGGCAAACTCCTGGGAAAAACCGTCGGCCCCCTCCGAGGCGGTGAGGCTCTCCTCAACGCGCTCGAGCACCTGCTCGGGCACCCTCGCATACGGAGGTACGGGGCGGATAGCTGCTCGACGGACCCACACAGGAAAAACGGTAGCCTTTGGGGGCCAAAGAGGCCAAAAGTGCGGTGAATTTCCCCGGACCAAGGGGGTATTTCGCGGGGAAAACCCCTTCATCTGCGGTGGCGCCGGCGACGCCCCGAGAATTTTCCCGTGAATCTGCTTTGATAACGCCACGACGATGCACTTACCCAAGTGGGTAACGAGCGGGTGGGTTTATTTTTACCTGTGTCCTTGTCTGTCTCTTCCCGGGGGGGAGGATCGTGCAGAACGGTGGTCAGGGATCGGCGGCCCGCCTAAGCTTTGTGGACTGGCTTGTGGGCCCCCAACGCAGGACAAGGTGATGGCAGGACAGATGATGTTCCCCTTCTTTCAGACCCGCTCGGGCTCCCGGGTCCGGGGCAAGCGGATAAGCAACCTGGCGCCGCGGCTGGCGCCATCGGCGCTGCGGGTGCCGCACCCGAGCCACACGCAGGTCCCGCTGGTCTTCACCAACAGCCTGCCCCAGGTATTTGTCCACGAAGGGGCGAGGCAGGCGCTGGAGCGGCGGCTGCTGGCGGCGCTCAAGGGGCCGGTGTCGCTCCATATCAACGACAACGTCCACAGCGTGATCACGCTGCGGGAGCGTGGGGGGCAGCTGCGGGTGGGGCTGCACCACATGTTCCTGGGGGCGCCGGGGGCCATCGTCGATGCGCTGGTGCGCTACGTGGTCGCGGCGAGCAACAGCGAGGAGGGGCGGGCGGCGTCCCTGCTGATCGGTCGCTACATCCACGAGAACCACCACCGGCTGCGGGCATCCCGCCCGCCGCTCCACCCGCTCAAGACCCAGGGGGAGCACCACGATCTGCTCGAGCTGTTCCGCCGGGTGAACGAGCGGTACTTCGAGGGCAGCCACGACGCGCTGGTCACCTGGGGGCGCGCCTCCCGGCCTCGCCCCGCGGAAGGGGGCAAGCGCCCGTCGCGCCGCATCATCAAGCTGGGGAGCTACAGCACCGTCGAGCGGCTGATCCGGGTTCACCCGGCTCTTGATAAGGGGTGGGTTCCGCGGTACTTCCTGGAGTACATTCTTTATCACGAGATGCTCCACCACGTGATCCCGACCAGCCGAGTCTGTGGGCGAGCGGTCCTGCACCCTCCCGAATTCCGCGAGCGAGAGCGGGCCTTCCGGGCCTATGACCGGGCTCTCGCCTGGGAGCGAGAGCACATCGGTCGGCTCCTGCGCGCATGAAGATAGGGGCGGATGACCCGCGATTTCTCGAGCGCCTCAAGCTCCGCGACGAGCGGGCGTTCAACGAGCTGGTCCGGCTCTACGAGCGCCGGGTCTACGGCCTGGTCTTTCGCATGCTCGGGCGCCGCGACGAGGCCGAGGACATGACCCAGGAGGTCTTTGTCCAGGTGTTCAAGGCCATCGACCAGTTCCGCGGTGACTCCAAGCTGTCGACCTGGGTGTACCGGATCGCGGTCAACCTCTGCAAGAATCGCTCGAAGTACCTGTCCCGTCGCCACGCGGACGAGCAGGACGACGTGGCGGCGGTGGCGGAGCGAGTGCCGCTCCACCAGGCCAAGGGGGTGACCTCCGCCACGGTCGACCGGCCCGATGACCTCTACGACGGCCACGAGGTCGAGCGCATCGTGCAGCGCTGCATCTCCCAGGTCGACGACGATTTTCGCTCCGTGCTCATCCTCCGGGACGTGGAAGAACTCAGCTACGAGGAGATCGCCCAGATCACCGAGCTCCCGGAAGGTACCGTCAAGAGCCGCATCCACCGCGGCCGAGCCCAGCTCAAGGCCCTGGTCGAGGGCGCCCTCGGAGAGAAGTTGTGATGAACGAGCAGGCCCCCAGCGACCCCGCCGATGACACCGAGAGCGCCCCGGATTCAGGCAAGCTCCGGGACCTCCTCCGCAAGGCCGCCGAGGCCCCGGTCCCGCCCCCTCGCACCGACCTCCTCAAGGGGGTCCAGAAGCAGCTTCGCACCCGCTCCCAGGGGAAATTTTACGCTGACGGCTGGGCCACGCGCGAGGACAACCCTCGCAGCACCTACCTCATCACCGCCGCCCTCATGCTGCTCCTTCTCTTCCTGGTCTACTGGGCCCTCATCCCGGGCGGCGTGGGGGTCACCCCGTGAGCCCTCGTACCCTCGCCTGGCTCCTCCCTGGTCTCCTCGGCCTCCTCGCCTGCGGTGAGCCCGCCCAGGGCGAATCGACCGGAGGCTCGGCTGGGCAGGGGGGCGCAGGGCAGGGCGGCATCGCAGGCGCCGCGGGGGTCACGGCCGGAGGGCAGGCTGGCGCTCCGCTCGACCCCTGCGCGCTCTGGTCGGCCCCCGAGGGCGACGACCTGGACGAGCGGCTTCCCGACCTGCCGATCCACCTCCCTGGGGGCCCTGGTAGCCTCCACGCGCTGCGTGGGGCCTGCGAGCAGCCCCAGCTCCTGGTGCTCCGGGTCGAGCCCGCCTGGTGCGCCCCCTGCGGGGCTCGCGCCGATCAGATCGAGGGGCTCCTGGCGCCGCTGGCGGGCCCCCACCTGCGCATCGAGACGCTGCTCTACGCCGGCCCCGACAACGCCCCCACCTCCGAGGCCGACCTGCTCCGCTGGAGGCAGGCCCACCCCTCCCTCCCGGGGGGCCTGTTGCGGCCCGACGGCGGCGACCCGGAACGCCTGGTCCGAGGTCACGGCACCTTGCCCCTGCTGTACCTCGTCGATGCCCGCACGATGCGTATCTCGAACGTGCTCACGGCCCCCTACGAGCGCTTCCTCCAGGAGCAGGTCGCGGCCTCCATCGCCGAGGTCGGTGGCCCCGAACTGCCCCTGCCCCCCGACCAGGATACCCCCCTCCAGGATGGCCGCTTCGACCCCTTCACCTGGTCCCTTGTCCAGCAGATGGCGGCCCCCTGGGAGCCCCCACCGGACCCCTCCAACGCCCACGCCGACAACCCCGCCGCGGCCCAGCTCGGTGCCCTGCTCTTTGTCGATAAATCCCTCGCCGGATCCTCCGGCGTTGCCTGCTCCACCTGCCACCTCCCGGACAGGGGGTTTGCCGACGATCTCCCCGTCTCCAAGGGGGTGAACCCAGGGAAGATCCATACACCCACCGCGATGGCCTCGCTCCAGCGCTGGTTCTTCTGGGATGGCCGCGCCGATAGCCTGTGGGCCCAGGCCCTGGGGCCCCTCGAGAACCCGGACGAGATGGCAGGCACCCGGCTCGAGGTCGCCCACCGGGTGAAGGCAACCTACGCCGCGACCTACGAGTCGATCTTTGGCCCCCTGCCGCCGCTCCAGGAGCCAGGGCGCTTCCCCGCGGCAGGGAAGCCCGGCGACAGCGCCTACGAGGCCATGAGCCCGGAAGACCAGCAGGCCGTCACCCGGGTTTTTGTGAACGTGGGCAAGGCCATCGCGGCCTACGAGCGGACGCTCAAGCCTGCCCCGACGCGCCTCGAGGCCTACGCCGCAGGCCAGCTGGACGCCCTCGACCCGGTCGAGAAAGACGGCCTGGTGGCCTTCTTTCACAGCGGCTGCATCAACTGCCACCACGGCCCCGCGCTCTCGGATGGCGCGTTTCACAACGTGTTGATGCCTTCCCACCAGGGCGAGGGCGACCGAGGTCGCATCGACGGGCTGGTGGCGTGGCAGAGCAGCCCTTTCCGCAAGGATGGCCCCTTCAGCGACGCCCCCGGGCAGGGAGTCGAGGCGCCGGCCCCTGCCCCCGGGATGCTCGGCCAGATGAAGACCCCGACGCTGCGCGGGGTCGCGCGCACGGGCCCCTGGGGCCACGGTGGTACTTTTTTGACCCTCGATGCGGTGGTCAAGCACTACGGCCAGGTGCTGGTGCAGAAAGAGAAGCCTCCTGGCGTCGTGGGCGAGCGTGACGCCGCGCTGGGCGGCTTTCTGGGCGCCCACAACAAGGAGATGCTGGCCTTTCTCCGGGTGCTGGGCGGTGAGTGAGGCGGGCCCACCGGGGCGAACCGCGTGGGGGCGTGGTAGGCTGGTCGCCATGCGGGCGGGGTTCTGGATAGGGCTGGTGGCCCTGGTGGGCGCGGTTGGTTGCAAGAAACCAGAGACCTACACCACCACCGCCGAGCTGCTCCGGGTGCACCCGCTGGGCCGGGATCCAAGGGCGCCGGTCATGCTGGACGTCGAGCTTCGCTACAGCGACTGCCCGGGGGATATCCGGCGATTCGTCCGGGGCGACAAGGAGTTCGCGGCCTGTGGGCTGGGGTTGAAGGCAGGCGAGAAGGTGCCCATCGACGTGAAGGTCCGGTTCGATCAGGAGCGCGGTGTCTTTCGCAGCGAGCTGACCCGCATCGGCCCCTGCGCGCTCCGCATGGACCCCAAGGATGAGGCCAATTTCGAGCGCATCGAGCAGTGCTCGGACGTCCGGGCTTCGGGGCTGGTGGTGGGGGTCCGCTGCAGCCGCCAGCGCGACGACGCGCTGATCAAGAAGTGCCCCTGGCTCCGCCGGGAGTAGCAGAGAACTTCTCTACAAAAGCCTCACAGGAGGCAGGCGACGGCCATGGTCACCACGGAGAGCAGGGGGACGACGACGCGGGCGACGCGGAAGATGCGGTCGACGTGCCGCTGCTTCACGAGGAACATGAGCCAGGTCGAGATCATGCCGAGCAGGAGCGCGACGTAGACGCCGAGCATGAGCTTGTCGGCGCGGGTGAGGTAGCTGGTGGCGGGCAGCTCCTGCATCAGGGAGTAGTGAAAGAGGACGGCGGCGGCGAGCATGGGGGCGCCGGTGTTGGACCGTACTTCCATCTCATCCGGGGGGACCCACATGCCCAGGATCGAGATGAGGACGATGACGAGGGCAGGGACGTAGACCTTGAAGATCGAGCCGGCGGCGAAGCGTTCCAGGCCGATGCGGACGATGTACCGTCCGTAGTAGAGGTCGTCGTTCTCGAAGCGCTCGCCGTAGGTGAAGCTGAGGGAGCGCGCCTCGATGTACTGGGCCCGCCAGCCGACCGCGCGGAACCCCCGGGCCAGGGTGGTGCGGTCGTGGTCCACGACCAGACGAAGCTGGTCTGTACCCTGCGAGTCATCTTCCAAAATAATCTTCAATTCCTGGGTATCGAAGGGGTATTTTCGCAGGTCCGGGGGCGACTTGAAGGTGCCCTGCATGCGGTAAAGCTTGAAGGTGGGGCGGTTCGCCAGCACCACCTCCTGGTCCAGCGTCCCGTTGGTGCAGTGCAGATCAACGCGGGGGGGCATGGGCTCGGTGCTGGTCAGGCTCAGGTAGAAATCCGCGGTGAATTTCCCGGTGGTGATGCTGTACTCATCGACCGAGTTCACCATCACCGCGACCTTGACCGGGAGCGCCTTGCCCTGGGGGCTGGCAAAGGGGGAGCGGAAGGGCGTTCCGGAGGGGTGATAGGGGACGCCGCCCTGGGGGGCGATGGCCAGATCCACGGGCTCGGGGGCCTGCGGTTCGGCGCTGGCGTGGGGGGGCGGTTGTGCTGCCAGGAGCCCCGAGGCGAGGGGCAGGGCGGAGGCGAGAGGCAGGGCGGAGGGGGGAGGCTCTCCGGCGGGGGTCGCCTCGGCGCGTCGGCTGCAGGTCTGGGCGCCAAGCCCCAGGGCCAGCGCGCCGAAAACCAGGTGTGTCGCCAGCATACGACGGGAGGGCCGCCTCATGGAGGCAAGGTAGGCGACGGTCCTCGCGACAACAACCCCGAGCACGACGGGGTTGCGCGGCGAGGCGGCCTGGGCGCACCTTGGTTCATGGAAAAAAGTCGAGTGCGGGTGCTCGTGATCGGCGGTGGCATCGGCGGCGGCGCTGCGGCAGCTTTTCTCCGACAGTCAGGCTACGCGGTGATCGCGGAGCGCCCCCGCAACGCCAGCCCGGGGGGCCTGTTGCTCGCAGGCAACGGCGCCCGCGTGCTTGCTGCCCTGGGCCTCGAGCTCGCGGGCCAGCGCATCGACGCCCAGGAGGTCCGGGACAGCAAGGGGCAGCTGCTCTCGTCCGATTCGTTCCAGGAAGAACACGCGGGGGGGGGCGGCCCGGTTGGCCTGCTGCGCTCCGGGCTGGAAGAGGCGCTCTGGGATGCGGCTCGCGCGGAGCTGCTGCCGGGCGTCGAGCTCGAGGAGCTCCGGCAAGATCATGCGCTGGTGGCGACCGCCAGGGGACAGGAGCGCGTGGACCTGGTGGTGGCTGCAGATGGACCGGCTTCGGCGCTTCGTCGTCGTTTCCTGCCGGAGCCCGCGTTCCGCGAGGCGCCCCAGGTGCTGCTGCGCTTCCTGTCCCGTACGGATGCGGAGCCCCGGCTGGTGCGGGTGCTCGGCAACGGCGTCACGCTGGTGCATTTCCCGGTGAGCGCCGGGGTGCGCGGGGGGGTGGCGATCACGGCCGCGGCGGAGGTGGGGGCCGATCCGGCGGCGCTGCGGGGCGCGCTGGGGCCGGCGGGGAGCGCGGTGCTGGAGGGGCTGGTGCCCGGGTCCTTGCAGCGCGTCCCCCTGCTCGATGGGCTGGCGCCCTCCTGGTCCCGGGGGGCCCTGGTGCTGCTCGGGGGGGCGGCCCACGGGCTCCACCCGGGCCTGGGGCAAGGGGCCGCGATGGCGATCGAGGACGCCCGGGCGCTGCAGGTCGCCCTGGACGGCGCGAGCTCGGTGCCCGCGGCGCTGCAGGCCTACGAGGCAATGCGTCGCGAGCGCGTCGCCGCGGTGCACCGGGCCGGGTGGGAGCAGGCCGAGGCGACGCGCAAGGGGTCTCTGTTCTCCTCGGTACGCGGGCTGCTGCACCGCATGTTTCCCTCCGGGGCGCCGGACCGCAAGCTCTCGACCCTGCTCCTGGGCGAGGACCTGGGCCGCCTTCTCTCCCACCGACCCGAGCTCGCACCGCTGACCCCGGAGGCCCGCGGTGTGCTCCGGTTCCTGGTGAAAATTGGCCAGGTCGACGGTCATTTCGACGAGACCGAGCGAGCCTTCGCGCGGGCCGCGCTGCTGGAGATCGGTCACCAGATCGCCGGGGGCGAGCTGGAGGCGCTCGAGTCCGAGACCAGGTTTCGCAGCGCCGGATCGCTGGTCGAAGAATTCCTGGGGCACACGGTGGAATTCCGCGAACGCTTGCTGCGCATGGGGGTCCTGCTCGCGGCGGCCAGCGGGCGCGTCACCTCGGACGAGCACAAGGCCCTGCGGGATGCCTGCGACACCCTCCAGATCCCCCGGGAGACCCTGGAAGCTCAGGTCCGCGAGGCGATCGAGGCGCAGGATTGATGCCCCCGGGCCAGGCAAAACCAGGGGTTCACGCGTGTAGGTTGTTTGTGACCCTTCCGGCTGCCAGGCGCGAGCGCGGAGCGCGCAGGGGCGGGACCGCGGGATCACCAAGGGGGGCGACGAGGGGGGGGGATAGGG
Source organism: Polyangiaceae bacterium (assembly GCA_025453595.1). Classification (GTDB taxonomy): domain Bacteria; phylum Myxococcota_A; class Polyangia; order Polyangiales; family Polyangiaceae; genus JANWXX01. The sequence continues at coordinate 29,093 of JALOQB010000009.1, forward strand.
GTAGGATGACAGCGCCTGCATGGCGATCCCTTCCTCGACGCGCGATCCTTTCAAAATCGGCTCGTTGATCAACGAGAAATACCGGCTGCTCGAGCAGATCGGTGCCGGGGGTATGGGAAAGGTCTACAAGGCTGCGCAGCTCCCGCTCGAGCGGCCGGTGGCGCTGAAGCTGGTGCACCCGCACCTGGGCCAGGGGTCCGGGTCCGGGTCTCGCTCCGAGGGGGAGAACTTCCAGAAGCGATTCTTCCGGGAGGCGAGCGCCCAGGCGCAGATCCGGCACCGCAACGTCGTCACCATCTACGATTACGGGCGCATCGACGGGCAAGACGCCTTCTTCATGGTCATGGAGTACCTGCAGGGGGCGCCGCTGTCGGCGCAGCTCCGCGGGGGGCTCCGGATGGCGCCGGAGGCCGTCATCGACATGCTGCGGCAGGTGACCCGGGGGCTGCGCGAGGTGCACCGCCAGGGGCTGGTGCATCGCGATCTCAAGCCGGCCAACATCTTCCTGGCGCAAGAGGGTGAAGAGGGGGTCTACAAGCTGATCGATTTCGGTCTGGTGAAGCACATGCACCAGGCGGGGAACCCGGACGAGCTGACGGAGGCGGGGGCGCTGCTGGGCTCCCCGACTTACATGGCGCCCGAGCAGGTCGACGGCAGCACCATCGACCCGCGCACCGATCTGTACTCGCTGGGGGCGGTCGCTTTTCATTGCCTCGCGGGTCGCCCGCCCTTCGACGGGGCGCTGACCCAGGTGATGCTGCAGCACGTGCACAAGCCCGCGCCCCGGCTGGCCGAGGCTTGCCCCGAGGGGTCCTTCCCCCCCGAGCTGGAGCACCTGATCGCGCGGTGCCTGGCGAAGGCCCCGGAGCACCGGTACCAGAGCGCCGACGAGCTCCTCGAAGATCTGCGGGCCTGCGAGGCTCGCTACGGCCTGGGTAGCCCCGGTGGAATGCTGTCCGGGGCTTACCCGGTGGCACCCCCCTCGCCCTCCGGCGGGTTCCCGGGTTCTTCCCCCTCGTCCGCCTCGCTCAAGCTGGTGCCTCGCCCGGGCGAGGAGAGCCTGGTCACCATGGCCAACGCGGGCGCCATCACCCGCACCGAGCCGCCCCCTGCGCCTCCGAAGAAGCCCGTTGGCCTCCTGGTCGGCGGCGGGGTCGTCCTGGTCGCGATGGTGCTCGGGGCGCTGGCGCTGCGTCCTGCACCCCAGGGGCCTGCCTCCACGGCCCCGAGCGCCGCCCCGAGCGCCGCCCCGGCGGCCTCGTCCTGGGCCGTGCTCACCCTCGACTCGATCCCCAGCGGCGCCCGGGTCCAGGTGGGGGAGCAGCTCGTGGGCGTCACCCCCCTCAGCCTCCCGCTCGACGGCTCCCCCCGGCCCATCTCCCTGATCCTCGACGGCTACGAGGTGTTTCACCTCGACTCCGTGCCTGGCGAGAGCACCCGCATGGTGATCCCGCTCAAGGCCGCCGACAAGAACGCCGCAGGGAAGCCCGGGAACAAGCAGCCCCCCAAGAACCCAGGCTCCCGGGCCACCGCCACCGCAACGACCACCACGGACGCGCCCCCGGCCTTGCCCTCCATCCGTATGACGAGGTGATCGTTGATGTCGGTTCGCCCCTCGCGGCGCGGCCCCCGGGCCCTCGCGCTGCTCTGCCTCCTCTCCCTGCTCCCCTCCGTCGCCCTCGCCGACGATGTCGCGGACGAGGCAGAGCTCTACTTCCGTATCGCCGCCGAGAAGTTCGTCGCTCGTGATTTCCGCGGCGCTCTCGAATACTTTTTGAGGTCAAACCGTCTGGTCCGTAACCGCAACGTGATGTTCAACATCGCGAAGTCCTACGAGCAGCTGGGCCAGGTGAACGATGCGTTTCGCTACTACTCGCTGGCCCTCGAGGGCGAGACCGACGAGGCGGTGAAGAAGAGCGTCTCGGCGGCGCTGGCGGCGCTGCGGGCGCGGGTGGCGCTGGTCGAGGTGGAGACCGACCCCCCTGGCGCGACGATCTACATCGACCGCAAGGATCTCGGAGCCCGCGGGGCGGCGCCGCGGGCGCTGGCGTTTGCGCCGGGGAAGATCCTGGTGCTGGCGGACATGGCCGGGCACGAGGACGCGGTGCCGGTCGAGGTGAAGCTGGAGGTGGGGAAGACCGCCCGGGTGAAGCTGACGCTCAAGCGCATTCTGGGGACGGTGCAGCTGGAAGAGGCGCCGGAGGGGCTGAGCGCCAGCGTGGACGGGGGGCCCTTCGAGCCGGTGACGGGCGGGGCGGTGGGGCTACCGCCGGGGCGGCACCAGCTGACGCTGCGGCTGCCCGGGCACCAGGATGACATTCACCTGATCGACGTGACGGCGAACACGACCTCGAAGCTGAAGCCGAGGCTGCAGCCGATGCTGGGCAGCCTGGTGGTGGCGACGGACGAGCGGGACGCGGAGATCCGGGTGGACGGGCGTCAGGTGGGGTTCACGCCGGCGGTGGTGCCGGTGCCGGTGGGCAAGCACCGGGTGTCGCTGCGGCTGCCGGGCTACCGCGAGGTGGTGCAGGAGGTCGAGATCAGCACCGGCGAGCCGGTACGGATCGAGGCCGACCTGCGCGGCGTCGAGGAGGTCTCGGCGGTCTCCCGCGCGACGGAGGCGGTCGAGGACGCGCCCAGCTCGGTCACCGTGCTCTCCCGGCAGGACCTCCGGGCCTTTGGCTTCCCCACGCTGGCCGAGTCGCTCCGGGGCCTGCGGGGCTTCTACGTCAGCGACTCGCGCAGCTACCACAGCGTGGGCGTCCGCGGCTTCTCTCGCCTGGGCGACTACGGGCAGCGCACCCTGGTGCTGCTCGACGGTTACGCCACCAACGACAACTACATCGGCTCGTCCTACATCGGCATCGACAACCGGGTCGACCTCGAGGACATCGAGCGCATCGAGGTCATCCGGGGGCCGGGCTCCGTGGTCTACGGCACCAACGCCTTCTTTGGCGTGATCAACATGGTCCCGAGGCAGGGGCGGGGGCGCACCGGCGGCGAGGTCGGCCTCTCGCTCTTCGACTACGGTCTGGCCCGGGGCCGCGCCCGCGCCGACGTCGCCATCAGCAAGGACGCCAGCGCCTGGATCTCGGTGATGGGCGCCCGGGGCTCGGGGCGTGATTTCTCCTTCCCCGAGCTGGCCAGCGGCACCACCGACGGCACCTCCCGGGGGGCCGACGGCGTCCGGGCCGCCACCGGCCAGGCCAACCTCCGCTGGAAGGACCTGACCGTCCAGGGGTTCTATACATCCCGCGAGAAGAACGTCCCCACCGGCGGCTACGGCACCATCCTCGGCGACAACCGCACCAGGCTCCGCGATACCCGCGGCTTCGTCGAGCTGCGCTACGAGCCCCGGGTCTCCGAGAACGTCCAGCTCCTCACCCGCGCCCACGCGGATCTCTACAACTTTCAGGGTTCCTACGCCTACCCTGTCACGGACGGGGGGCTGGGCCAGGAGCGCTTCGAGGGGCGCTGGTTCGGCGGCGAGCTCCGCGTCATGTACAACCCCTCGAACCAGCTCCGCATCATGGTGGGGGGTGAAGGGAAGATCCATACCAAAGCCCAGCTCCGAGGCCAGGACGAGACCCAGCTGTACCTGAGCGACAACCACCCGTTCCAGGTGGCGGGCGGCTATTTCTCCGGGGACTGGGCGCCGTCGAAGCTGGTGCGGATCTCGGCCGGCGCGCGCCTCGATTACTTCTCGACCTTCGCCGGCGTGTCGCTCAACCCCCGGCTCGCGCTGCTGCTCCACCCCACCGAGCGCAGCACGCTCAAGGTGATCGGGGCCAAGGCGTTCCGGGCGCCGAGCGTGTACGAGTTCTATTACAACGACAACGGGCTGACCCAGGTGGCCAGCACCAACCTCAAGCCCGAGGAGATCTACTCGGGCGAGGTCGAGTTCACCCAGCGCCTCTCGTCGGCCACCACGCTCACCGCCTCGGCCTTCGCCTCGACGGTCACCGACCTGATCACCCCCCGCGGCACCGGCACCGACGCAGACCCGATTTTTTACGAGAATTCGACGGTCCCCACGCTGATCGTCGGGGCCGAGGGCGAGGCGCGGCGCGACTGGCGCCAGGGCTGGATGGTCTCGGTCTCCGGGAGCGTGCAGCGCGCCTCCTACCGCCAGGAAGCCGGGGATGCGGTGCGGCTCCGCGAGGTGCCTGACTCACCCCTCTACCTCGCCTCGATCCGGGGCGGGGTGCCGCTGCTCAGCCGGGCCTTGACCCTGGCCAGCCGCCTCTCCATCGAGGGCCCCCGCTTCGACCGCCTGGAACGCTCCACGGAAGACCCCCAGGGCAAGAGCGAGGCCGCCGCCATCTGGGACCTCATGCTCTCCGGCGAGGAGACCCGCTACGGCATCAGCTACACGGTCGGTGTCTACAACCTCTTCGACTGGCGCTACCGGCTGCCGCTGAGCAGCGAGTTCTCCCAGCGCCGGCTCGTCCAGAACGGGCGCACGGCGCTGGCGTCGCTCAGGGTCGCCTTCTGACCCTCAGCTCTTGGGCTGGACCAGCTTGGCCAGCTCGCCGCTCTGGAACAGCTCGAGCAGGATGTCGCTGCCGCCGACGAACTGGCCGTCGATGTACACCTGGGGGATCGTGGGCCAGTTGCTGAACTCCTTGATGCCCTCGCGGATCTCCGGGTCGGACAGCACGTTGATCGTCTCGAACTCGGCCCCCGAGCGCTTGAGCGCCTCGACCGCCCGGGCCGAGAACCCGCACTGGGGGAACTGCTTGGTGCCCTTCATGAACAGCAGCACCCGGTTGCTCTGGATGTAACCCTGGATCTTGCTTCGCACGTCGTCTCGCATGGTTCCCTCTTCTCACGTCAGCCGTCGGCCTCGCTCCCCCGGGGTCTTGGTCTCCAGGGTCAGCGCGTGGATCTTGCTCCGCATCGCATCCCCCAGCGCCGCGTAGACCGCCCGGTGGCGCTCGATCAACCCCTTGCCCTCGAAGGCCTCGCTCACCACCACCGCCCGGTAGTGATCCCGGGTGCCGGTGAGATCTTCGACCTGCACGTCGCCGCCCGGAAAGGCCGACTGCAACATGCGGAGCAGCTCGGATGGTTCGATCATGACGCCTTGCCTTGGATTGCGCGCCCACCGCTGTCAAGCACCCTCTCGGCTGGGTCTCCCTCGCCCTCCGGCCCTTCTCCTTGATTCACCCCTGGTTCAGGCCCCGGTTGCGCCGCGATGCGTTATGGGCCATCTGTCCCCCCTCGGATGTCCTTGCGCGAAGAGAACCTTGAGCGGCTGCAGAACGAGACCTTCGATGTGGTGATCCTCGGGGGCGGCATCAACGGGGCCGTGTCGGCCGCCTGCCTCTCGGCCCGCGGCCTGCGGGTGGCCCTCCTCGACCGGGGTGACTTCGCCGGCTTCACCAGCCAGCAGTCGTCCAACCTGGCCTGGGGCGGCATCAAGTACATGGAATCCTTCGAGTTTGGCCTGGTGCACAAGCTCTGCCGCTCCCGCAACCTGCTCCTCCGCAGCTACCCCTCCACCGTCCAGGAGATCCGCTTCTACCTGGCCCACCAGCGCGGCTTTCGCCATGGCCTGTGGAAGCTCCATATGGGTGCCTGGTTCTACTGGCTCCTGGGCGGTTTCTTCACCCGCCCGCCGCGGCGCCTGTCGCTGCAGACCATGACCTCGGAGGAGCCCATCGTGAACCAGGAGGGCTGCGACGGCGGGCTCGAGTACAGCGACGCGTACCTGAAGGACAACGACGCGCGCTTCGTGTTTGGCTTCGTGCGCAAGGCGCTCCAGGAGGGCTGCGCGGCGGTGAACTACGTGGCCTCGCTGGGGGCCCGGCGCGCCGGGGGCCAGTGGGTGACGCGGGCCCGGGACGAGCGGACCGGGCGCGAGTTCTCCGTGCGGTCCCGGCTGCTGGTCAACGCCTGCGGGCCCTTCGTCGACGAGCACAACGCCCGGGCCGGGGTGAAGACCCGCCACCGTCACGTGTTCTCCAAGGGGATCCACCTGCTCGTGCCGCGGCTGACGGAGCACCAGCGGGTGCTCACCTTCTTCGCGGACGACGGCCGGCTCTTCTTCGTGATCCCGATGGGGCCACGCACCTGCATCGGCACCACCGATACCCGGGTCGAGCAGCCGAACACCCAGGTGACGCCGGAAGACCGGCGCTTTGTCCTGGAGAACATCAACAAGCGGCTGTCGCTGGCGAAGCCGCTGACCGAGGCCGACATCATCGCCGAGCGCTGCGGCGTGCGCCCCCTGGTGGTGCTGGGGGGCACCTCGGGGCGCGTCGACTGGCTCCAGCTCTCGCGCAAGCACGAGGTCGAGGCCAGCCCGGATCAGGGGCACATCAGCATCTTCGGGGGCAAGCTGACCGATTGCCTCAACGTGGGCGAGGAGGTGGCGACCCTGGTGCAGCAGCTCGGCGTCACCCTGCCTCGCCCCGGGGCGCCCTGGTTCGGCGAGCCCCCGGCGGCGGCGCGGCGGCGCTTCTTCCTCCGGGCCGCCGCCGTGGGCCTCGACGACCTCACGGCCCCCAGCGCCTCCGAGCCCCTCAGCACCCGCCTCTGGCGTCGCTACGGCGAGGATGCCTTCGCCATGCTCGACGCCGTGGAGCAGGACCCGGCCCAGGCCCGCCAGGTCATCGAGGGGGCCGAGTACATCCGCTGCGAGCTCGAGCATGCGGCTCGCTGCGAGATGATCACCACCCTCGAAGACTTCCTGCGGCGGCGCTCCAAGGTCGCGCTGGTCATGAGGGACGACCAGATCCTCGCGGCCCCCGGGCTGCTGGCGGCCTGCCGGATCCTCTTCGGTGACCAGGCCCAGGCTCGCCTCGACGAGTGGCGCCACGAGCGCTTCCCCTCGCCTCAGCGCCTCGCCGCCGAGTGATCAGCGCGGCGGTGGGCCCGCCGTCAGGTGCGGGTGTTTTTGCCGGTACTGCTCGAGCAGCCACCCCTCGGCCTCCAGCATCGAGTCAAACTGCTGGCAGGGCCACTTGTCGCTGTTGCCCTGGGTCAGCCAGTCGAAGGCGGTCAGGATGTAGCGGGTGAACTTGTCCCGCGTGACCCGCGCTTCTGCCACGGAGACCGGCCTGAGCACGTCCCGGTGCCGGTAGAAGATCTCGGAGGCCCCCTTGCGCGTCGTCGCGTCCACCGAGAGCGGGTCGAAGCGCTGCATGTCGATCAGCCACAGCAGCGGCTTCCCCCGGCGCGCCAGCTGGGTGTACTCGAAGAACGCATCCTGGTACTCGTCGAGGCACGGCAGCGGCCCCTGGTAGATGACGTCGACGATCGGGAGGCGCTTCACCTGGATCGTGATCGCCTTCTTCCTCGATTGCCACTGGCCTCGTGCGTCGATGCTCACCGTTCTTTAATATAACCCCATTAGCACCCAGAAATCACCTTGTTTTCAGGCAAATAAATCGATCTTTGTCTCATTCAGGGATGGTTGGTGAAGGTACGATCACCACCGGGTATTCCAGCCGCGCACACCTGCGCCGCCCGCCGCAGAGGCCCGGCGGCTCAGCCCGTCGCCCCGGGGGCCGGCAAGGTACGGGCGAGATCGAGCAGCTGCTCGCGGGTGTTGAGGGCGGGCTCCTCCAGGACCCGATCCAGCAGGGCTTCCAGCATCTGGCCGATGTGGCGGCCCGGGCGCAGCCCAAGCTCACGCATGAGGTCGTTCCCGTTGAGGGCCAGGGCCTTCGTGGAGAGGGCGTCGCCGGCGGCCAGCACCCGGGCCGCCCGCTCCCGGAGCTGCTCGACGCGCTCCAGCTCGTCCGGGGCCGGGCGCCCCTTGCCCAGGACGTCGGCCCGGCACAGGGCATAGAGGTCTTCCATACGCTCGCGGGTGACGCGGCGAATCCAGCGACGTACGGCGCTGTCGGTCCAGGAGGGTTCGTAGCAGACGAGGTGGTGACGGACGAGGTGGACGATGCGGGCGCGGTCGTCGTTGGAGAAGCGTAGGCGCTGGAGGATGGGGTCAGCGATCTCGGCGCCGATGCGCTCGTGCTCGTGGAAGGTGTAGTCGCTGGTCCTGTCGCTGAAGGCGCGGCTCTGGGGCTTGCCGATGTCGTGAAAGAGGGCGGCGAGGCGCAGGATGGGGTCGCCCTCGCAGGCGTCGAGGCATGCCATGGAGTGGCCCCAGACGTCGAAGACATGCCAGCGGTTCTGCTCGCAGCCGTGGGTGGCCACCAGCTCGGGGCAGGTGACATCGAGGATCCCGGTGCGGAGCATGACGTCGAAGGAGGCGCTGGGGCGCCGGGCCTTCATGGTCTTGATCCACTCGTCGTGGACGCGCTCGGGGCTGACCTTGCGGAAGGTGGCGAGGGTGGCGCCGATCGCGGCCTCGGTGGCGGGGTCGAGGGTGGCCTCCAGGGTGGAGACAAAGCGGGCGGCGCGCAGCACCCGGAGGCCGTCTTCCCCGAAGCGCTCCTCGGGGACGCCGACGGCGCGGACGACCCGCTGCTCCAGGTCGCGGAGGCCGCCGAAGGGGTCGACCAGCTCGTGGCGTTCGAGGTCGAAGGCGATGGCGTTGACGGTGAAGTCGCGGCGGGCCAGGTCCTCGGTGATCTCGGTGAGGTACCGCACCTCGTCGGGGCGCCGCCCGTCGGTGTAGGCCCCCTCCCCTCGGAGGGTGGTCACCTCGTAGGGCTCACCCCCGAGCAGCACGGTCACGGTGCCATGCTCGATCCCGGTGGGGATCACCCGGGGGAAGAGCCGCTGCACCTCCTGGGGCAGGGCGTCGGTGCACACGTCGTAGTCCGCGACCTGCTTGCCCCGCAGCAGGTCCCGGATGGAGCCGCCCACCACCCAGGATTTCTTGCCCGCCTGCCGCAGGCGGCGGCACAGCTCGTGCACCGGTGGGGGGATGGTGGCGGCGATCTGGGCGGTGGTGGGGATTTGCATGGAGGCTCCGGACGGCCCAGGGGGGCCTGGGCTGACGCTCAGTTGAGCTCGCGACGTGGTCGGTTCTCGAGATCGGACTGGAGGAACGTGAGGGTGATCTCGCGCTCGAGGGCGGCGCGTAGCTCCTCCTCGATGGTGTCCGCGCCCCCGACGAAGCGCTCGAGGTTACGCTGGTAAAAGAAGACGCGCATGCAGGGGACGTGGGGGCGATCGGGCGGGTTGATCCCGTCAAAGAGCAGCAGCGTGCGGGGGTCGACGCCGTCGACCACCAGCTCGAAGCCCGGCACGTCGCTCACGAAGATCTCGGCGTAGCGCAGGTACGAGCCCAGCACCGCGTCCAGCTGCCCCACGGCCGCCTTGCAGTAGGAGAGAAAGACGTCGCGCGGGGGGCTCCAGGGCGGTGCGGGCTGGGTCAGGTCCAGCTCGCGAGCCCGCAGGAACGCCTCCGTCGCCGTCGCCTCCTCGCCGGCCTCGGCGCGCACCAGGCCCAGGTAGTACCAGGCCTCCGCATGCTTCGGATCCTTGCTGGCGGCCTCCTCGATCAGCGGGCTCGCCCGCTCCAGATCGCCCAGCTCGAAGAGCGCCCGCCCCACCAGGAACGTGTGCACCGGGTTCTCGTAAGGCGGCGGCGGGAGCCTGTCCAGCAGCACCCGCCCCTCGCTCAGCCCCTCCTCACCCTTGCTCACCAGCGCGTCGAACTTGAGCAGCGTCGCGTCCACCAGCTCCTCGTCGGTCTCCGCCAGCTCGATGGCCATGTCGCACATCTTCACCGCCTCCGCGTAGTCCCGCAGCGGGTGGATGTAGATCTCGGCCGCGTTGAGCATCGCCTCGAAATAGGTGTCATCCAGGGCGATGGCCTGGCGATAGGCCTCGACCGCCTCCTCCGCGTTGCCTTCGAGGGCGGCGCAGTAGCCGAGCAGGTTGTAAGCCTCGGGGGACTGGGGATCGAGCTCCAGCGCTCGCCGCGCCGAGGTCTCGGCCCCTCGCGGGTCGTTGCGCGAGATCAATTCCCAACCCCGATCGAGGTGCGCAGAAAACTGGTCCATGAGAAGGTCGTGACTAGCACTGGTCCGCCTCGCCAGCGACATTGACGAGACCCCCTCCCCGGGCCACCACCCTCCTGTGCCTGGTCTCCCCTTCGATCCCGCCCTGACCCAGCCCCTCGATTCTCCCGTCGATCCGGCCACCGGCGAGCCCCTCGACTGCACCCGCTGCGGGGCCTGCTGCCACGCTGGCCCGGGCCGTATCCTCCTCTCCGAGGACGACCTGCTCCGCTGGCGACGCAAGGGCCTCCACCACCTCGCCGATCACACCGACGAGGGCCACTTCGGCGCCCGTGCCTTCCCCGTCTCGCCCCGGGGGGCCTGTGTCTATTATGACTCCTCCACGGGCCGCACCCTCTGCCAGATCTACGAGGACCGCGCCGAGGTTTGCCGGGAGTTCCAGGCGGGCTCCTGGCAGTGCCTCGAGTTTCGCCGAGACCGGGGCCTCTCGCCTCGCATCTGAAAGCCCGCCAGCCCCGGAGAAATTCGGGGAAATCGGTGGTTGACAGACGGGCAGGGGGCCGCTAAAGCTCACCTAACGTAACCCTACAGCGTACGTAAGGGTTGGGATGAAGGGCGATGCAGAACCGGGTCCATTTGCCGCTGGCACAGAGAGAACCGCGCGAGACGCGCGGGGGCGTGCCGTCGCTGGTGGTGCCCGGTGGGGCCGAGGGGGAAGAGGGGGGCGAGCTGCTGCAGGTGGGGGGCCTGGCGAAGGCAGCGGGGCGCACGGTGCGGGCGATCCATCTGTACGAGGAGCTGGGGCTGGTGAAGCCCCACGGCCGGTCGAAGGGGAAGTTCCGGCTCTTCGATCAAGAGGCGCTGCTGCGGGTGCGGTGGATAGCGAAGATGCAGGATCTGGGTCTGACGCTGGCGCAGATCCAGAGCATCGTGCGGGAGTGGGAGCAGGCGCCGTCGGCGCCCGGGGCGATGAGGCTGATGAGGTCGACGTACCGGTCGAAGCTGGCGGAGACGCGGGCGCAGATCGCGCGGCTGCGTTCCCTCGAGGTCGAGCTGGCGGCGAGCCTGAATTACCTGGAGACGTGTGACACCTGCGATCCGGAGCGGCTGCTCGGGGCGTGCTCATGCTGCGAGCGGCACGAGCCCGAGGCGGCGCCGGAGCTGGTGGCGGGCTTCCACGCGGGTCACCGGGTGGGGTCTGGGCTGGAAGACGGATGACGGAGGCGGGCGCCGCGGCGCCCCGGAGAGAGCACCATGGCCATCAAGCTACCGATTTACATGGATTACCACGCCACCACCCCGGTTGACCGGCGGGTGATCGACGAGATGCTGCCGTTCTTCACCGATGTCTTCGGCAACGCGGCGAGCCGGAACCACGCGTTCGGCTGGCGCGCCGAGGAGGCGGTCGAGCATGCGCGGGAGCGGGTGGCGGCGCTGGTGGGGGCCGAGAGCCCGAAGGAGATCGTGTTCACCTCGGGGGCGACCGAGTCGAACAACCTGGCGATCAAGGGGGCCGCCGATTTCTACCGGGACAAGGGCAACCACATCATCACCACGGTGATCGAGCACAAGGCGGTGCTGGACACCTGCAAGCGCCTGGAGAAAGAGGGCTTCCAGGTGACCTACCTGCCGGTCGATGCTCACGGGCGCGTCTCGGCGGAGGCGGTCGAGCAGGCGATCACCGACCGCACGATCCTGGTGTCGGTGATGCTCGCCAACAACGAGGTCGGGACGGTCCAGCCCATCGAGGAGATCGGCAAGATCACCCGGGCCCGCGGGGTGCTGTTTCACTCGGACGGGGTGCAGGCGGTCGGCAAGATCCCGTTTGATGTGGTGAAGGCCAGCGTCGATCTGCTCTCGATCACGGCGCACAAGATGTATGGCCCGAAGGGGGTCGGGGCGCTCTACGTGCGGCGGTCCAGGCCGCGGGTGCGGCTGGTGGCGCAGATGGATGGTGGGGGCCACGAGCGCGGCAACCGCTCCGGGACGCTCAACGTGCCGGGCATCGTGGGGCTGGGCAAGGCCGCCGAGATCATGCGCCAGGAGGGCCTGGCGGAGGGCGAGCGGCTGCTGGCCCTGCGCGAGCGCCTCTGGAAGAAGCTCAACGCGGCCATCGATGACATCCACCTCAACGGCCACCCGGAGCACCGCCTCCCGGGGAACCTGAACGTGGCCTTCGCCTACGTGGAGGGCGAGGCGATGATGATGGCCATCAAGGACGTGGCCGTGTCCTCGGGCTCGGCCTGCACCAGCGCCAGCCTCGAACCCTCTTACGTGCTGCGCTCGATGGGCGTCGGCGAAGAGATGGCTCACTCGAGCATCCGCTTCGGCCTGGGGCGCTTCACCACGGAAGAAGAGGTCGATTTCGTGGCCGATCTGGTCATCGAGAAGGTCAACAAGCTCAGGGCGATGAGCCCGCTCTACGAGATGGTCAAGGAGGGGATCGACCTCAAGACCATCGAGTGGGCCGCCCACTGAAACGCGCAAGGAGAACGTCATGGCATACAGCGACAAGGTCATCGAGCACTACGAGAACCCCCGCAACGTCGGCACCCTCGACAAGAACGACGATGCCGTCGGCACCGGCCTGGTGGGCGCGCCGGCCTGCGGCGACGTGATGCGGCTGCAGATCAAGGTCAGCGACGAGGGCGTCATCGAGGACGCCAAGTTCAAGACCTTCGGCTGCGGCAGCGCCATCGCCTCGTCCTCGCTGGCCACCGAGTGGCTCAAGGGCAAGAACATCGACGAGGCCGAGACCATCAAGAACAGCATGATCGCCGAGGAGCTCAACCTCCCGCCGGTCAAGATCCATTGCTCGGTGCTCGCCGAGGACGCCATCAAGAGCGCCATCGCCGATTACCGCCGCAAGCGCGCCGAGAAGAAAGCCCTCCAGGGAGGTTGAATCATGGAACCCAGCACCACCGTCTCCAGCGACGCGCCCAGGCCCGCCGGCCTCGCCGGCGCCTCCTTCTCGCTCACCCCCAAGGCCATCGCCATGGCCAAGAGCCGCTTCCAGAAGCGTGGGACCCCGGACGCCGCCCTGCGCCTCGGCGTCCGCGGCGGTGGCTGTTCGGGCTTCAACTACGTCATCGAGTTCAGCGATGACCCCCCGCGCGAGCGGGATCGGGTCTTCGAGTTCGATGGCGTCCGCGTCTACATCGACAAGAAGAGCCTCGTCTACCTCGCCGGCAGCGTCCTCGACTGGGAATCGACGCTGATGCAGCAGGGGTTCAAGTTCCGGAACCCCCAGGAGTCCGCCTCCTGCGGCTGCGGTCACTCGTTCACGGTGCGCTGAGGTGGCCCTCGATCCGTTCGCCCTCCTCGGCATCCCCCCCCGCTTTGACCTCGACATCGAGGCCACCGAGCGGCGCTTCCGCGAGCTCTCCCGCGTGGTCCACCCGGATCGCTTCGCCGGCGCCGGCGCTCACGAGCGCCGCCAGGCCCTCGGCCGCTCGATCGACCTCAACGATGCGTGGCGCAAGCTCCGCGACCCCATCTCCCGGGCCGAGGCGCTGCTGCGGGCCCAGGGCGTCGAGGTGTCCGAGGCCAGCCAGCCCCGCGCCAGCCAGGCCCTCCTCCTCGATTTCATGGAGCTCCGGGAGCAGCTCGCCGAGACCCGCGCCAGCCGCGATGTCGCCGCGGCCCGCCTCCTCGCCGCCGAGGTGCAGGGGCGCGAGGGCGCCGTGCTTCGCCGCCTCTCCGAGGGGTTTACCCGCCTCGCCGAGGCCTCCCCCGCCGAGCGCGGCCCCCTCGCCGCCTCGCTGCTGGAAGGCGTGGGCGAGCTGCGCTACGTGCGGCGCTTCCTCGATGAGGTCCGCGCCATCGAAGAAGACTGACCCGCGGGCCCCCACCTCCGCGCGCCCCGCCTTCCCTCCAGGGTGTTCATGGCACTGCTCGATATCTTTGATCCCAAGGCCCCACCGAAGCCCATCGGCATCGATCTGGGCACCACCAACTCCCTCGTCGCCCACGTCCACGAGGGGAAGCCCCGCTGCATCGAGGACTGCAACCGCGCCTCCCTCGTCCCCTCGGTGGTCCACTACAGCGAGCGCGGGGGCGTCGTCGTCGGCGACGCCGCCGTGCGCCTCGCCCCGGAATTCCCCCAGGAGACCATCGTCAGCGTCAAGCGCTTCATGGGCCGCGGCGCTCGCGACCCCGAGACCCGCAAGCTCGGCCCCTACCGCTTCGTCGAGCCCGCCTCCGACGACGACGCCCGCGTCGTTCGCTTCCAGGTCGGCGCCCGCGTCGTCACCCCGGTCGAGGTCTCCGCCGAGATCCTCCGCGCCCTGCGCAAGCTCGCCGAGGATGAGCTCCGCACCGTCGGCGGCGTCGTCATCACCGTCCCCGCCTACTTCGACGACGCCCAGCGCCAGGCCACCCGCGACGCCGGCAAGCTCGCCGGCCTCGACGTCCTCCGCCTCCTCAACGAGCCCACCGCCGCGGCCCTCGCCTACGGCCTCGAAAAACAGCAAAACGGCCGCTTCGCCGTCTACGACCTCGGCGGAGGCACCTTCGATGTCACCATCCTCGACCTCGACGATGGCGTCTTCCAGGTCCGCTCCACCGGCGGCGACAGCGCCCTCGGCGGCGACGACTTCGATCATGCCCTCGCCGAGACCTTCCTGCTCCCCGCCATGAACGCCGCGGACCCCGCTCACCGCAGCCCGGTCCTCGTTCGCCTCGCCCTCGACGCCGCCAAGCGCGCCAAGCACGCCCTCACCGACCAGGAGACCATCGAGCTCGTTCTCCCGGTTCGTGGGGGGGGCGAGTCGAAGTTGACCCTGGCCCGGGAGCACTTCGAGGCGCTGATCCGGCCCATCGTGGAGCGCACCGGCGTGGCGTGCCGTCGAGCGCTGCGAGATGCAGGGGTTGCGGCGAAGGATCTGGACGGGGTGATCCTGGTGGGCGGCGCGACCCGGGTGCCGCTGGTGCGGCGCTACGTGGCCGAGCTTTTTGGCCGGGAGCCGCTGGGCGACATCGATCC
>JALOQB010000196.1 GCA_025453595.1 Polyangiaceae bacterium
GCGGTGGTGCTGCACGTGACCAACGGGAGCCTGAGCTCCGCTGTGGCGTGGTTCCAGAGGCCCCAGGCACAGACGAGCGCGCACTACGTGGTGCGGGCGTCCGACGGTCTGGTCGTGCAGATGGTGGACGAGGGGGCGGTGGCGTTCCACGACGCCTGCTTCAACGAGGAGAGCATCGGGATCGAGCACGAGGGGGAGACGAGGGACGGGCGGCGCTGGTTCTCGGAGGCGCAGTACCGGGCCTCGGCGAGGCTGGTGAGGGACATCGCCGCGCGCCACGGGTTGCCGCTGGATCGGGCCCACGTGCTGGGGCACAGCGAGGCCCCGGATTGTTCGGATCACGACGACCCTGGCCCCTCGTGGGACTGGGAGCGTTACTGGCGCATGGTGCTCGAAGCGGAGAGCCCGCGAGGGGGGTAGACGCCGGAATGATGCGCTGGCAAGGGCCGTTGCGATGCTATCTCCGACCGAAGAACAGCTCGCCTGTCTGGAAGGTTTTGAACGGACCGCCTTCCGTTTTTCGGATTTTTTTCACCGGAACCCGCTGGCCAGCAAGGCGGCGATCAAATTCCAGGAGACGTTCGGCGCGTCCTGGGTTGATTTCTCTACGCGGAGGCTGCGCTACGTCCAGGGGACAGAGCACATCCGCAACCTGCACCCGGACCGAGGCGTGGTGCTGGTGGCCAACCACCGCAGCTTCTTCGATCTGTACGTGACCTCCAGCGTGATGTGCTCGGAGACGCGGTGGATCGAGCACATGTGCTTCCCGGTGCGCAGCAATTTCTTCTACGAGTCGCCGGCGGGGATCGCGGTGAACATGGTGATGTCGGCGATGGCGATGTACCCGCCCATCCTGCGGGACGCGAGTCGCAAGGCGTTCAACCAGTACTCGGTGGACGTGATGGTGGAGATGGCCCGCAGGCGGGGTACGCTCCTGGGGTTTCACCCGGAGGGGACCCGGAGCAAGGGGGACAACCCGTACGAGCTGCTCCCGGCGCACCCCGGGGTCGGCCAGATCGTGCGCCTCGCCAACCCGATCGTGATCCCGGCCTTTGTGCTGGGCCTGAGCAACGATTTCCCCGGCCAGGTCCGCGGGAATTTCGACGGCACAGGCGAGCCCATCACCCTCACCTTCGGCCCCCCGATCGACGTGGGGCCCCTGCTCAAGTAGGACCCCAAGCTGCGCACCTTCAAGAAGATCGCAGACCTGCTCAGGGAGAAGATCACCGAGCTGGGGCCCCTCGACAAGCAGATGCGCAAGCACTTCGGCCTCCCCTCGAAGGAGCCGCCGGCTACCCCCTGATCGTTTGTCCTCAAACGATCGAGGCGACGTGGGCGCCGAGGGCGAGGCAGGCGGTGAGGCCGGGGGACTCGATGCCGAGCAGGTGGACCAGCCCCGGGATACCGTGGTGCTGGGGGCCGTCGATGCGCCAGTCCGGGAGGGGCTCGCCGGGGCCGTGGATCTTGGGCCTCACCCCGCTGTAACCGGGCTGCAGGGCCCCCTCGGGGAGGCCCGGCCAGTAGCGGCGGACATCGCTGTAGCAGGGGGCAGCGCGCGCCGGGTTGACCGTGTAGTCGATGGCGTCCGGGTCGTCGGTGGTGAGCCACTCGATGTCAGGGCCAAAGCGTGCCTGGCCAGCGAGGTCGAGGGTGAGGTGGGTGCCCAGGGCGTGAGCCAGGGGGACCGGGTAGATGAGGCGGGAGAAGGGGGAGGCTCCTTCGAGGGAGAAGTAGTTGCCCTTGGCGAAGGAGGCGCGGGGCAGGAGGTAAGCGGAGGGAGCGCCCTCGACCCGGTGGGCGATCGCCACGGCGTGGAGACCGGCGGCGTTCACGACGGCCCGGGCCAGCACCTCGGTGGATTGCTCCGAACCAGGGTCGACGCTCAGCACCTGGAGGCCATCCTGGGTCACCTTGATGCGCTCGACGCGGGACGTGAGCGCCACGGCGCCGCCTGCTTGCTCCAGATCGGCCCGCAGCGCCTGCATCAACCCGTGGCTGTCGACGATGCCGGTGGTCGGGGAGTGGAGCGCGGCGACGCAGCGTAGCGCGGGCTCGAGGGCCGTGGCCTGGGCGGCGGTCAGCTCGTCGACGGGCACCCCGTTGGCCCGCGCCCGGGCGGCCACCGCGGCGAGGGCAGGGCGTTCGGCGTCCTCGGTGGCCACCACCAGCTTGCCGCAGCGCCGGTGCCCCACGCCGCGCTGCTCGCAGTAGCGGTAGAGCTCTTCGCGGCCGGCGACGCAGAGGCGGGCCTTCAAGGAGCCGTGAGGGTAGTAGAGGCCCGCGTGGATCACCTCGCTGTTGCGGGAGCTGACGCCGGTGCCGATGGCGCGCTCTTTTTCGAGGACGACCACCTCGCGACCCCGCAGCGCCAGGGCCCGCCCCACCGCCAGCCCCACGGCGCCCGCCCCGATGACCAGGACGTCGAGCCGTTCCATTCAGAGATCGAGCACCCAGCCCTCGCGGGCCATGGTGGCTTGCATCGGGCTCTTCTGCTCGCGCAAGGACGCCTGGATCTCGCGGTCGAGGGCGTCGAGGGCGTCGTCGTCGCGGGTGGGTTCGTGGTGGTAGAGGGCGAGGTGGCGGGCGCTGGCGAGCTGCCCCAGCTCGATCACTTCCCCGATGGTCGAGTGGCCCCAGCCCTTCTTCAGCGGGAAATCTTCTTCGATGTATTGAGCATCATGGATCAACAGATCAACGTTCTCGGCGAAGCGCGCGAGGGCGTCGAGGGAGATCTGGGGAGAGGTCGGTGGGGAGAGCTCGTTGTCGGTGAGGTAGGTGAGGGAGCGGCCGTCGGCGTCGTCGACGCGGAAGCCCTGGGCGCCGCCGGGGTGGTTGAGGGGGACGCGGCGCACGACGGCGGAGCCGACGCGCCAGGAGGTTGCCTCGGGGAGGAGCTCGATCCTGGCGGGGACGTGCTCGGCGCGGACGGGGAAGTGGAGGCCGTCGAAGAGGGTGCGGGCCTGGGCGGCCTGCTGCTGGGCCTCGGTGAGCATGGGCATGACGCGGAGCACCGTGTCCTTGCGCCAGATGGGGCCGAAGAAGGGGAGGCCCAGCACGTGGTCCCAGTGGAGGTGGGAGAGCATGAGGTGGATGGGGCCGGAGAAGCCTTCCTGGAGGAGGGAGAGGCCACACTCACGGATGCCGGTGCCGGCGTCGAAGATCAGCAGGGAGCCGTCGGCGAGGCGCACCTCGACGCAGGAGGTGTTGCCTCCGTAGCGGACCGTGGAGGCGCCGGGGGTGGGGGTGGAGCCGCGAACACCGTGGAATCGAACCCTCATCGGTGGGGGCATCGGACACGACCCCACCCGGGTCGTCAACCGCCAATCCGCCCCGGTTCTGCCTGCTCCCGGTGGTCGCCGCGGTCATTTCGGTCCACAAGGGGGGCATGGCAACTCGACGCACAGCACCGGCACCGGTCGATCACCCGCTCGCTCCAGGCAAGGCAGCGCCTGCGTTCTCTCTCCCGGCGGACGATGGCTCCGTGGTCTCGCTGGAGGGGCTGCGGGGCAGGCGCGTGGTGCTCTATTTTTACCCGAAGGATGACACCCCTGGTTGCACCCGGGAGGCCTGTTCCTTCCAGGAGAGCCTGCCGCTGTTCGAGGGGGCCGGGGTGTCGGTGCTCGGGGTGAGCCGGGATGGAGCCGGGGCGCACCAGCGGTTCCGCGCGAAGTATGGGCTATCGTTCCCGCTGCTGACGGACGCGGATGGCGTCGTTCACCGGGCCTACGGGGCGTGGGGCGAGAAGGTGCTGTACGGAAAGAAGACCGAGGGGGTGATCCGCACCACCGTGCTCATCGAGCGTGACGGGACGATCCTGCGGGTCTTCGCGCCGGTGAAGGTGGAGGGGCACACGGACGCGGTGCTCGCGGCGATGGCGAGGTGAGGCCTTGCTGGTCGCAGGCCTCGCGGCGCGTCAGCCCCGGGGAGCAGGGGGCCACGGGATCAGGGCGAGGTCACCCCCACCGGCTCCCAGGAGGGGAGCTCGGCGGCTTCCGGGCGGCCACGCAGGACCTCATGGGGTCGGAAGCTGGCCTTGTACTGCATCGAGGCACAACCCACGACCAGGTACCCCAGGTACAGGTGCGGGAGCCCGAGGGCCCGGGTGTGCTGGATCTGGAAGAGCACGTTCATCACCCCCGGTGACCAGCTCGCGTACTCGGGGTCGTAGTAAAAATAGATGGCGCTCCAGCCGCGAGGGGTCTCGTCGCAGAGCCCGACCCCCACCAGCCGAGGGCCCCCCGGCGCCTGGTCATCGTAGTAAGCAATCTCCCGCGCGGAGGGGTGGGGGAAGGCAAACTCGATGCGGTAGCTCTCTTCATCGAGCTGGCTCTCGGCCCAGCCGCGCGCGTCCTCGCGGAAGCCATGCCACCGGTGGTACAGGGCCAGCCGCTCCGGCGAGACCGCAGGGGGTTGGATCTCGATCCGTAGCCGGTCAAGGCGCCGCTGGACGCGCCGCTGGGTGCTGGACGGACGGAACTTCTCCACCGGGATGCGAAGCGAGAGGCAGGCCCCACAGGCCTTGCAGGCGGGCCGGAAGTAAAAGGGACCAAACCTGCGCCAACCTCGCACCAGCATCTCGCCGAACTGAGCCGACGAGACATCGAGCATCACCTTGTTCTCGAGCTGAGCGGACTGTTCCGGCAGGTAAACGCAGGGGCGAGGGGGCTCGATGAAATGCTTGAGCAACCTGGGCACAAGAGCGAAAGCGTAGTCCAACCGGTGAGGAGGGCGTGGTATTTTGCAACCATGACGCGTCGTCCATGGTCCTCTTGCGTGCTGCTGCTCTCGTTGATGTCCCTGGTGGCCTGTGGAGGTTCGGATTCCTCCGAGGAATTGCCGGGTCCAGGGGCAGGTGGGTCCTCCTCCGGTGCGGGAGGGAACGGGGCCCAGGGGGGGAGCGCCGGCGGCGGTGCTGGTGGGGCCTCCGGCGTGGGTGGTGTATCCGGAAGTTCCGGACAGGGCGGTGGGAACGCCGGGGATGCGGGGTCGGCAGGATCGGCCGGGGATTCAGGGTCGGCAGGATCGGCCGGGGATGCGGGGTCAGCGGGATCGGCCGGAGATGCGGGGTCGGCAGGGGATGCAGGGGCTGCCGGTTCAGCGGGGGATGCGGGGGCCGCCGGGGCGCCGGGGTGCGCGGTGGGGAGCACGGAGGCGTGTTACGACGGACCGGAGGGGACCCAGGGGGTGGGTGACTGCAAGCAGGGCACCAGGACGTGCCAGGCGGACGGGACTTTTGGCCCGTGCGAGGGGCAGGTGCAGCCGGGGGTCGAGTCGTGCACCAGCCCCGGGGATGAGGACTGCGACGGGCAGGTGAACGAGGAGGGGGAAGGGTGCAGCTGCGCGCCAGGGTCCCAGGCTCCCTGTTACGGGGGCCCCGAGGGGACCAAGGGGGTCGGGGTCTGCAAGGAAGGGATCCAGACCTGCCTTGCGGACGGTACGGGTTACGGCCCGTGCGAGGGGCAGACGTTGCCCGGGGTGGAGACCTGCGCGACGCCGACCGACGAGGACTGCGACGGGCAGGCGAACGAGGAGGGGGAAGGGTGCAACTGCGTGCCGGGGTCCCAGGCTCCCTGCTACACGGGGCCCTTTGGCACGCTGAACGTGGGGGAGTGCAAGGCGGGCCTGCAGACCTGCCTGCCCAGCGGCCAGGATTACGGCCCGTGCGAGGGGCAGGTGCAGCCGGGGGTCGAGTCGTGCACCAGCCCCGGGGACGAGGACTGCGACGGGCAAGCGAACGAGGAGGGGGCAGAGTGCGTGTGCGTGCCGGGCTCCTTCCAGGCCTGTTACACGGGGCCCGCGGGGACCGAGGGGGTGGGGCTCTGCAAGGGCGGCATCGAGACCTGCCTGCCCAGCGGCCTTGGCTACGGGGCCTGCGAGGGGCAGAGCACGCCGCAGGAGGAGACCTGCGATCCGGGGTTGCAGGACGAGGACTGCGACGGGCAGGTGAACGAGAGCGGGGCCGGCTGCGTGTGCGTGCCGGGTTCGCAGGCTCCTTGCTACGACGGCCCCGGCGGGACGCAGAACGTGGGCGTGTGCAAGGGGGGGCAGAAGACCTGCCTGCCCAGCGGAACGGGCTACGGGGCCTGCAACGGGCAGGTGCTGCCGCAACCCGAGAGCTGCGCGACCCCGGCGGATGACGACTGCAACGGGCAGGTGCTCAGCTGCACCGCAGCGAACCAGGACTGCAACGCGCAGACGGGGCAATGCGAGGACGCCTGCTCGCCTGCGCTGCTGGGGAACAGCTACGTGGGGTGCGAGTACTACCCGACGGTGACGGCGAACCTTGTCAACTCGACGAACTTCAACTTCGCTGTTGCGGTATCCAATACCAGCGACAAGGTCGCAACGGTCACCGTCACCCGGGGCGCAAACACCATTTCGACGGTCAATGTTGCCGCGAACAGCGTGCAGATCATCACGCTCCCGTGGGATTTGACGCTCAAAGGGCCATCCTCCAACAACGTTGTGCACATGCCATCATCGGTGCGCGTAAACCAGGGAGCCTATCGCCTTCTCTCGAATCGCCCGGTGACTGTCTACCAGTACAACCCTTTGCAGTACACCACCGGGGCCAGCTGTGCATTGAACATCAACAACTGCTCGTACTCCAACGATGCCTCGCTGTTGTTGCCCACGAACGCATGGCGTGGGGCTTACCGTGTCGCATCACGCCAGCATTTTGCGGGGGCGTCAGGTTTCATGGCCGTGGTTGCCAGTGAGGATAATACCGTTGTCAATGTGACCAAGGGCCCTCAGGGGGGGCTGGTCAAGGCCGGTGTCGTCGGTATCGATACGAACGGGAATGGTACCGTCACGCTCAACCGTGGAGACGTGATCCAGCTCGTCACAAACGGCAGTAATAACCAGGTGGATGCGAACGATCTCAGCGGAGCCCTGGTCACTGCAACGAAGCCTGTCCAGGTGATCGGAGGTCACCAGTGCACATACATCCCGGCTACGGTGGGCTACTGCGATCACCTGGAAGAGTCGATGTTCCCGCTGGAGACGCTGGCGAAGGATTACCTGATCACGGCGCCGCTGATCCCGAATGGGAACGTGCCCAAGGCCCAGTTTGTCCGGGTGATCGCGACGGAGGCGAACACGACGCTGACCTACGAGCCTGCGCAGCCTGGCTTCCCGACGAGCATCGCGGCGGCTGGGGGGTGGGTCGAGCTACCGGCGACGGTGAACAGCTTCCGGGTGTCGGGGAGCGCGCCGATCCTGGTTGCCCAGTACATGCAGGGGCAAGACGCGGGCGGTGGGTCCGGGGACCCGGCGATGGCGCTGGCGGTGGCGACGTTCCAGTACCGGACCAGCTACCTGTTCCATGCGCCGACGAATTACGAGAAGAACTTCGTGAACGTCACCGCGCCGACGGGTGCCACCGTGCAGCTCGATGGCACCAACATCGCGGCCAACCAGTTCACGGCGATCGGCGCGACGGGCTTCAGCGTGGCGCGGATCCAGCTGCCGAACACCAACAGCGGGAACCACACCATCACCAGCGCGTCGCAGGTGGGGATCACGGTGTACGGTTACGGGCAGTACACCAGCTACTGGTACCCGGGCGGCCTCGATCTGAAGACGTTCCAGTGAGATCGAGGCGGGGGAGGGGGTCGGTCAGAGGCCGACGATGTGGCGCCGCTCCTCGGTGTGGCGCCGCATGACGTCGCGGGTGTCGACGATGAGCTGGGCCTCGCGGGCCATGCGGGGGTAATCGAAGCTGTCGTGGTCGGTGACGATGACGACGGCGTCGTAGGGGGCAAACGAGCCGCTGGGGTCGACCCCCTTGAGGTGGAGGCCGTGCTCGTGGACCTCGGGGGCGTAGGGGTCGGTGTACTCGACCTCGGCGCCGCGCCGGGAGAGGCCCGCGATGATGTCGAAGGCGGGGGACTCGCGGACGTCGGTGATGTTCTTCTTGTAAGCGATGCCGGCGACGAGGATGCGGGAGCCCTTGAGGGGCTTGCGCTGGTCGTTGAGGGCATCGACGACGCGGCCGACGACGTACTCGGGCATGGAGCTGTTCACCTCGTCGGCCAGGTCGATGAACTTGGCCTGGACCTTGAGGGCGCGGAGCTTCCAGCTGAGGTAGAGGGGGTCGATGGGGATGCAGTGGCCGCCGAGGCCCGGGCCCGGGTAGAAGGGCATGAAGCCGAAGGGCTTGGTGGCGGCGGCGCGGATGACCTCGAAGGGGTCGATGCCGAGGCTGCGGGAGAACTGGGCCATCTCGTTGACGAGGCCGATGTTGACGGCGCGGAAGGTGTTCTCGAGGAGCTTGACCATCTCGGCGGTGTCGGTGCTGGACACGGGGACGACGTGGTCGATGATCTTCGAGTAGAGGGCCTTGCCGGCGGTGATGCAGGCCTCGGTGGAGCCGCCGAGGACCTTGGGGGTGTTCCTGGTCCCGTAGTGCTTGTTGCCCGGGTCGACGCGCTCGGGGCTGAAGCAGATGAAGACCTCTTTGCCGAGCTCGAAGCCGCGGGTGAGGGGTGGCGCGAGGACCTCGCGGGTGGTGCCCGGGTAGGTGGTCGACTCGAGGACGATCAGCATATCCTTGTGCTGATGCTTCGCGATCTCCTCGGTGGCCGAGACGATGTAGCTGATGTCGGGCTCTTTTGTCTTGTTGAGGGGGGTGGGTACGCAGACGATCACCGCGTCGGCCTGGGCGAGGACGGTGGTGTCGGTGGTGGCGTCGGCGCGCCCTTCCTTGACGAGGGGGCCGAGGACCGCGGTGGGGATGTCCTCGATGTACGACTCGCCCTGGTTGAAGAGCTGGACCTTGGTCGGATCCTTGTCGTAACCGGTCACGCGGAAGCCGGCCCGGGCGAATTCGACGACCAGGGGCAGGCCTACGTAGCCGATTCCGATGACGACGACGCGCGCGGTTCGCTGCTCGATCTTCTGGCTCAGGGTGCTCACGTTCGTACCTTTCCGGCAATGAAGAGGCCCGCCATGGGGCTTCGGTGTTCCCATCGGTTGCCGGGCCAGCTCGTCGCATTCAGCCCAGGACCGCACCGGGGCGCATCCTTTGGCCCTGCCCCGGGGGGCGGTCAAGCGAGAGAGGCTTGAGGGGGGCGGGATTCTGGGGCACAACGGTACCACGATGAGCGAGACCGAATCTCTCGTGGGGGCGACGCTGGGTGGGCGCTGGCGCATGACGCGCAAGCTGGGCGAAGGGGGGATGGGGGCGGTCTACGCGGCGACCGGCGTCAACGGCGAGGGCGAGGTCGCCATCAAGATCCTCCACCGCGAGTTCGTCAAGGAAGACCAGGTCGTCTCGCGCTTCTACGCCGAGGCCGAGGCGTCGAAGCGGCTCCAGCACCCGAACATCGCCCGGGTCTTCGAGAGCGGCACTGCCGAGAGCGGCGAGCCCTTTCTCATCATGGAATTGCTCCGGGGGCAGCCCCTCGGGGACGCCTGCCCCGAGGGCTCTCGCCTGCCGGTGCAGCAGGCCGCGGGCATCATGAAAGAAGTGCTCGTGGGACTTGCCGAGGCCCACCGCCAGGACATCGTTCACCGGGATCTCAAGCCCGATAACATCTTCCTCGTGGACGAGGGGGGGCGCCGGGTGGCCAAGCTCCTCGACTTCGGCATCGCCCGGGTCATCGACGCCGCCTCCGGGGGGGCCATGCGCAAGACCAAGACCGGCATGCTCCTCGGCACCCCGGGGTACATGAGCCCCGAGCAGCTCCGGAACTCCAAGACCGTCGACCCTCGCGGCGACCTCTGGTCTCTCTGCACCGTGTTTTACGAGATCCTCAGCGGCCGCGACCCCTACGGTGCCACCAACGATTTCGCCCGGCTCACCGCCGTCTTCACCCAGGACTCCATCCCCGTGGACCGGGATGCCCCTGACCTGGCCCCCTGGCGTGAATTCTTCCAGCGTGCCTTCCAGCGCGACATCAACCTTCGCTTCCAGTCCGCCGCCGACATGAGCGCCGCCATCGACGCGGTGCTGGCGGGTCGCCCGCTCCCCCCCCTCTCCCCTCCGCTCGGCGCCGCCCCGCCCCCCAGCGTCGTCCAGGTCACCCCGCCCGGCCACGCCGCCGTCGCCTCCCACGAGGCCCTCGCCAGCACCCAGCCCGCCGGCTTCTCCGTCCCCCAGGCCGTCCTCGCTGCCCCCCCGGCCTCTCATCCCCCCTATACGGCGCCTCCCTATACGGCGCCTCCCTATACGGCACCTCCCTATACGGCACCTCCCTACACTCCTCCGGCCCCGAACCCCTCCCTGCCGCTGCCCCCCCAGGGGGGCTCGAACAAGCTGGTCTGGGGCCTCATCGCCGTGGTCCTGGTGCTCGGCGCGATCATCGTGGGCCTCGCGGTGCAGTCGCTGCGGGGCGACAAGGAAGACAAGGGATCGCCGCGGCCTGCCGCCACGGCCCCGAAAAAGCGCTGATTCAGCCGTCGCCGGGCTCGCCTTCGGGGGGCAAGATCGAGAACAGACGCGCCTGCTGGAGCAACCTTGCGTGCTCCGGCACATGGCGTAGAAAGGCCTCCTGGAGCGAGCGCTCCGCGTAGCCTGCGGCCCTGTCCTGGAGGTGCCGCTCGATCTCGAGGAGCAGCTGGCGCGCCTCCTGGCGCTCGCCTCGTAGCTGGGCGAGCTGGGCGCGGACGGGCCTCAGCAGCGTCGCCCCGTCGACCGCGGGGCCCAGGCCCTCGGCGCAGACGCGGGCCTGCTCGCAGAGGGCCTGGGCGCCCTCCAGATCTCCGCGGGCCAGGCGCAGCCTCGCCAGCAGCTCGAGCGCCCGCAGCTGCGACGGCGGGAAGCTCTGCAAGGCGCCCTGGGCCCGCTCTGCCTCCCGGGTGGCGCCCTCGTGGTCTGACGCTGCGAGCAGGATCGTTGCGAGCGCGCACCGGGCCTCCCCCTCCTGGAGCTTGTTGCCTCGCCCTCCGAAGAACGAGGTGGCCTCTCGCACGGTGGAGCGCGCCAGCTCGAAGCTGGTACGGCGCTGGAGGGCGAGCCCGAGGGTCACCTTGCAACGCGCCTCGACCTCGCCTTCGTCGGCGATCCGGGCCAGCGCGAGGGTGGTGGTGGCGAGCTGTTCTGCCTCGTAGGTGGCGCCCGCGTCGAGGAGGTCCTGGGCGATCTCGGCGTCGATGGCGTGGGCGAGGGTCGCCTCGCTGGCCCCCTGGAGCGCGGCGGCGGCGCTGCGGTGGAGGGTGAGGCTGGCGGCGGGGTACCCGGCGAGCCGGGCGCGCTGGGCCCGGAGCATCTGGAGCCTCGCCAGCGCCGCCGGCCAGGACGGCTGGGGCCCCAGGCGCTCCAGCAGCGCGGTCATGGCCTCGAATTTTCCCACCCGGAAGGCCGCGGTGGCGGCCTGGACCCACAGGAGCGCCTGGGCCTCGGAGGGCGCAGTCTCGCCTGGTTGTTGCTTGAGCAGCCGATCCAGCCAGCCGTTGATGCGCTTGAGATCCCCCACCAGACCGCACGTTTCGAGGAGATCGCCCAGCGCCCTCTGGTACGCGGCCCCTTCCCTGGGGAGCCCCTCCATGGCCCGCAGCGCGGCTTTTCGTGCCTGGGTCCGGTGGCCGAGCTGACGCTGGAGCTGAAGCCGTAGCTGGAGCAGCTCGCTCAGGTCTTCCGCCCCGGAGTTTTCCCCGCGCTGGAGCCACTCCAGGGCCTCCTCGGCGCCCCCCTGGGCCGCCAGGTTGCTGGCCTGCCGCACGCAGAAGCTGACCAGCAGCTCCGGATCGTTGCTCTTCTCGAGGTGGTGGACGACCTCGTCGGCGGACGCGCCGGCCTTCTCGAGCCACCGCGCTGCGAAGCGGTGACCTGCCCTGCGATCTTCTTCGACCAGGGAGCGGTAGGCGCTGCTGCGCAGCGCAGGGTCCTCGAATTCAAACTCGGTTTCCCCCGGGAATCGCGAGGGGAGTCGGGGCCTCAGGTGGCCTGACTGGAGCAACCCGGGCCAGTCGAGGGCCCCCCCGACGAGCCCCTCGATGCCGGAGCGCCAGCAGATATCGCCGAAGAGCGAGCCGGCGCGCAGGGCGACCTTCCAGGAGGGTCCGAGGGCGTCGAGGACACCTTGCCGCGAGGCCCAGTCGGCGGGCTCCGAGGCTCCGTGTTCCGGCGGCTCCTCGGGGGCCTCTTGCCGCGGGGAGGCCTCGGGGGAGCCCTCGGTGCCCAGCAGGTGCCCGCCGTCGTCCAGACCTAGCGGCAAGAGACCGCGAAGCAAGGCTGCCACCAGGCCATCGGTCCGCACCCCCTCCGCCCCGTCCTTGCAGCGCCGGGCCTCGCCCTGGAGCAGCGCGGCGGCGCGGTCCGGGAGATCCCCCTCGGGCAGGTCGCCCCAGATCTCGCCGCAGCCGGCCGCCAGGACCAGCGGGGCCCGTGGGTTCTTGGCGCGAAATTCCAGGGCGAGCTTGCCCAGGCTGGCGATCTGCTCGGCGGGAGAGCCGGTGGGAGGCACCACCATCACCGAGCCATCGGGCAGCGCCGTCGCGACCAGGTTCAGCTTGCGCGCCTGCTTGCCGAAGGCTTCCCCCTGGGGGAGGGCGTCGGGGCGATCCCCGACGGAGCGGCCTCCCAGCAGCAGCAGCCCCTGGGTCCTTTGCTCACGCTCGCCGAACCGGGGGAGCCGCGGCGTCCGGGGCGCCTCTTGCTCCCAGCGCTCCAGCATCTCGAGGAGCTCCTCGGCCTCCCTTGGCCTCCGCTCCGTGGTCTTCTGGAGCAGCGCGGCCTGCAGGTCGTCGGCCCACCGCGGGGCCCCGGGCGCCACCCGCGTCGGCGGCGGCGGTGCCCCGTGGAACAACCGGGTCAGCGCTGCCAGCGGGTAAGGCCCGCTGAACACGCCCCGTCCCGAGAGCATCTCGTGGAGCAGGACCCCCAGCGCAAACAGATCGCTCCGGGGGCCTACCCCCTTGGCCCCCAGCACCTGCTCCGGCGCCAGGTTCACGTGCAGATCCATCGTCGGCAGCGCCCGCAACCGGAGCGTGGTTGGCTCCAGGTAGCTGATCCCGGCGTCCAGCAGCGTGTACCCGCGGCCTGTCACCAGCACGTTGGACGAGCTCAACCCGAGGTGCGCCAGACCGGCCCGGTGCAGCGGCGCTAGGGCCGTGGCCAGGGCCTTCACGCAGTTCAGGGCCTCGCCCCAGGCGATGGGCTCGCGCCACAGCCGCAGGTCGATGGTGTCGCTTTTGACATCACCTCGAACAAAGTACCAATCCTTGCCGTCGAGGCCGAAGGTGGAGGGGCGCTCGAAGGCGGGGAGGTCGAGGTCGAGGAGGTTCTTGAGGGGGCGGGGGAGGCGATCGGAGCGAACGCGGGCGCCCTCGACGATCTTGAGGGCGACGGTCTGCTGGGAGGATTGATCGAGGGCCTGGAAGGTGGCTCCGCTGGGGCCAGAGCCAAGCTTTGCCTGGAGCAAGAACCGCTCGGCGACCACCATTCCGCTACGCACGGGGCGGAGTATCCAACCGGAAGGGTCGAGTTGTCCAAATGCTTGCCGCGGGGGGGCGAGCGGACCTAAGCAGCGGCGCAATGAATGCGCTTCACGAGACCTTGCTGTGGCTCTGCTCGGTGCCATCCCTGATCGGGGAGGAGAGGGTGCTCTGCGACGCGGTGGCGGAGCGGGTGGGGAGGCTACCGCTGGCGGGGCCGGTGCGCCGTTACGGGGATTCGATCGTGGTGCCGGTGACCCGGGGGACCGGGGGGCCCACGATCGCACTGGCGGGGCACCTGGACGTGGTGAGGACCGAGCACGACGGGCCGGCGCGGATCGAGGGGGAGCGGCTCTACGGGGCGGGGGCGGCGGACATGAAATCGGGGCTGGCGCTGATGCTGCATCTGGTCGAGACCTGCGACCTGCGGCGCCTGCGTGGGGACGTGACGCTGGTGTTTTATGCGCGGGAGGAGGGGCCCTTCGCGGAGAACGAGCTGGGGCCGGTACTGGCGCAGGATCCGGAG
>JALOQB010000197.1 GCA_025453595.1 Polyangiaceae bacterium
AGGCAAGCGAGAGCCAGAGAGAAGGGGTGTCGTTTCTTGTCCGACCCGAAGCGTGGTGGACCCCGGCGTGAACGCCGGGGGATGCTGCTATTCGCTCAATCCGTCGACCACCAGCAGCCTCGACCGGTGGCGCTCCAGCGGCGCCAGGATCGGGCTCAGCTCCAGGGCCCCGTCGACCATCCGGGGCAGCCAGCTCTCGTGGATCGTCCCGTTGGCGTTGAAGAAGAACACGATGCGCTTCGGCGGCGGCGGCGCGGCAGAGCGCGCCTCCAGCCGCGGCAAGAACGGGAGCGCCGCGGCCCCCAGGCCCAGGGCCCGCAGCAGGTCTCTCCGGTGGATCCTCGTCATGGCCTCTCTCCCCCGGGGTTGCTGTGCCGGAACGCGTCGCTTGTCACGATGCTCACCACGAGTTCGCGCAGGCCGAAGCCCGAGGCCGCGAAGGCCTGGTGGATCGCCGCCAGCGAGGCTGCGTCCTCCTCCTGCTCGACGCGCCCGACCGCGGAGCGAAACCAGTGGGTCGCCACGCAGCGGCGCACCTGCTGGCTCGAAGCCAGGCGCGAGCCCAGCTCGATCGCCCCGTCAAAGGGGCCGTCCACGTCCTCGGTCCCGGCCAGCTGCCCCACCGCGTCCACCGGGAAGCGACCGTCCTCGGTCCGCCACGCCCCCACCGCGTCGTAATGCTCCAGCCCGAACCCGATCGGGTCCATCTTGCGGTGGCACGACGCGCAGCTCGGGTTCCGCTGGTGCTGCCCCAGCTGCTCCTTCCTTGGCAAGCTCCGATCGGGCGGGCCGCTCAGGGCGCTCACCCCCGGCGGCGGCGGCGGCACCACCTGGCACAGGAGCCGCTCCCTCACGAATTTCCCCCGCAGGATCGGCGAGGTCTCCTCCGCGTTCGCGTGGATCGTCAAAAAACTCGCCTGCGTCAGCAGCCCCGCCCGCTGCCCCTCCGGCAGCTCTCGCTGCGCGAACCCTTCCCCCGCCGGCGCCACCCCGTAGAGCTCCGACAGCGCTCCGTTCACGAACGTGCTCCGCGAGGTCAGCAGCTTGCCCACCAGGTCTCCGCCCCCCAGCGCCGCGTGGGCCGTGAACCGCAGCGTCTCCTCCGCCATCGCCTCCTTCAGCCGCGGCGTGAACCTCGGGTGCTTGCCGCTGTCCCTCGACTCCGTGGCCAGCCTCCGGAGGTCGAGCCATTGCCTGTGGAAGTTCCGGATACCCGCCAGGGACCGCGGGTCCAGGAGCATGCGCCGCGCGGCCAGCTCCAGGCCCCGGGCCGAGGCGAGGTTGCCGGCCTCGGCCTCGTCGAGGAGCGGCGCGTCCGGGATCGAGGCCCAGAGGAAGAACGAGAGGCGGGTCGCCAGCGCCAGGCCGTCGAGGGGCTGGGCTCCGGCCCCCCGGGGTGGCTCGACCCGGTAGAGAAAATGGGGGGACTGGAGCAGCGCCTCGATGAGCAGCTGGATCGCCCGGGTGTGGCCTGCGCTGGCGTGTTTCTCCCGGTAAAGAGCGAGGTACGCGTCGATCTCCCCGGCGTCGAGGGGTCGCCGGAAGGCGAGGCGCCCGAAGGATCCAAGGAAGCGCCGGGCGCAGGCGTCGGGCGCAGCGCCTTCGGGGCAAGGGGCGAGCTGATCGATGCGACGGACGGCGGCCGCCGCGAGGGCCTCCGCCGCGTTCATGTAGCGCTCGACATGGAGCGAGGAGACCGGCGTCGTCGTGTTGGTCTCGAAGCCCCCGACGACCTCGTCCGCAGGGAAGGCGTCCGCGGGACGCGTCGTGTCCCCGAGCAGATCTCGCACTGCGTTGTTGTACTCCTCGCTGGTCAGGCGCCGCAGGGGCGCGGCGGCCGCAAGGAGGGGCGCAGGAGACGAGGGCGCGGGAGCAGAAGGGAGAACCTCGGTGGCGATCGGTCTGGCCCCGCTGCAGCCAGAGACCACGGAGGAGAGCAGCAGGACGAGAGGTGTCGTCGAACGCATGGGCGGCAGGCAGAACGGTGACGAACAGAAGCGTTCAGCGTACCATGCGTAGGGAGCTTCAGGGGGTCAAATCCTTCACCGGAGCATCCCCGAAAACTCCGCGCTTCTTTGCGTCGGCCAGCACGCGGAGGGCGGTGCGGTAGCCGCGCAGCACCAGGGAGCGGGCGGCGTAGCGGTTGAGGTAGCCAAACATGCCGATATCCGGGGCGATGTCGAGGAAGGTGACCCGCGGGTAGAGGCGAGAGAGCAGCTCGACGCCGCGGCGCTCCTTCTCGGTGAGCAGGATGTTCAGCGACTGCTTGAGGACGCCGGACACGGTGGCGCGGGCCACGGAGCGCTCTTCCTCGGCGCGCTGCTCGGGTCGGTAGATGTTGGAGATGATGACCACATCGGCCCCGGCCTCGACCGCCAGATCTGCCGAGAGAGTGCGCGCCACCTCGCCGTCGACGTAGTACCGATCGCCGATGCGGTACGGGCGAAAGAGGCCTGGCACGCAGCAGGACGCGGCCACCGCCTGGCTGATGGGCACCCGGTCGTTGTACCCGGGGCCAAAGACCGCCCGCTCGGCCCGATCCAGGTCAACCGCGGTGACAAAGACCGGGTGCGGCAGGTCGCGGAAGTTGTTGGAAGGGAGAGCACGCGCCAGGTACTGCTCCAGCTTGTCCATGTTGAACAGGCCCGAGAGCAGGTACCCGGGGTCGAAGACCTGACGCGCCGTGGGGCCGCCGAGGAACGTGCTCACATGCAGCCGGGGCCCCTGGTGCCGCCGCCGCCAGGGCAGCCGGAACCCGTCGAGCAGCACGTCCAGCGGGATATCCTGGCCGTACGTCGCCCCGATGAGCGCCCCCGCGCTCGCCCCCACAAAGATCTCGGGCAAGATGCCCAGCTCTTCACAGGCCCTGAGCACCCCCAGGTGGGCGATGCCCCGCGCTGCCCCCCCGCTCCCTACAAAAGCAATCTTGGGTCGCGCCATGGCGGCGCATTGTTACATACCAGCGACGATCTTGTACGAATCTCCGTCGGCTTCCAGCTCGAGACGGTTGTCGGACACCTTGTGCTTCCAGTCGTCCTGCTTGAGCCCGGGGATGCGCCACGAGGCCGAGTAAGTGAACAGCACCAGCACCTTGTTGTTCTCGCCTCGATCGATGCGACGGTAACGGATCTCGTAGCGGATCGCCTTCGTCTCCTGGAAGCGAGTGTCGAGCCAGTCTCTCAACCCCTCGTAGTCCATGTCATCCGTCGGGTCGACGTTGCCGCCGTCCTCGTAGTAGCGCGGGGAGGCCATCGCCATCAGCGCGGCGGTGTCTTTTTGCTCGAGCGCACGCCGGTAGCGCTCGCAAAACTGCACCACCTGACGGTTCTCGTCCGTGTCCTCCACGTCCGTGTTCGGGATGTACCTGGTCGCGCACCCGGACGCCCCCAGCGCCAGCGCGACCAGCCATCCACCTCTGCGACACAACCCACCTACCATGCTGATGCCTTCTAACCTCGGGCGCTCTCGCGTCATTCCCGGGCCTCTGACCACCATGCCAAAGCCCGCCCAGCACCGCAAGGAGTCTGCTCCCGGAAGCCTCCTGGACCCCCTCGCGCCCCCGCCCTTCCGGGTAATCTCCTTTTGACCCGGGCCTCACCCGCCTCGCCCGGGGCCCGCGGGGGGCGGGGGGTGCCGGGGCGTTGCATCCCCTGTTGCAAGGCTCCTGCGGCGGGCTCTAGCTTGGAAAAAGATGCACCAGCGCGTCGACTACATGGCAGAAGCAGGGGTCGCGTTGATCACGCTGAACGAGCCCCCGGACAACGCCTTCACCCACGAGATGATGAAGGAGCTGGACGAGGCGATCCTGGAGGCTCGCTTTGACAGCGACGTCCACACGATGGTGCTCACCGGCGCCGGGGAGCGGCACTTCAGCGCGGGCGCCAGCACCGACATGCTCCGCGAGGTGGACCCGGGGTTTCAGTACTACTTCTTCCTGCATGCCAACGAGACGCTGGCGCGGCTGGAGAACACCCCCAAGCTGGTGATCGCCGCCATCAACGGCCACTGCTCGGGCGGGGGCCTCGAGCTGGCGCTGGCCTGTGATCTCCGGGTCGTGCGCCAGGGGCCCATCCGCTTTGGCTTGCCGGAGATTCACCTGGGCGTGCTGCCGGGCATGGGGGGCACCCAGCGCCTGGTCCGCCTCCTCGGCAAGGCGCGCACCATGGAGCTCTTGCTGGAAGGTGACTCCTTCGACGCCGCCCGCGCCCTGGAGCTTGGCCTCGTCCACCGCGTGCTCGACGCCTCCCCGCAGGAATTCATCCCCCAGGTCCTCGAGCTGGCGGACCGCTTTGGCCCCCCCCATCGCCCCTCCCTCGCGGTGGGTCGCCTCAAGCGCGCGGTGCAGTGCGCCGATGAAATGAGCCTCGAGCAGGGGCTGGCCCTGGAGCGGGAGCTGCGCTTCCCCCTCGCCACCTCCGACGACGCCCGCGAGGGCTTCGCCGCCCACCGCAGCAAGCGCCCTCCCTCCTTCTCCGGGCGCTGACCCCTCGCCCCGCCGACACCGCCCGCCATCAGAGCATCCGGCTGGGCCGCAGCCAGCGGGTCAGCATGGCATCCAGAGCTTCCATACGGACAGGCTTGGCGAGGAAGTCGTTCATGCCAGCCTCGGCGCAGCGGAGCCGGTCCTCGTCGAAGGCGTTGGCGGTGACCGCGATGACGACGGCGCTCGCGTTGGTGTCGGCGCGCAGGCGGAGGCGCCGGGTGGCCTCGACGCCGTCGATGCCGGGGAGGCGCATGTCCATGAGGATGAGGTCGAAGGTGCGGGTATCGAGGAGCGCGAGGCCCTCCTCGGCGCTGGAGGCGACGGAGAAGGTGTACCCGAGCTTCTGGAGCATGCGAGAGATGATGCGCTGGTTGACCGGGTTATCCTCGACGACGAGGAGGTGGACATCGGGGGGAGGGGCCCGCACGGAGAGGGGCTGGGGCGTGAGCGCGGAGCCCTGGAGCTGGAGCAGGGTGCGCTGGAGGCGCTCGGGCCGGAACGGCTTGCCGAGGGTACCGTGGAAGAAATCCGGGAGGCGGAGGTCCGAGATGCGGAGGGGGGTCAGGAGCAGGAAGGAGGCCTCCGGGGTCAGGGCGCGGAGGCGCAGCAAGGCGGGGAGATCATCGAGAAAGACATCGGAGACCAGCACCAGCGCCGGCGGGGTCTGGGCCTCGGTGAGGAGCTGCAGCGCGATGGCCACGCTCTCCACCGCGTCGCAGCGGCGGATCATGTGGGCTTCGAGGAGCTGCGTGAGGGTGCCGCGGAGGGGCGCGCTGGGCTCGATGATGAGCACGTGCTTGCCGGAGATCCAGGGGACCTTGCTGCCGCCGTCGAGCTGGGCGCCGTGGAGCGGCAGCTCGAGCCAGAAGGTGGACCCCTCGCCCGGGGTGCTCTCCACGCCGATCTGCCCCGCCATCAGCCCCACGAGCCGCTGGCTGATGGCCAGGCCCAGGCCGCTGCCGCCGTGGGTGCGCTGGATGGTGATGTCCCCCTGCTGGAAGGGCCGGAAGAGCCGGGCCACCTGGGCCATGGTCATGCCGACGCCGGTGTCCTGGATCTCGATCCGGAGCCTCGGCGCCGCCGGGGCTCGGCGCACCACCGAGGCCCGCAGGCAGACGTGCCCGTGCTCCGTGAACTTGACCGCGTTCCCCAGCAGGTTGAGCAGGATCTGCCGCAGCCGCATCGGGTCGCCGTCGATGCGCGTGGGGACATCCTGGGCGATGTCGCACAGCAGCTCGACCCCCCGCTCCTCGGCCTTCACGGCGAGGAGATCGAGGGCATCGTAGAGCAAGGGCCGGAGCGCAAAGGGGATGCGCTCCACGCTCATCTGCTCCGACTCCAGGCGCGCCAGGTCGAGGATGTCGTTCAGCAGCACCAGGAGCCCCTTCCCCGAATCCTGGATGGTGCCCGCCAGCTCCCGCTGCTCCTCCTGCAGCGGCGAGCGAGTCAGCAGATCCGCCGCCCCGATCACCGCGTTGAGCGGCGTGCGGATCTCGTGGCTCATGTTCGCCAGAAACTCGCTCCGCGCCCGGAGCGCCCGGTGCAGCGCCTGGTTCGCCTTGTACAGCTCACCCGTGCTGTTCTCCGCCTCCCTCCGTGCCTCATCCAGGGGGCGCCGCACCCCCTCGGTGACGCCCCAGTAAGCCAGCAGGAAGATCACACGCCCCCCGGCCTCACCCAGCACATGCTGCCAGGGCCGGGGCACCGCGCTGAAGTTCAGCTCGACCAGGATGCAGAGGGCAAATAGCCCCAGCGAGAAGGCCAGCCAGCGCCGCAACCAGGGCACCCCCTGGACCAGCAACGACGACGTCAGCGGCAGCACCAGGAAGAAGAACGTGTTGGACCGGCTCGGCGTCTCCGCCAGCGTGATCGCGCTCATCATCGAGATCACCAGGCCAAACCCCATGGCCTCGATCAGGCGCCGCGTGGCCTTCCGCGTGGTGTTCCACTCGATCCAGGAGAACAGCAGCATCAGGGCCACGTACAGCGCAGAGATCAGCGCGCTCGCGTCGAGGCCCAGGGTCAGGTTGATGGGGATGTAGAGCCCGCCAAAACCGACCCCCAGCATCAGGAAGATCCGGAAGGCTTGCCGCGGGAACCGGTCTCGCGAGGAGAGATCACGGAGGCCGTAATCGAGAAATTTCCTTGCTGGTGTCAAAGATTACCCTCCTCGAACGGGCGGGTAATTGGCAGATTTTCAAGGAGATTTTCCACCGAGGATATCGTCAAAGAGCGTATCGAGGTCGACCTCGGACTCGATCTGGCGGACGGCGCTGCGGGGTTCGAGGGCGGCGATGCGCTGGGCGACGTCGCGGTAGGAGGGGTCGCGGCGCTGGATACGGCGGTAGCTATCGAGGGCCGCGGCCCGCTCGTTGAGGGACTCGTGGAGGTGGCCGACTTCGTAGAGGAGAGAGAGCTCCTGGTCGTTGGTCTTTTCCGGGGAATGGAGGGCCTGCTGGAAGGCCTCGAGGGCGGCCTTCTGGTGGCCGCGTTCGAGCTCGATCATGGCGACCATCGAGTGGCAGACGCAGGCGCGGAGCGGGTCGCGGGCGGCGAGATGGAACTCGGAGATGGCGTCCTGGAGGAGGTTCATTTCCTTGTAGGCGACGCCGAGATCGTAGTGCGTGGCGCTGTCCGAGTCGTCGACCTGGGCCTTGACCCCCTCCTTGAATTTGGCGAAGACCGACTCGATATCGACCTGCTCTTCCTCGCGCTGGAAGTGGCCGTGGGCCTCCTGGGTGGGCTCGAACGAGTCGAGGGCGTCGAGGGAGGCGTCGAGGAGCTCGGTGTTGACGGCCTCCGGGATCGAGGGCTGGGGCTCGGGGTCGGAGAGGTCAGCGTTCTGGGCGGCCTCGGCCTCCTCCAGCTCGCGGAGGCGTTCGAGGAGGATCGGGTGGTTGGGGGCCCGCTCCAGCTGCTCCTGGACGATGGCGCGGGCGTCCTCGTAGAGCCCGCGAGAGGCGAAGAAATCGACCTCTTCCAGGGCGTCTTCCACCGCGTCGCCGCCCTGAAAACCGCGGGCGAGCTGGAGCGCCGCGTTGGCGCGAGGGGGGTCAAATTCAAGCTCTCCGGAGAGCTCCGGGGCGGGGACCGGGGGCGCCTGGGGGGCCGGGGTCTCGAAGTCGGGCTCGTCGAGCGCGAAGGCGGAGGCCGAGGTGAAGACCTGGTTCGGGGTAGGGGTCGGGTCCCGAGGGGGCGTGGTGGCCAGCGCCGGGGGGAGCGAGGTGGCCAGCGGGATGGCGAAGTTATCGGCGGGGAGGCCCAGCTCGAAGGAGGCCTCGTCGTCGAACTCGAGGTCGGCCTCGGGGGGCGGAGGCGTGGTCGCGGCGGTGTGGGCGGTGGCGACGAGCATGGTGGGCTCGTCCAGCTCGAGGTCGAGGCCTTGCTGGGGGCGCACCGACGCCGCGGGGGGAGGCTGGTGGAAGTTTGCGACGCGCTCGAAAGGGACGCCCCCAAAAGGGTCGTCGTCGAGCTCGAAGGCGCGGGGCGGGGACGTCGCCGGCGCCGGCGCTGGATCTTCATCGAACTCGAGGCTCATGGCCCCCTCGCCCTCGTCCTCGACGGGCTGCAGGCCGCCAAACTCGAGGCTGTCGAGGAGCTCCTGAGCGCGCTGGTGGCCGGGGCTGAGCAGCAGCGCTTCCTGGAGGATGTTGTTGGCCCCGTCGGTGTCGCCCTGGTCGATGGCGAGAGTGGCGAGGGTGATCATCTCCCCGATGGCGCCCTCCTGGTCGCCGGTCTCGAGGTAAAGATCGCGGAGCTGCTCGCGGAGAGGGAGCGAGGAGGGCAGGACTTCGAGGGCAATCTGGAGGCTCTCGATGGCCCGGGGGAGCTGGCGTAGCCTGCGGAACGCGGAGACCTCGGCCAGGGTCTCCTGGACCAGGCTGGCCTCTTCGAGGTCGGAGTCAAAGCCGGCGGTGCTCTCTTCGACGGCGCGGAGCGAGGAGGGGACCGCCACCTCCCCGATGGAGCGAGGGGCCTCGTCGACGCTGCGGACCCGGACCTCGACGGAGGGGGCCGGAGGGCGCGGCGGGATGGCCTGGGTCGTGGAGCGAGCGGGCGGTGGAGGAGGCGGGGGCGGCGGGATGGCCGGGGAGCGGGAGGGGGGCTCGTCGTCGATCTCGAGCTCGCTGGCGTCGTCCACCGCCTCGAAATCGTCAAGGTAGGGATCTTCTGTACCCCCGACCAGCAGATCCGGATCAGGGTCAGGTTCGAGGGAGATCGGCTCAAGGGAGACGGGCTCGGGGAGCGGCGCCGGGATCGAAGAGGTCGGGTTGGCCCGCACCAGCGCCTTGACCTGCTCGTCGTTCGGGGCCAGCGCGGCCGCCCGCTGCAGCGCGAACTTGCGGGTCGCCTTGTCGTTCAGCTCCCGGGCGAGGCGCACCTGCTCCTTGTAGACCTCGATGGCCTTGCTGGGCTGGTTGAGCTGCTCGAAGGACCGGGCGAGGAGGGAGAGGGTGTCGAGGTCCTTCTGGTTGGCCTGGAACGCGATCTGGAGCTTGGCCAGCGCCATCATCGCGTCGTTGCCCTGGTTGCGCTCCAGGTAGAGCGAGGCCGCCAGCTTGGCCACGGCGGGGTCGGGCCGGATCTGCAGCAGGCGCTCGTAGACCTTGAGGGCGTTGTCCGCGTGGCCAAGCCGGATCAGCAGGTCTGCCGCGGAGCGAAACTGGGCGATGGCCCCCTCGATGTTCCGGGCCCGGGCCAGCGCCTCGGCGAGCCGGAGCTGGTGGAGCGGGTTGTTGCCGTCCAGCTCGACCAGCTTCCGGAAGGCTTCGGCGGCGTCGAGATCGTGGCCGGTGCGCTGGTGCTTGGCGGCGATCTGCTCCCAGAGGGCGATGGCGTCGGCGATGTGACCCAGCTGCTGGTGCAGCCGGGCCAGCTCGAAGGGGACGCCGCCGTAGCGATCTTCGAGCTGCGGCGCGTGGCGCCCGAGGAGCTCGCGGAGCTGGTTGTAGACCGCGATGGCCTTCTGGGGGAACCCTTGCTGCGCGTAGAGACGACCGACCCGCTCGTAGGTCTCGATGGCCGCCGGATAGAGCTCTCCCTTGGTCTGAAGCTCGGCGATTTTGAGCAGGATCCGCGCATCGTTCGGGTCCTCCGCGAGGACCCGCTGGTACTCGACGATCGCCTTGTCGTAGCGCTTCTTTTCGGCATACTTCTGCGCCGCCTGCACCACCTTCTCGCGATCAACCGCCACGACGATTCTCGGATCCTTTCGCGCCGCTGGACAGGGGTGAAGGCCCGCGCGACCTGTCTTGTTTACGGGGATGCCGCGGGGGGGTCAAGGACCGGACGACCCCTGCAGGGCCGCCTTCCCAAATTTCCTCCCGTCCGCGGCCGCCTCCGGGGCAGGCCACAGCCGGACCCCCTGCACCGCGTTCATCGCCTCTTCTTCCTTCACGCGCTCGCCCCGGCGCTCCAGATCGGCTCGCCCTTCGGGGCCCACGGCGCCCGGCTCCAGCAGCAGCGCCCCGTCCGGCGTCACGTGGACCCGAGGCCGCCGGATGGCCTCGTCCACCCCGAGCCCGGCCAGCACGCCCAGCGTCACCTGCGTCACGCTCGTCGCGATGCGCATCCCGCCGGACCCCCCGGCCGCCAGCGCCAGCTTCCCGCCCCGGAGCACCACCGTCGGTGTCATGCTCGACGGCGGTCTCGCCCCGGGCCTCCCCACCCCCGGCGCCCCGGGCAGCCCCAGCGCCTCGGCCCTCGCCCTCGGTAGAAAATCGTTCAGCTCGTCGTTCAACAGCACCCCCGCGTCCTCCGCGTACAGCCTCGACCCCCAGGGGGAATTCACCGTCGTCGTCAGGCTCACCACGTTCTGCTCGCCGTCGACGATCACCAGGTGCGATGTCCCCTTGTCCTCCTGCACCCAGGCCTCCACCGCCCTCGTCTTCCCGGGATCGATCCCGCGGCGCCGCGCCGCCAGGCGCCCCGGCTCCAGCAGCGCCTCCACCCCCGCTCCCCCCGCCGGATCCCCCACGTGACGGAACCGATCCGCCAGCGACCCGCGGAAGATCTCCGCCAGCAGGTGCGCCCCCTCGGGCCTCGTCGGATCCAGCCCTCGCGCCTCCGCCGGATCGATCATCCCCAGCGTCGTCAGCAGCATCAACCCCCCCGCCGACGGCGGCGGCATCGTGTGCACCTCGTACTCCCCCCACGACGCCTTCAGCGGCGCCCGCTCGATCACCCGGTACGTCGCCAGATCCTGCTCCGTGATCCCGCTCCCCGCTCCCCTCGCCGCCCCCACGAACGCTCGCGCCACGGCCCCCTCGTAGAA
Organism: Polyangiaceae bacterium; assembly: GCA_025453595.1. Taxonomy (GTDB): domain Bacteria; phylum Myxococcota_A; class Polyangia; order Polyangiales; family Polyangiaceae; genus JANWXX01. The sequence goes on from JALOQB010000197.1 coordinate 10,758, forward strand.
CCCCGCCGCCCCTCGCTCCCCGAGCGCCTCCAGCGTCGCCCCCAGCGCAGGGATCTTCACCGTCGCGCCCGTGGTCAAGGGTGACCCCCCTGGCGCAAAGAGCGACCCCAGCGTCCCCGCAGGACGAAGCTGGGGCACACGGGCCAGGAAGCGAGCCGTGTGGGGGGTCACCTCGAACCCTTTTGTGGCAAGCTGGCGCGCGGCCTCGACGTTCTCGCGCCAGGGGCGACGACCCCAGCGGCGGTGGAGCTCGACCAGACCCGCGACCTCCCCCGGGACGCCCACGCTGAGGCCAGGGGGTGCCTGGGGGGCGGAGGCGGCGTCCGGGTCGTAAGCGGCAGGGGCGCTCTCGCGAAAATCCAGGGCGGTGACGCGGCCCGAGGCGCCCTCGCGGATCAGGGCGAAGCCTCCGCCTCCGAGGCCGCTGGAGACCGGAGAGACAACGCCGGCGACGAGGGCCGCGACGACGGCGGCGTCGGCGGCGCTGCCGCCGCGATCGAGGCAGGCGAGGGCGGCGCGGGTGGCGGCGGCGGTCTCGGTGGCGACGGCGCCGCGGGCCACGGAGGAAGCGGGGGCGGTCGGCGGGGCGAGGGCGCAGGCAGCCAGCAGCAGCGCCAGGGAGGGCAGGGCGGTGCGGAGGCCGAGGGTCAGGAGGAGAGAGCGCACCGCGCCAGGGTGCCCGAGAACGGGGCCGGACCCCAGCAAAGAAAGCCCGACAAGACGGGCCCACCGGGAAGGGCTAAGGTGCCCCCCATGCGCATCGTTTACGTGATGGACCCGCTGGAGCGGATGCACCCGCTCAAGGACTCCACTTTCGCCTTCCTGCGGGCCAGCGCGGCCCTGGGGCACACCAGCTATCATTGCCTGCCGCAGCAGGTCACGGTGCGGGACGGGCGCGTGTACGCCCACGTGCGCGAGGCCTCGGTGAGCGCGGAGGCGCCCTACCACGCCTACGGGGCCGCCTCGGTGCTGCCGCTGGACGAGGTGGACGCGGTGCTGATCCGCAAGGATCCGCCCTTTGACACGGCCTACCTGATGCTGACGCTCTGCCTCGAGTACCTGCGCGGCAAGACGCTCGTGGTCAACGACCCGCGGGGCCTGCGGGAGGCCAACGAGAAGCTCTACGCCCTGCATTTCTCCCGGTGGATGGTCCCCACGATGGTCTCGTCGAACCGGGACGAGATCCTGGCCTTCGCCGCGGACATCGGCGGGCGCGCGGTGATCAAGCCGCTGGACGGCGCCGGCGGCGTCGGCGTGATGACCCTGCTGGCGGGCGACCGGAACGCCCGCGCCATCGTGGACGTGGTGACCGGGGAAGGCGCGCGTCTCGCCATGGTCCAGGGCTTCATCGACCGGGTGACCGAGGGCGACAAGCGGGTGATCTTGCTGGACGGCGAGCCCCTCGGGGCCATCCTGCGGGTGCCCCGCGGCGACGACTTTCGCGCCAACATCCACGTGGGCGGCAGCGTCCTGCCCACCGAGCTCACGGAGCGCGAGCGCGCCATCGTCGCCGACCTGGCCCCGCGCCTGCGCCGCGACGGGCTCTATTTCGTGGGGCTCGACCTGGTCGGGGAGTTCTTGACCGAGGTCAACGTCACCAGCCCCACGGGCATCCAGGAGCTTGGCCGCTTCCACAACACTCGCCCCGAGGAGACCGTGATCCGCTGGGTCGAAGAGCACCGCGTTCGCCCCTTAGTTGCCCCTCCGCGAGCCCGTGTGTCATGGCTCCGGGGGCCATGGCTGAACCTGCCCCCACCTGCCCTCGCTGCGGGCTCGCTCATTGCCCCTCGATCCTCCTCGACGGCGCGGTCTGCGGTCCTCCCGTCGAGCGCCGCTCCGGGCCCCAGGACCGCCGCACCACCGATCGCCGCTTCTTCCCTCGACCCGAGGGACGCCGTCGCTCCCTGGGGCGCCGCAGCGACGATCCCCACGGCTGAGCCAGCCCGGGAAGAAACGCCCGCAACCGCCCCGGGCGTTCCACGCTACACTCGATGGATGAACCGGTGGTTGCATCGACGGTGGGCAATCCTGGCGCTGATCTCCTGCGGGGGGGCCCCTCGCCTGGCGCACGCTGAAAAGTTCGATCGCACCCTCGATGTCTCCCTGGCCGGGGTGTTCTCCGTGATGAGCGGCGACGGCCGGCAGCTCTCCCCGTCCTACGAGGATGCCTCGCCGCCTCCAGCCGCCGAGCTCGCGGCGCTGGGACGTCTCCAGGGCGTGGGGGCGGTGCAGCGCACAGGCCTCAACCTGCACGGCGTTCGCTTCGGCCTCGGCGTCGGTGCGCTGGCCCTCCCGGGCCTGCGGCTCCGGGCCTCCTCCGGGGAACCAGAGCTCCAGGCCCGCAACGCCTGGGCGCTCCCCGTGGAAGGTTACCTGCTGCTGGCCCCGGGCGACCCCCGCTGGTTCCGTTTTTACGGCGGGGTGGCCGGCGGTCCGACCCTCGTCAGCGCCACCCTTCGCGCTGCTGATAGAGAAGTTCTCTACAGTCGCGCGCTCTGGGGGATGTCGGCCCGGGTCGGCGTCGTCATCGAGCTGAACCAGTACCTGTTCGCGGACCTGGGCGGCTCGCTGGGGTTGCTGGGGGCTGATGTGTTCCAGTTCTCGGCGGCGCTGGGGGTGCCCATCCCCCTTGCCAACCTGTGAGCAAAACTCGCGACATCTCCTTTCCCAACCCGTCCCCCCTCCCCTGCAGCCGCAGCCGACCCTCCCCTGCAGCCGCAGCCGACCCTCCCCTGCAGCCGCAGCCGTCCCTCTCCTGCAGCCGCAGCCGCAGCCGCAGCCGCAGCCGATTCTTCTTGTTGGTTTGAGGTCAACAGGATGGTTCGATGGATATCGATCCTCTATAGATAGAAATAATCTATAGATAATCACCATACACAATTAGCTCTCGCTGCATCTCTCTGCAGAAAGATCGATACCGACCTCGGCTGCGGCTGCGGCTGCGGCTGCGGCTGCGGCTGCGGCTGCGGCTGCGGCTGCGGCTGCGGCTGCGGCTGCGGCTGCTAATGCCGCTCGGTTAAGGGAGGATGCCTGGGAAAACCTAGGGTTTTGGCGCTTGGCGGCTTCGCGGGTGCGCTTCGACAACGGGCGGTACTTTGCC
>JALOQB010000198.1 GCA_025453595.1 Polyangiaceae bacterium
AAGGCCGTCGACCCAGCCCAGCCGGGCACCCACGCTGGTCTTGCTCCAGGGCGAGTCGCCGGCGAGCACCAGGTTGGCCCGGATCACCGCATCAAGGAGGCCTGTCGCGCGGAGCCCGATCGCCAGATCCCCCCCCGTGGTGTTGCCCTCGATGGCCTGGATCACGGTGCCTTCGACCTCGATCTGGGCGCACCAGCTGCTGGCCAGGAGCCCGCAGAGGTCGACGCCCACCGTCTCGACCCCCCAGCCTCCCACGATCCGCGGTCGTTGCTTCAGGCTCGCCTCGTCCAGCTTCGTCCCCCGGATCTTCACCATGCTCCCGTGGGCCGCGACCCCCACCGCGCGGGTGACCACCTTGTCGCTGTCGTCGTTCCCCTCGATGCGGACGACATCCTCCAGCAAGACCTGGGTTGTGGCGAGGATCGGGGCGCTGTTCTCGGTCTGCTGGATCCGGACCCCGATGGATTCGCGCTCGGTTTCCCCGTCCACCGGGCCGCCCGTGAGGGTGCCTCCGGTCACCCACAGCTCTCCGGTGGCGTTGCCCCGATCCACCTCCAGCCCCACCGCCGCGATCGTCCCGGAGCACTCGTAGTTCCCTGCGTTCACGCCGCAGCCTCGCAGCGTGCTGTTCCTGATCTCCAGCGCCGAGGGGGTGCGGACCTTGACCCCCGTGGCGCCATGGAACTTGTGACCTCCCAGCGCGTTCGCGGCCGCCACCCCGCCCCGGAGCTCTCCCTCCTCGATCTTCGACCCCGCCCCCAGGCCGCCGGTGATCTCGACACCGATCGCGTTGCGCGCCCCGGGCCCGGAGGACCCTCGCGCCTTGATGCCCTTCGCCACGATCCGCCCGCCATCGAAGAAGATCCCTTCGCGCACGTCGCAGCCTGTCCCCCCCTGGAACACTCCGCCGTTCAAGGTCACCTCCCCGTCGACCCCCAGCGCGTTGAGCCCCTTGGCCAGCGCGCAGTCCCCCCCCTGCGTCGCCCCCTGGAAGGTCGTGGGCATCGAGGCGTCGGTCACGAGCTTCATGTTGCCCAGGTGAGCCCCGGTTCGCACCTCCCCGTTGTTGCCGCCGTTCAGGCTCCCGCCACGCACCAAGACCTCCAGGGGCGCGCCGTTCAGGCTTTTCTCCAGCCTCACCCCGTAGCTCTCGGCGGCCTCCTCCTCCGACGCGTTCGCCTGCGCTCCCGTGGCCACCACATCCTCCAGCAACCCCTCGATGTTGTACGCCAGGATCCCCCCTCGCTCCCCTGTCGTCTCGCCCCCTTGCACGCTGCTCTGCCGCATCGAAAGCTTCAGCGCAGACACCGCCTCGGGGGCCGGCGCGTCTGCCCCGCGGTACAGCCCCGCGGAGCGCAGCGTCTTGTCCTCCTGCGCCGCGTTCGCGTAGAGCGCCCTCCCGCCCCGCAGCTCCACCCCGTCCATCTTCACCGCGTCGGTCTCCCCATCGACCCCGAAGCCCCCCAGCCACACCCCGAAGGACCAGGCATTCTGCCCCCCGACCTCGTCCCCCTGGGCCTTCAGATCTTTCCAGATCTGTACAGGATTTCCATAGACATGGATTCCATAGGATTTCCCGCCCAGGGTCGGTCCGCCGAGGAACTGGGCTTTCTCGCCCTTGCTCCCGGCGACGACGGTGAAGGTCCCGCCGCCGAGCCAGAGGACCCCGCCGGCGAACTCCATGGGGAACTGGAGGGAGCCGCCGGAGCGAAAGGTGCCGCCCTGGATGGTGAGCTGGGGCGTGGAGGGGCCATCGACCTTGAGGGCGTTGTTGGCGCCAGGGCTGAAGTCCGGGGTGCCGCCCAGGTCGGGGGTGGAGACCTCGCAGTTGGCGAGGGTCACCGCGGCGTTGCCGGCGTCGTGGACGAAGATGCTCTCGTAAAATTTCCCGAAGAGGGCCTGGGAACCCGGAGCCGCGGTGACCTGGACGCGCTCGAGGGCGGCGATGTTGTTCGAGTTGCTGTTGATGCAGACCGCGGCGGCCACCAGGTCGGCCTCCTGGCTCGAAGGGGGTGAGGCCGGGGCCAGGGCGGTCACCTTCAGGTTCCGGAGCTGCGCGTCCACGCCCTCTCCGTCCCCGGGCCACCGCAGGACGCAGCGCCCCACCCCGTCGACAGGCGCCGGCACCGCGGCGATCTCGCTCAGGGAAGGATCGTCGGTGCGCGTCGTGAACGAGGTGTTCCAGCCTCCCTCCAGATCGACCCGATCGCGCAGCTTGATCGGCCCCTCGAAGACGCCCGGACCCAGCCTCAGCAGGGTGCGCCCCCCGCCCTCGGAGACCTCGACCCCCTCGATGGCGTCCTGGAGCCTGCACCAGGGCAGGGCAGGGGAGCCGCACTGCTCCTGGTCTTGCGGAGGCACACCAGCGCAGGCCCCCGGGTTCACGTCCTGGACCTGCGCGTTCAGGGCGATCGTGGGGCTCACCGCGGCCACCGCCTTGCGATCGATGCAGCCGTCGTCCGTGACCTCGACCTCGTAGCTGACGTCCTGGCATCGATCCGCCTCCACCAGAAAGGTCGAGGAGGCCTGCTGGGAGGCCAGCACGATCGGTGTCTTGGCCGAGCGCGAGGTGACCCGCAGGCTGTGGCGCCAGACCCCTACCGCCGCTCCGCTGGTGGATGCTTTGATCTCAAACTTATCGCTCAGCGCCAGCTTGCCCAGCGGCGTTCCCCCTGGCGCCTGGAGCCCCAGGGAGAGCACCGGCACGTCGTTGCAGAGCGGGTTGCCCCCGGCGCCCGCCACGCCCGCGGCTCCTGCCTCCCCGCCGGCTCCCGCCTCGCCGCCGGCCCCTGCCTCGCCGCCGGCCCCCGCTTCGCCCCCGGCGCCCGCCACGCCCGCAGCGCCTGCCTGACCGGCGGCGCCCGCTTCTCCCCCGGCCCCTGCGCCGGCCTCGCCGCCCGCGCCCGCGCCACCGGAGCCCGCCTCGCCCGAGGCGCCCGCCCCGCCTCCCGCGCCTGCGGCGCCGCCCTTGGGGATGTCCTCGAACCCATCGATGGTGTCGATGACGAGAGGCCCTTCGCCGGAGGGGGCATCCTCGAGCTGCTCCGGGTTCTCGATCTGCTCCCCTGTGCACGCTCCGCGGACGCAGGATTCCTCGGCACCGCAAGGAACGTCGAGGCAATCCCGGGCGAGGCCGAGGCGGAGCAGCTTGGTCCGCTCGGGGACAAAGCGGAGCCGCGCGGAGCGGCGGATCCGGGGGGTGAACTGGCCCTGCGCATCCCCGGTGCCGCCCTCCACGACGATCCGCAACATGGCGTTGCTGGAGCCGTCAGACTCGTCGCGGAAGAGCAAGGTCCCCGGGGTCTTGAGCGCGCTCTCGGGCAAGGTCGAGGACCACCGGAGCTGGTCGCCGCGCCAGGCCTGGATGCGCACCTGGTCGATCGTGGACCGCACCCCCTCGTCGGCGGCGATCGCCGCCATCACCCCGGTGGGAGCGGGGTCCGCGCAGGCCAGGAGCAGGGAAGAGAGGGGGAGCAACGAGAAGCGAAGGCGACGGGTCATGAAGTCCTCGAAAGAGGTCAATGGTACCCCTTTTGCCGCCCGCGTCGAAGGCCGCGTTGGGCCCGGCAACACGAGCGGTCAGGCGCGGGCTCGGGCTGCGAATGGCGAGCGCATGGGAGCGCCTTTGGTATAGAAGGGGGGCCGTGAAAGTCCTTGTTCTGGGCGGCGACGGTTTCTGCGGCTGGGCGTCTTCGCTGCGACTCTCGGCGGCGGGTCACGAGGTTCGCATCGTCGATAACCTGAGCCGCCGTCGTATCGATGAAGAGCTGGGGTGCAGCTCGCTGACGCCGATCGCCTCGCCTCGCGAGCGGGTGGAGGCCTGGCGCGCGTGCACCGGCAGAGATCTCGGCTTTGACGAGCTGGACGTGGCGCGGGACGCCTCGGGTCTCGGCGCCTTGCTGCGCGCGTGGCGCCCCGAGGCGGTGGTGCATTTCGCCGAGCAGCGGGCCGCGCCGTACTCGATGAAGTCGGCGGGGCACAAGCGGTACACGGTGGCGAACAACGTGGAGGCGACCCACAACCTGCTGAGCGCCCTGGTCGAGGAGCGCATCGATGCCCACGTGGTGCACCTGGGCACCATGGGGGTCTACGGCTACGGGACCGCGGGGGCCACGCTGCCCGAGGGGTACCTGACGGTCGCCGTGCGGGGGGACGACGGCGCACCCATCGAGCAGGAGATCCTGCACCCCACCAGCCCCGGCAGCATCTACCACCTCACCAAGTGCCTCGACCAGCAGCTCTTCGCCTTCTACGCGAGGAACGACCGGCTCCGGATCACGGACCTGCACCAGGGGATCGTGTGGGGCACCATGACCGACGAGACCGCGCTCGACCCTCAGCTCATCAACCGCTTCGATTACGACGGCGACTACGGGACGGTGCTCAACCGCTTCCTGATGCAGGCGGCGGTCGGGCACCCGCTGACGGTCCATGGCTCCGGGGGCCAGACCCGGGCCTTCATCCACCTGCGCGATAGCGTCCGCTGCGTCCAGCTCGCCGTCGAGACGCCCCCGGCCCGCGGCGAGCGCGTCCGGATCTGCAACCAGATGACCGAGACCCACCGGGTCCGCGACCTGGCGGCGCTGGTCTCCCGGCTCACCGGCGCCCCCGTCGAGCACGTGCCCAACCCCCGGGAGGAAGCCCCGGAGAACGAGCTGCGGGCGCGCAACGATCACCTCCTTCGCCTGGGTCTCCAGCCCACCCGGCTGGCCTCCGGGCTCCTCGAGGAGGTCCTCCAGATCGCGGCTCGCTTCCGCCACCGGGCCGACCTCTCCCGCATCCCCTGCCGCTCCGCCTGGAACGAGGCCCGCGCCGCCGAGCTCCAGCCCTCCCCGGGCACCCGGCCGTGACCGCCGCCTACGCCACCCTCGTCACCGGCCCCGACTACGCCCTCGGCGCCCTCGCCCTCGCCCGCTCCCTACGGCGCGTCGGCGCCGCGGCCCCCCTCGTCGTCCTCCATCGCGGGTCCGTCCAGGGTATGGAAGATCTGGAGCGAGAGGGGTGCCTGCTCCGCGAGGTGGCGCCGCTCCCCCTCTCCGATACCTTCCGGGCGAGGCACGGGCGGGAGGCGCAGCATGCCGCGGCTCCCTTCACCCGCGGCACCAAGCCCGCCTTCCACGACCCCCTCGACAACTTCTGCAAGCTGCGCCTCTGGGAGCTCGAATCATACCGGCGCGTCGTGTTCCTGGACGCCGACACGGTGGTGCTCCGCAACATCGACCGGCTCCTCACCTACCCGGAAGGGGCCGCCGCGCCCAACCTCTATGAGTCCCTCGATGACTTTCACCGGATGAACTCCGGCGTGTTCACCGCGGAACCCTCCCGCCGCACCCTGGACGCGATGCTGGAGCGGCTGGACCAACCCGGGGCCTTCTGGCGCCGCACGGATCAGACGTTTCTGGAGGCCTGGTGGCCCGACTGGCACGGCCTCCCTTTCACCTACAACACGCTCCAGTACGTGTACTTCAACCTGCCCCAGCTCTGGCAATGGAGCCGCATCCAGGTGCTACACTACCAGTACGAGAAGCCGTGGCAGCAGGAGCACCCGAAACGCGCGCTGCTGGGGCCTCTGATCGAGGTCTGGTGGCGCCTGCTGGAGGGGCGACCGCTGCCCGACCACCTCCCCCCCGGGGGCCCGGCGTGACCGCCGCGGGCCTGCTCTTTGACTGCGACGGGGTCCTCGCCGACTCGGAGCCGCTCAACTTTCGCTGCTGGAACCAGGCCATCCAGGAGATCCTGGGGGCCTCGCTGCCTCCCCCGGCCTCGGCCCTGGTGGGCCTCGACCTCGACCGGATCCTCCTGCGGGGCCTCGCCGCCGCCGGGCGCGCTGGCGAGCCCGTGACCCCCGCCCTCCGCGCCGCCCTCCTCGCCCGGAAATCCGAGCTGTTCTTCGCCCTCACCCCGGCCTTGCGGCCCGTCCCGGGGGCCCTGGCCCTGGTGGCCCGGGCCCGCGAGCTCCGCCTCCCCAGGGCCGTCGTCTCCGCCGCGCTCCGTGTCCGGTTGTTCCATACACTGGAGGCGCTGGGCCTGGGCACGGACTGGGGGGTGGTCCTCTCCGGCGAAGACCTGCTGCCGGGCTCGATCCCGCGGAAGGACTGGCGCCGCGCCGCCGCCGCGCTCGGCGTCCCCCTCGGGCGCTGCGCGGTCTTCGAGGACAGCGCGGAGGGGGTGGCCAGCGCCCGGGAGCAGGGCGCCGGCTGGGTGATCGGGCTGACGACCGGGCTGCCCGCGGAGCGGCTCCGGGAGGCGGGGGCCTGCAAGGTCATCCGTGACCTGGAAGCCTTCTCCCTCGACGAGCTGGCGGGGGGTGGGGCGTGATCGTCGGTGTGACCGGGGCGAGCGGGGTGGTGGGTCGGTTTGTGGTGGCGGAGCTGCAGCGGCAGGGGGCGCGGGTGCGCGCGTGGCGCCGCGAGGGGACGGACTGCGGCGGGTTCGAGGGGGAGATCGAGTGGATCCCTGGGGAGCTGGGCTCGCGCGACGGGGCGAAGGCGCTGGTGGAAGGCGCGGACGCGGTGGTGCACGGGGCGCTGGCCCACGAGCCGGGGCGGTACCGGGGCGGGGAGGGGGCGGACCTGGAGGGATTCGTGCGACGCAACGTCCAGGGGAGCCTGGAGCTGATGCTGGAGGCGCGGCGGGCCGGCGTGGGGAGGTTCGTGTTCCTGTCCAGCCGCGCGGTGTACGGCGATCGGCGAGGCGAGGAGGTGCTGAGCGAGGAGCACTGCTGCCTTCCGGACACGCACTACGGGGCCGCCAAGCGGGCTGTCGAGGCCTTCGTGCAGAGCCTCGGGCTGGGCGATGGGTGGCAGGCCAGCGCGCTGCGGGCGACGGGGGTCTACGGGGTCAGCTGGCCGCCGCGCCGGTCCAAGTGGTGGGGGCTGGCCCGTGCGCTGCTGGAGGGGCGCCCCTGGGACGGTCCCGCGGGGGGGACTGAGGTGCACGGGGCGGACCTGGCGCGGGCGGTGTGGCTGCTGCTGACCGCCGAGGGGACAGCGGGGCAGCTCTACAACTGCAGCGAACGCCACATCTCGACCCGGGAAGTCGCGGCGCTGATGCAGCGCCAGGGGGGGCTGTCCGGTCCCCTGCCGGCGGCCCCCGCAGCGCCGCCCCGGCGGGTCCCCGACTGCACGAAGATCCGCGCCCTGGGCCTCCGCTTCGGGGGGCTCTCGCTGCTGGAGTCCACCGCCGGTCAGCTCCTCGCCCTGGCGCGTCAGGAGGGCCCGTGAGCGGCCTGGCCCAGCTCGCCCGCTTCGCGGCGGTGGCGACGGTGAACCTGGGGGTCAACCTGGGGGTCCTGGCGCTGGGGGTCCGGGCCCTGGACCTGCCCGGACGCCTCGGACGCCCGGGCCTGCTGCTGGCCCAGGGCGCCGCCGTGCTGGCGGCCACCAGCCTCGGCTACGTGCTCCACGCCCGCGTCTCCTTCCCCGGGGCGAGGCGCGCCGCGGGGGCGGGCCGGGTCGGCCGCTACGCCACGGTCGCTGGCGGCGCCCTGGCCCTCCAGGTGCCTCTCTTCGCCCTGCTCATGGCCCTCCTCGAGCCCCTCGCCCCGGGCTCCGCCGCCCTCCCTTTCCTCGCCAACCTCCTCGGCGGGCTGCTCCTCTTCGCCGGAAGCTTTGTGCTCAACAGGATCTGGACCTTCCAGGCCACCCCGCCCGACCCCCATGGATAACCCCCGACCCACCAGCCGCTCCTGGAAGCTCCTCCCCTTCTTCGAGCACGCGCTCCGGGGCGCCGGCCCCGTGCTCAACCTGGGCTCCGGCGACGGCTACCTCTCCTGGTACCTGCGGGAGCGTACACCATATGGGAAATCCATGCATATAGAAGACCTGGATGTTGCGGATCACGCGACGACGGGCCGCCGCCCCCGGATCTTCGACGGCGAGGTGATCCCGTTCCCGGATGATCACTTCGACGTGACGCTGTGCATGTACGTGCTCCACCACACGCCGGACGCGGGGCGCCTGATCGGGGAGATCCGGCGGGTGACGAGGCGCTTCGTGGTGGTGGCCGAGGATCTGGCGGAGACGCCGCTGGATCGGGCCTTGTGCCTCTACCACGCGATCCGCTTTGACCGGTGGAACACCCGGAGCGGGCGCTTCGGGTTCCGGACCCACGACGGGTGGGTCCAGGGCTTCGCGGAGGCGGGGTTTCGCCTGGAGCGAAGCCATCGGCTGCCTCGCTTCAGCCACCTGACGAGCAAGGCGTACCCGGTGCGGAGGGCGGTGCTGGTCTTCGAGCGGGAGGGGCGAGGGTGAGCGAGGTCAAGGCGCCGGCAGGCTGGGTGCATCCGCTGGTGATCGGGGTGGTGGCGGCGGTGGTGGGCCTCGCGTGGGCGGACGGGCGAGGGCGCGAGGTGTACGGCGCCGCGGCCGGGGTCGGGGCGCTCTACGTGGCCCTCGATCGGGGGCTGCGGCGGGCGCTCCGGGACGAGATGGCGGCGAAGCGGGCGCTGCAGATCGGCTCGGCCCTGGTGCTCTCGGCGACGACCACCGCGGGCCTCTGGGATCTGGCGCGCCAGCCGGACCCCCTCACCGCCTGGAGCCCCGCCCTCCAGGCCTCGCTCTCGGTGGAGCTCGGGGTCACCGCCGCCAGCCTGCTCACCGCGGTCCGGGCCCAGCTCGCCATGCCGCTCCTGCTGCTGCACCACGTGCTGCTGCTGCTGGCCTGCGACTACGTGACGCGCCATCGCTTCGGCACCGGCGTCATCCTGGTCACGCTGTTCCAGGAGACCACCAACGTGGGCTGGTACCTCCACTGGATCCTCAACAGCCCCGAGTCCCGCTACCACGAGCGCTTCCCCCGGCTCTTCAACCTCAACGCCCTGGCGACCATCTCATGGTACGCCCTCGGTCGCTTCGGCGTCGTGACCCCGCTGCTGGGTTACTTCCTCTGGTTGACCCCGGGCGGGGCGCCCCTGCTCTACCTCGCCCTCTTCGTGCTCGGCCTCGCCGCCCAGACGCTGATGAACGCCCAGAACCTGGTCAAGCTGGCCCGGAGCTACCCCCGGTGCTCGTCCAGCTGGCTCCACCGCCCGGCGCAGGGCTGAAGCGCCCGCCGGTCACCAGCCCTTGCAGGGCCTCTCATCGCAGCTTTTCCACAGCGTCCTGTGGAAACTGGGGATATCCGGCAGCCCCCGCTCCCACGGGGGCGCCAGCCCCTCGTTGATCCCGTCGAGGGTCGGCACGCAAGCCCCGCCGGCCTCCGCCAGCAGCGCCCGGGTCGCCTTGCTCTGGTAATAAAACCGGAACATCTCCGCCCAGTTCTCCGTCCCCGTCTCGAACTGGAAGGGCATGCAGTAGGCGCTGATGCACCCCTCCTCCCGCACCCGGGCCAGCATCCCCTTGCACCCGCCCCGGTCCCCGCACACCTTCGCGCAGGCCGGTACCGCCTCGTTCGCCGGGTTCCGGTTCACCACGCTGTAGGCCACCAGGTGCCCGATCTCGTGGAGCAGGATCGGGCTGAACCGATCGTGCCCCGCCGGCAGGTTGTCCAGCGTCTGCCCGTCGATGTCCGTGTGGTAGCTCCAGTAGCGGCCGTGGTTCCCCGTGGCCCAGTGGTTCGGCTCCGTGAACAGCCGCTCGTGGAGCCACAGCGTGCGGCCGTCCCGCGCGTCGTCCGCGCTCCGCCGGTCAAAGGGCCCGATCCCGTGCTCCTTCGGCCGGTCGTCGATCACCACCCGACGCACCACCTGGAGCTGCCGCCACGGCAGCCGCTGCAGCGTGTTCTCCATCGCCCTCAGCCACCCGTCGTCGATCTTCTCCGCCACCCGCACCGGCCTGTCATCGCTGTTCTTCTTCCCCCCGGGGAACAGCACCTCCACGCAGTGCGTCCTCGTCTTCTCCTCGATGGCGCGCTGTACACGGAACTTCCATACACGATAGCCGTGGTACGAGAATTTGGCCCGGGGCCCGCCGGGCTCGGAGGCCAGCTCCTCGGCGCGGGTCTCCCCGTGGGGCGCACAGGGCCCCGAGTCCACCAGCCCGGGCCCCCAGCGCTCGCCGGAGGCCAAAGGTTGCCCCGAGGCCGCTGGCGCCGCGGAGCCCGGCGGCGAGGCCGCGGCGTCAGGCGGCGAGGAGGAGGCCAGGGCGTCCGGGGAGGAAGAGGCCGAGGCGGAAGGCGCCGCAGAGGCCGACGGCACCGCGGAGGCGGAAGGCGCCGGTCGCGGCAAGGGCGCGGAGGAGGGCGTGGGGGCGCAGGCGTGGGCCAGCAGTCCGGGCACGAACAAGAGCGCAGCGAGACGTCCCACGGGGGAGACCATGCCGACAACCCGGCGGAGGCTCAAGGAACCGCGATCGGGTAAAAATAGACCTTGCCGGACGGCTCTTGCGGCGCAGGGGAGGTGGTGCAGGCTGTGGAAGATGCGACCGCTCCAGGAAGCGCAGCGTTTCCAGGCCGAGGTGCTGGCGCCGACGTGGGTGAGCCCGGGGCGATTGCTGGCGGTGGGGCTGGTGTTGCTGTCGCTGGGGGGGGCGTGCCGCTGGGGATGGGGCTGCTGGGGTTGCTGCCTGGGAAGCGGCAGTGGTTGAAGGCCGAGGTGGAGGCGAGGCCGGGGGAGGTGCAGATCCGCGGGGGCGGGCCGGGGGTCGATCGGCTGGTGGCGCGGCGGATCCGCGCGCTTTCGACGGCGCTGGGGGCCGAGGGGCTGGTGGTGGCGGTGAACCCCGGGGGGGTCTCCTGGGGGTTTCTGGGGCCGATCCTGATCCGGGTGCAGCAGACCAGGGAGGCGGACGCGCTCTGTGATGCGCTGGCGGTGGGCACCCGGGGGCACGGGGCGCTGGAGTGGTACCCGGGGGACGCGATCGAGGCGACGACCCGCCGTCGACTCTCGTGGTTGATGCTGGCGGCAGCGCTGCTGGGGTTCTGGTTTCGCAGCGCGAATGCGTTCTGGGAAGGCCTCGCGCTGCTGGCCGCGGTGGGGTCCCTCGGGGTCCAGGGGTTGACGCTGCTAGCGCGAGATCGACGCAAGATCCGCCTGGATCGGACCGGGGTCGACCTCAGCGGGCTGCGGATCGGCTGGGCCCACATCCCCTACGTGTTCATCGAGGACGTGACGGAGGACGCCGAGGAGGTGGTGCTGCGGCTCAGCGACCCGCACCCGCCGGTGCAGATCCCGCGGTGGCGGCTCCAGGGGCTGGCCCCGGGGGAGGTGACCCATCTCCTCGATCAGCTCCGCTCCGCGAGCCTGCGCTGCCGGGGGCTAGGGCCCGAGCGCCGGGACGCAGAGAGCGCCTTCGAGGGGCTGCGGCGAGGGCAAGAGCCCGTCGCCCGCTGGCTGGCGCGGCTGGACACCCAGGCCGGGGCGCTCCAGTCCGGGGCGTACCGCAGCGAAGGTCACAACACCTCCGAGCTGTGGGAGGCGCTCAATGACCACGATGCCCCGGCGGAGGTGCGCGTGGCGGCGGCCCGGGTGCTGGTCCGCGTGCAGCCCGAGCAGGCCCGGCTCCGGGTCGCCGAGCTGGCTCAGGAGCAGCGGGACCCCGGCGCCCGCGAGGCGCTGGAGCTCACGATCCGGGACCAGGCGCTGGAAGACCTGGCCCAGCAGCTCGAAGACTGCGGCCTCTGGTCGGAGGCGGCAACCCGGGACGCGACCCGAGCATCCTAGGGGGCGTGCAAGGAAACGGGACGGGCGAACGAGCCCCCATCGTCATCATCGGGGCAGGGGTCGGCGGCCTGGCGCTGGCCGCCAGGCTGGCGTCGCGCGGGCTGCCGGTGCGCGTGGTCGAGAAGGAGGCGCAGGTCGGCGGCAAGATGCGGGCGGTGCCGGTGGCGCCGGGGGTCCACGTCGACGGGGGCCCCACGGTGCTCACCATGCGCTGGGTCTTCGACGAGCTGTTCCGCGAGGTCGGCGACGATCTCGATCGCCACGTCACCCTCGCCCCGCTCCCGGTGCTCGCCCGCCACTCCTGGCCGGATGGCAAGCGCCTCGACCTGTTCGCTGACCCCGAGCAGAGCGCACGCGCCATCGCCGAGGCCTTCGGGCGCCAGGAGGCCGACGGCTTCCGCCGCTTCTCCGCCCACTGCAACCACATCCTCGAGACGGTCCGCGAGCCCTTCCTCCGGCGCCCTCTCCCCCGCATCGCCGACATGATGTCCATCGAGGGGCTGCGCCAGGCCCGCGCCCTCGCCAGCATCGACGCCACCCGCTCCCTCTGGTCCGCCGTCGGCTCCTTCTTCCGCGAGCCTCGCCTCCAGATGCTCTTCGGCCGCTACGCCACCTACGTCGGCTCTTCCCCCTTCGACGCCCCCGCCACCCTCAACGTCATCGCCGCCGTCGAGCAGGCCGGCGCCTGGGTGGTCCAGGGCGGCATGCGCTCCCTCTCCTCTGCCCTCCGCGGCCTCGCCGAGCGCTGCGGCGCCCAGGTGCAGCTCGAAGCCCCGGTCGACGAGATCCTCCTCGACCGCGGCCGCGCCTCCGGCGTTCGTCTCCGCAGCGGCGAGGAGATCCACGCCTCCGCCGTCGTCAGCAACGGCGACGTCGCCCACCTCCGCGCCCTCCTCGGGCCCGAAGGACACCGCGCGCCGCGCCCCCCCGAGCGCTCCCTCTCCGCCATGGTCATGACCGGTCTTTTTGAGGTCAAAGGGTTCCCCCTTGACCACCATACGGTCTTCTTTTCCTCGGATTATCCCAGGGAGTTTCGCGAACTTTTCGGTCAGAAGAGACCCCCCACGGAGCCAACGCTCTACATCTGCGCGCAGGATCGAGGCCCCCACGGCGGGCGCGGCGACGGCCCCGAGCGGCTGTTGATCCTGGGGAACGCGCCGGCCACCGGGGACGACCCCCGGTCCTACCCGGACCACGAGGTGATCGCATGGGAAACGAAGACGCTGGAGTTGCTGCAGAGGCAGGGGCTGGAGCTCACATCGAGGGCGCATCGCACCACCACCCCCCGGGATTTCGACCGGCTGTTCCCGGGGACGGGCGGGGCGCTCTACGGCCCGGTGTCTCACGGGATGATGTCGGCCTTCGCGAGGCCCGCCTGCCGGACGTCGGTGGCGGGGCTGTACGCGGTGGGCGGCAGCGCGCACCCCGGGGCGGGGGTGCCGATGGTGGCCCTGTCAGCGCGGATCGCCGAGGGGATGCTCCTGGCGGACCTCGGTGTGACCTCGTCCTCCCGCAGGGTGGTTACGCCTGGTGGTACGTCGACGGCCTCAGCTCCTGCGGACGCTATGGCCTGACCGCCATTGCCTTCGTCGGCTCCGTCTTCTCGCCCAGGTACGCGGCGAGCAAGGGGGATCCGCGGCGCCACGTCGCCCTCAACCTGGCCCTCTACCGCCTCGACGGTGGCCCCACGACCTGGGTCTTCGCCGAGCACGACGGTCGCGCTTCCGCTCGCGACGCCACCTCCCTCGCCGTGGGGGGCTCCTCCCTGCGTCGCGGCGGTGACGACCTGCTGCTCCACGTGGACGAGTGGACCTCGCCCTTCCCCAGGCCCGTGCCCCCGCGGCGTGTCCGGGGCGTGGTGCGCCTCCGCGGCGACCTGCGCGACCCCAACCCGCCCATCTCCCTCGACGAGCGCGGCGAGCACCTCTGGTGGCCCGTGCTGCCCCAGGGGCACCTCGAGGTCGATTTCCCCGAGCTTGGTCTCTGCTGGCGCGGCCACGGGTACCACGACGCCAACGCCGGCGAGACCCCCCTCGCCTCCGCCTTCCGTCGCTGGTCCTGGGGGCGCTTCCACCAGGGGCCCCGCTCCCTCCTGGTCTACGACACCGAGCCGCTCTCCGGCCCCGCACGCTCCGTGGCCCTCGCCGTCCAGGATACCCGCCGTGAGGCCCTCGCGGGCTTCGAGACCCGCCCCCTCGGCCGGGGCCTCTGGGGCGTCCCCGTCGTGGCCCCCTCGGACCCGGGCGCCGATGAACCCCGGATCCTCCACACCCTCGAGGACGCCCCCTTCTACGGCCGCCACGTGGTCGAGGCCACCATGGAAGGCGAGCGACTCCGGGGGGTCACCGAGATGCTCTCCGCCGAGCGTTTTGCCCGCCCCTGGGTGCGCTTCCTGCTGCCGTTCCGCATGCGCTTCGCGTGAGCGACCCGGCGAGGCCCGCCCCCGTGCTAGCGTGCCCGGCGGAGAACCCGAGACATGGTCGAGACGACGACGACGGATGGGGTCGCGCTGGTGCGCATGGATGACGGCAAGGCCAACGCGCTCAGCTACGAGATGATGGACGCGGTGGAGGCGGCGCTGGCCCAGGCCGAGCAGGCTGGACAGCCGGTGGTCCTCACCGGCCGCGCCGGGCGCTTCTGCGCCGGCTTCGACCTGCGCGAGATGATGAAGAGCCCCGAGAGCGCCCGGAACCTGGTGACCCGCGGCGCCGATTTCCTGCTCCGGCTCTACCTCTTCCCGAGGCCCCTGGTCATCGCCTGCTCGGGCCACGCCCTCGCCGGCGGCGCCCTCACCCTGCTCACCGGCGACCTGCGGCTCTGCGCCCAGGGGGGCTTCCGCATCGGCCTCAACGAGGTCCAGATCGGCATGCCCGTCCCCGTGCTCGCCATGGAGCTCGCTCGCGATCGCCTCGCCCCCGCCGCCCTCCAGGAGGCCACCCTCTTCGCCCGCATCTACGGCCCCGAAGAGGCCAGGGCCGCGGGCTACCTCGATCAGGTCGTGGACGAGAGCGCCCTGCTCGATGCCGCCCGCGGCGCCGCCCTCCGCCTCGGAGCCCTGCCCGCCGAGGCCTACAGCAAGACCAAGACCATCCTGCGGGAGCGCACCGTCAACTACGTGCGCCAGACCCTCCCGATGGACATGGCCCGCCTCACGCCCCCGGTCGCCAGCTGATCCCTCCCGGTTGACCGCTGCCCCCGGATGGTCCAATCCGCACCCATGCACGGGCCCCCCGAGAACCAGCTCGCTCTCCGGGGCCTGCTCCTGCTCGCGCTCCTCGCCCTCGGCGCCTGCGCCAGCGTCCCCAGCCCCCTGGCCCCGGGCGTCCAGGGCTCCGTCGGTGGCCCCGCCTTCGGCGTCCTCACGCGCCCCGTCGCCCTGCCCGACTCCGGCCCTGGCTTCCGCCGCCTCCGCCCCTGGACCCGCCGTCAGTATGGAACTTCCACCCTCATCCGGACGCTGACGGACGCGGCGGCGCGCGGGGTGGCGCCGGGGGATCCGCCGCTGCTGGTGGGGGATCTGGCGGGCCCCCAGGGGGGGCCGCTGGGGGGGCACCACTCGCACCGCACCGGGCGCGACGTGGATCTGCTCTTCTTTTACACGACCCCCGGCGGGGTCCCGGTCGAGGCTCCAGGCTTCGTGCACGTGGGGCCAGACGGCCTGGCGGAGGCCGAAGGGGGGGTCTTTGTGCGCTTCGACGTCCCCCGGAACTGGAGGCTGGTGCGGGCGCTGATGACCGGCGAAGAAGGCCGGATCCAGTGGATCTTCGTGGTGAAGCACCTCAAGGGGCTGCTGATGGAGCATGCCCGGGCCCTGGGGGAGCCGCCGGAGCTGCTCTGGCGAGCGCAGAACGTGCTGCATCAGCCCGGCGACAGCAGCCCCCACGACGACCATTTTCACCTGCGCATCGCCTGCTCCGACGACGAGGCGGTGGCGGGCTGCGTGACCGGGGCGCCACGCTGGCCGTGGTGGCCCGGCGAGCCGGTTTTTTCCGGGGAGATCACCCCGGACGAGGACCTGTGACCGGGGGGCTCGGCGGCCTTCCTTCGGTGCTATAGGGCCCCCATGGCGCTTCCCAGGGTATTTGTCGACGGTCAGGAGGGGACCACGGGCCTGCGTATCCAGGAATACCTCGCACCGCGTGCCGACCTGGAGCTTCTCACGATCGCGCCCGAGCGCCGCAAGGATCCGCAGGAGCGGGCGCGGCTGCTGAACCAGGCGGACGTGGCGTTCCTGTGCCTCCCGGACGAGGCCGCTCGCGAGGCGGTGGGCCTCGTGACCAGCCCCACCACGCGGATCATCGACGCGAGCACCGCCCACCGGATCGATCCGGCCTGGGTCTACGGCCTGCCGGAGCTCGACCCCGGGCAGCGCCAGCGGCTCCGCGAGGCGCGCCGGATCGCCAACCCTGGCTGCCACGCCACGGCCTTCCTGCTGCTGGTACGCCCCCTGGTCGAGGCGGGGCTGGTGCCGCCGACGATGCCGCTGTCGGCGACCTCGCTGACGGGCCACTCGGGGGGCGGCAAGAAGATGATCGAGCAGTACCGGCAGGGGGGCGATCCGGAGCTGGAGGCGCCCCGCCCCTACGCGCTCTCGCTGGCCCACAAGCACCTGCCGGAGATGAAGGCCCACGCGAGGCTGGCGAGCCCTCCGCTGTTTGTCCCGGTGGTCGGGGCCTTCTTCCAGGGGCTGGCGGTGACGATCCCGCTGCACCTCGAGCTTCTGCCCCCGGGGGTCACCGCCGCAAGAATTCACGAGGCGCTGGCCGGGCGCTACGCGGATGAGCCGTTTGTCCGGGTCCAGCCCCTCTCGGACCCGGCGGTGCTGGCCCGCGGGTTCTTCGACGTCCAGGGCAGCAACGGCAGCAACCGCGCCGACCTTTTTGTATTCGCCGGCCAGGGCCAGGTGCTGCTGGTGGGGCGCATCGACAACCTCGGCAAGGGCGCCAGCGGGGCGGCGGTGCAGTGCATGAACTTGTGCCTGGGCCTGGATGAGGCCACAGGTCTCGCATGTCCAACGTCCTCGACGAGCTGATCCAGCTCCTCGCCCTCGAACAGATCGAGCAGAACCTCTTCCGCGGCCAGAGCCAGGACCTCGGCTGGGGCACGGTGTACGGCGGTCAGGTGCTGGGTCAGGCGCTCTCTGCCGCCACCCAGACCGTCCCCCCGGATCGCCCGGTCCACTCGCTTCACGCTCACTTCCTGCGCCCTGGCGACGTGAGCCGCCCCATTCTCTACGACGTCGACCGGATCCGCGACGGCTCCTCCTTCACCACCCGCCGGGTCGTGGCCATCCAGAAGGGCGAGGCGATCTTCCACATGGCCGCCTCCTTCCAGAAGCGGGAAGAGGGCTTCGAGCACCAGGACCCGATGCCCGACGTAGCCATGCCCGAGGGCCTCCCCACCGAGCAGCAGCGCCTCGCCGGCTTTGCCTCCCGCCTCCCTCGTTTCCTGCGCGAGCGCCTCACCTCCGAGCGCCCCATCGAGGTCCGGTACGCGGATCCGGATGCGGACCCGGTGCTCCCCGCCCCCCGCGCCCCCAGCCGCGCCATCTGGATGCGCGCCGCCCACGCGCTCCCTGACAACCCCGCCCTCCACGCCTGCCTCCTCGCCTACGCCTCCGACAACGGCTTCGTCACCACCGCCTTGCTCCCCCACGGCGTCACCTGGCTCACCCCCGGCATGCAGGTCGCCAGCCTCGACCATGCCATGTGGTTCCACCACGACGTTCGCTTCGACCAGTGGCTCCTTCACTCGATCGATAGCCCCTGCAGCAGCGGCTCCCGGGGGCTGGTCCGGGGTCGAGTCTTCAGCCAGGACGGCAAGCTCGTCGCCTCCACCTCCCAGGAGGGCCTCATCCGCCAGCGCGTCCGCCAGCCTTGAGCCTCGTACGCGAGGCCTGCATTCGCCTGAAAGATGTCCTGATGAGGTGACAGTCCGCCACGATGCACGCCTGCAAGGAGCTGATGAATGCTCCTTGTATGCGCTCCGGCGTGGACAGTTCAGTCTTCTCCTGAACAGTATCGGGTCACGCATTTGGCGTCATAAATGCTTCGAAATTACGAATTTTATCCATTGACCGATGGCCCATTTGTTGCTGTCATGATGGGAATGAATGTCCCTCACATGCTTGCTGCTGTCCTTCTTCTTTCCCTGTCGCTTCCTCGCCCGGCTGAGGCCTGCTCAGACAATTGCAAAGAGGAAACCTGGAAGCCTGTTGAGCTTGTCTCGGCCACGGCCCCGGCTGATGCAGGATTGCTCTTCCGCGTGAGCAAACATTGCATGAAAATGGACTGGGCTTCACTCTCCATCACGATCCGACGCGACGGGGCGCCGGTGGAGGGTAAGGTAAGAGCGCTCCAGGAGGTTGAAGGTATCAATTCGTCTTACGACGGGCGCGAGGGCTTCGCGGTGCTGCTCTGGAAGCCCATGGCAGCGCTGGAACCAGGGGCCTCGTACGTGCTTGAAGTGAAGCCGCCAGAGGAGACCGCCAGCGAGGTGAACTTCAAGGCGTCCCCGCCGCTGGGCGCGGTCGCTGCGCCAACCGATCTCGAGGCGAAGATCTCCGAGGCGCGTGTCCCCGATTACGTTTGCTGTGAGGGCTTCAGCGGCTGCGGTCCCGGCGTCGATCCGGAGCCGTACCCGGGCACGCCTCCTGTCGAGGATCCCATCCCGCCCTCTCCACCGTCATCCTTCTGCGTGGTTGCTCACGAGCGCGACGTCCCTCGCTTTGACTTCTCCTTCTCGCTGCCTCCGCAGGAGGTACGCCCTTTCTTTACCTTCGAACTGTTCGATCAGGACCAGCCCACCAGGGTGCTGGCAGCGTTCCCCTGCTGGCACAGTCGTTTGCAGGATGTCGTCAAGGGCACCCACGCCATGCTTGCCGAGGGGGCCAAGCTGTGCGTTGGCCTCCGTATCGTCAACATCGCGACCGACGAAAAAGCTGAAACCAGCCTTTGCTCGGAGTTGCCCGCCTCTGCTCCCGATGACACGACCAACTGCGCCGAAGCCCAGGAGCGCAGCGCCTCGTGTCGCAGCTCCGTGCATGCCGAATCGAACAGAAAGATCTTGAATCAGCATTGCTCGGGCAATCCCGGCGGTCAGGGCGGTGGTGGCCAGGACGGAAGCCCGCAGGGTCAAACGGGCATCGGGCAGGGTGACGGCTGCAGCGTTATCGCAGGGCCATCGCAAGTAGGGGGGGGGCTGCTGGGTCTGGCGCTGGCCTGCGCGGTGCTGCGGCGCCCCACCAGGCGTCGCTGACGCTGGCAGAGCTCCCGTCAACCCCCGACTGGAGAGGCCTGTCGGGAGCTCACCTCCAGCCGTGAAAAAGAACCACGGGAATCAAACCCTACCCGGGGCCGTTCTGGCTCTCATCCCCATGGCTCGCCACCACCACCGCCACGCCCCCCAGGCCTCCACCCCTGCCATGGTCGCCACGGCGCGCTGTCAAGAGGGCCTCCGCTGCAAGGATGGTTTGCGCCCCGGCTCGTTGCGAGGCCCCGGCGCGTGCCCACCCTGTTCTGCCATGAGCGAACGTACTCCGACTGTTGGCTGGGTGGGTGGCCTCTCTCGCCTCGGTGGCCACCTCGAAGAGGCCGCCGCCCAGGCCGGGTTCAAGCTCCAGTTTCACGACGGCAACGTCGCCGGAAATCGCAGCAAGGCCCTCCGTGAGATCGTTCGCCGCAGCCAGGCCCTCGTCATCGCCGTCGGCCTCATCAGCCACCAGGGCGCCCTCACCGCCCGCGAGGAGGCCAAGCAGGCCGGGATCCCCGTCGTCTTCGTCAAGAAGGCCAGCCAGCTCCAGGTCTCCGAGGCCCTCTCCTCCCTCCGTCTCCAGATCGAGTCCCGCGGCTTATCTACGTGCCAGGGGGTCTGCAGAGACCCATGGGCGCCAGCAGAGACGCCAGCCGGTCCCGGTCCAGCGGCTTGTCCAGGAAAGCCATCACGTGGGGGGACGCAAGCGCCTGGGCGCGCTCCGTGGGGTCGAGGGAAGAGCTGACGATGACCACCCGGATCCCGTGGCCCGGCGGCAACCCGGCGAGCCCCTCCAGGAACCCCAGGCCGTCCAGCACGGGCATCCGGATGTCGAGGAGCACCAGCGCCGGGAGCGACTGACCGGAGCGCGATCGACGAAGCAGCTCGTCGAGGGCAAGCCGACCATCAAGAAACGAGTCGATCGGGGCGAAGCCCCCCAGCTTGCCGAGCATCTTGCGGCCCAGCATCAGGAAGACCGGATCATCGTCGACCAGGAAGACCGATGTCATCCGACCTCCGGGGTCAGGGGCAGGCGAAGCGTGAAGGTCGAGCCGACCCCCTGCGAGGACTCGAGGTTCACCTGGCCCCCGAGGCGCTGGGCCATCTGGCGCGCAAAATAGAGACCCAGCCCCGACCCCTGGGAGCGATGGGAGCCCCGATAAAACATCCGGAACACCTCTTCCTGCATCGGCGCCGGGATACCTTCCCCGTTGTCTTCCACCTGCAGCTCCATCTGGCCCTGCACCTCCGAGGCCCGGATCGACACCCGCGGCCTCGGTTCATCCGCTCGCTGGAACTGCACCGCGTTGGTCAGCAAGCTCTGCAGGATCGAGCGCAGGCAAGGTTGATCAATCAAGATCGAGAGATCGAGGGGCACGTCCACCTCGAAGTGCACCCGGCTCGCCTCCGGGATCGGGCGCAAGTTCTCGAGGCACTCCTGCACCAGCGCCTCGACGTACACCCGCTCGGGCCTCGACGAGCACCGCGAGCTCCGCGAGAACTCCAGGATGTCCCGGATGATCCGGTCGCACCGCTCCAGCGAGGCACGCATCAACCGGTGATTCTCGCCCCGCTCCTCCGCCGTGGTCTCCGGGTCTTCCTGCAGCTCCAGCAGCCCCAGCGTCGCCCGCAGCGGCGCCCGCAGGTCGTGCGAGGTGTTGTAGATCAGCCGATCCATCTCCTCGTGGGACCGCACCAGCGCCTCGTTCTTGAGGCGAAGCTGCTGCTCCGAGTGCGAGCGCTGCATCGTGTCCGAGAGCACCTTGCCCGCGAGCACCGTGGCCGCAGGGTAGAGCGTCACCAGCGGCAGCAGCGCGACCTGGAACAGCTTCATCGAGAGCACGCACACGAAGACCGCCCCCATGGCCCCGTGCACCAGCAGCCCCAGGAGCAGCAGGCGGCGCCCCCGCGGCGGGTGCTGCCTCGGGTCCTGCCACGCCCGGAACAGCAGCCCCAGCGCCCCCGAGAGGATGCTGACCAGGCACCCCGCCAGCGCCCCCTGGCCCCCCATCCAGATCCGCACCGGCAGCACCATCGCCAGCGCGACCCCTGCCGCCTGGGGACCGAAGAAGAGCGCCCCCAGCGACAGCATCACCGACCTACCATCCAGAAATATCCCGCTGGTCACCGGCATCGCCCGCTGCATCCCCAGCACCGACACCGCGCCGAACAGCAGCCCCTGGAGCGCGCACCCGCCTCGACGCCCCCCCCACCGATCATGCAGGAACCCGGACACCAGGCTCAGCGCCACCAGGAGCGTGAGGTTGTGTACGAGTTCAAGGTACTGCATGGTCCGGAGCGTTTCCCCTGGCGATCCGCGCTCCCGCGGCGATGACCCCTCGTGGAACGTCGCAAAAACCTAGCAGCCTCATCCCCCCGATGGAACCCCGCGTCCTCGCCTCACCTCTCCTTTGTCGGAAGCATACCTTCCGCAACGTCACCTCCGCCTCACCGCGGCTCCCTGGTACCCTCTTCCCCCTCTGCCTCATGCGCCCTCTTCCTCTCCTCCTTGTCGCCTGCTGGATATCCCTCGCTGCCTGCGGCGGCCAGCAGGTCGAGGAGGCACCCCCGGCCGGTGCTTCCGGGGAAGCCGGTGCCGGAGGTATGTCCGGAAGTTCCGGACAGGCCGGCGCAGGCGCAAGCGCGGAGGCGGGTTCGGGGGGCGCCGGGGGCGAGGCTGGTTCCGCCGGCACCGGAGCGGCTGGCACCAGCGGCGGCGAGGCCGGGGCCAGCGGTGCCGCAGGGGCCGGGGCTGGAGGCGTCGGGGGCGCGGGGGGCGAGGCGGGTGCAGGTGGCGCTGGAGAGGCAGGGACGGCAGGGGCAGGTGGTGAGGCCGGGGCGGCAGGGGAGGCCGGGGCCGCGGGGGCTGCTGGCGAGGCGGGGGCTGCCGGCGATGGAGGGCAGGGCGGTGAGGCAGGGGTATCCGGAGCTTCCGGACAGACGGGGGCCTGCCTGTCCTGCGATGCGCCGGAGAGCGCGGCGGCCGAGGGCAAGGTGACGAGCCCGAGGATCACCGAGCTCTCGGGCCTGGTGGCGAGCCGTCTGCAGCCCGGTCTCTTCCTTGCGCACAACGACTCCGGGGATCTGCCGACGCTCTTCACGCTGGGGCTGGATGGGGCGCTGGTGGCGGAGCACGAGGTCGAGGGGGCCACTGCGTTCGACTGGGAGGACATCGCGGCGGGCCCCTGCGAGGCCGGGAGCTGCGTGTTCATCGGGGACATCGGGGACAACGAGAAGAAGCGGGCCGAGATCGTCGTGTACCGGGTCGACGAGGCCGCGCTGGTGGGGGGCACCGGGAAGGTCAAGGCGGAGGCGCTGCGGGCGGTGTACCCGGACGGCCCTCACGACGCCGAGGCGCTGCTGGCAGACCCCGCGAGCGGGGATCTCCTTGTCTTCACCAAGCAGCAGAGCGGCCCGACCCAGGTGTTTCGCTGGCCCGGCAACGCCGCGGCGGGCTCCCTGACCACGCTGGAGCAGGTCGCCTCGATCCAGCTCCCTTTCGGGGTTTCCCTGGTCACCGCCGGCGACGCCCACCCCTGCGCCCCCCGCTTCCTGCTGCGTACTTACCTGAATGTCTTCGAGTTCCGGGCCCCCCCCGGTGGTTCGCTCCTGGATGCGCTGAAGGCCACCCCGGTGACCCTCCCGGCTGCCTTTGAACTCCAGGGGGAGGCGGTCGCCTACCTGCATCAGGGCGATGGCTTCGTGACCATCGCCGAGGGCGCAACCCCAGCGGTCCACGTGACCCGCTGCCCCTGACCCGGCATCTGCGGGAGAGGGGCGGTGGTGGATCCTCCGGATGGCATCACGGTTTGCGCATACGGATCAGGCGCTGGTTGTCGATCCAGTAAAGGTGGCAAGGATCCTCTGCGAGTGCGTACGGCGCATCGTTCTCTCCCGCGATGATGGTCTCCGCAGGGCCACCCCGCCGCGGGACCCTGGCGATCTTCCAGGACCCCTGGATGGTCTTCCCTTCCTTGTCGTAGGTGATGGTTGTCTCGACAAAGGGAAGATGCTCTCCGCTGATGTTGTCGGAAAAAGTGAGGTGCACGCTCTGGAAGTCATCAGGGGTTTTGACGCTGTAGATGGCATCTTTTTGCGGCTCTTTATCAGCGACATCTGTACGGAAAATTGCGCCATCCATCAGGAAAAAGATCTCCGTACCCGCCGTCATGAAGTTCCATGGAGTGATTGTTGTTACCCCTGATAGAACCTCGGTGAGCGCACCGTTGTCCTCGATCCGGGCCAGGATCTGCAAACCTTCAGATGCACTGAAGGTTGTATACGGTCCTCTATCAAGGAAGAACGGGTAGGTGTCGAAGACGGTTTCCCTGATCAATTCCAGGGAATTTCCCCTGTATTTCCTCCAGAGACCGTCTTTTTTACCGTTGTTGTTGCTGGCGAAATAGACCGTTCCGTCGGGCATGACGGCGACGGATGGTTTGATGATTTCTCCGGGGAAATAATCGATGTTCACCAGTTCCTGAGCCGGGCCTCCCGCCTTGGGTACCTGGATGATCCGAAACTCGGAAGATTCGTCATCGACCTGCAGGAAGAGGGATTGCTCCGAGCGGCCTACCAGCACGCCAGCCTTGTCACTGATCTTGACCGCTGGTCCGCCTTTGGTGGGGCGCTTCGTCAGATATCCTTCTTTGAAGAAGAAGACCTCTCCTCCGCTCACCACGAGGGGCTCGCGGGCCTGCTCATCCAGCACGACCTGAGCCCCTGGTTCGCCCAGACAGACCGGGGCGTTGGAAGAGGATGGCTCAGGCCCTTCCGTGTTGGTTGCTTCGCTCAGGTTCGTCTCGGAGCTTGCGCCACAGGCCACCAGGCCCAGGGCGAGGAGAAGACTGGTTGTAACCTTCATCCTTTCAGGGTGGCACCGGATCACCCTGGCCTCAAGAAGGGATGAGAGCGGGGTGGCCTCCCGTCGAACCCCGACAGCGGAGCCTGGCTCGTCCACGAAACCCGTCCACGTCCACGAAACCCGTCCACGTCCACGAAATCCGTCCACGTGGCCGTGGCCGTCTCTTGATTCTACACATCCCGCAGGGAAATTTCGCAGCCACGGAAGCCGTGAGCGGGCGCAAGTCCCGCCCAAGGCCCCCACCAGCCGCGGCACGGCGTCAGGGCAGCCTCCGGGCAAATGAGGTGTCATGTCTTGGCCATGACCGCCCTCCAGCTTCCCGTCGAAGTCGTCGTCGACCTCGCCAAGGAATTCGCCTCCCCCAACCTGCGTGATGG
>JALOQB010000199.1 GCA_025453595.1 Polyangiaceae bacterium
CTTCTGAAGGAAGAGGGGGCGCCTCAGCGCTCGCCCAGCCTCGACACCCGGCAACGCCTCCTCTCCGGGATCGAGGAGCTCGAGCGCTTTGCCCCTCACGCCACCACCGTGGCCGAGGCCCTGCGGGTGGGGTTCCACGAGGCGAGACGGGCGCTCTACACCCTCTCCGAGAGCGAGGGGTGGATGAGCATCCCGATGCTGCCTGGCGTCCGCATCCGCCCGGTGCAGGTGGGGGCACGAGGGGCGGTCCGCGAGGTCGACGGCGCCATCTTCGCGGCCATCGAACCTGGCGGGCGCATCCCGATGCATCACCACCACGGCCCCGAGGTCATGGTGGTGCTCCAGGGGGCCCTCTGCGAGCCGACCCGCTCCGTCTCCCTCGAACCTGGCCAGGCGCTCCGCAGCGACGACGGCACCGCCCACGACCTCCTCGTCCCCCTCGAACCCGCCGTCACCTGCCTTTGCCTCGTCGTCAACGACGGCTGGGCCGAGTACCTATAGCTTCCTGAGCAGCACGCCCCGCACCGCGTGATCGGCCCCCTTCTCCAGGATCAGATCCGCCCGCGTCCGCGTGGGCGCGATGTTCTCGTACAGATTCAGACCGTTGATCTCGTGCCAGATACGCAGGGCGGTCTCCGTCGCTTCCTGCTCTGTCAGGCGCGCGTAGCGGTGAAAATACGACTGGGGGCTCTGGAACGCGGTGTCCCGCAGCTTCAGGAAGCGCTCGACGTACCAGTGCTGGATCTGCTCTTCCTGGGCGTCGACGTAGATCGAAAAATCAAAGAAATCCGAGATGAAGATCTGGGGCCCGGTGCGCTCCGGGTGCGTCCGCGCCTGCAGCACGTTGAGCCCCTCCAGGATCAGGATGTCAGGCCGCTGCACCACCTCCTCCTGATCCGGCAGGATGTCGTACGCCGTGTGCGAGTACACCGGCGCCCGGACCTCCTCCTTGCCGGACTTGAGCTCGGTCATGAAGCGCAGCAGCCGACGCACGTCGTAGCTCTCGGGGAAGCCCTTGCGGTTCATCAGGCCCCGCTCGAGCAGCACCCGGTTGGGGTGCAGGAACCCGTCGGTCGTCACCAGCGCCACCCGCGGGTGATCCGGCCACCGCGCCAGCAGCGCCTGCAGCACCCGCGCCGTCGTGCTCTTGCCCACCGCCACGCTCCCCGCCACGCCGATCACGTAGGGCATCTTGGCCGAGGTCTGCCGCAGGAACGCATCCGTCGCCCGGTGGAGCCCCTGGGTCGCCGCCACGTGCAGGTTCAGCAGCCGCGACAGCGGCAGGTAGAAGCTCTCGACCTCCCGCAGCGAGAGCCGATCGTTGATGCCCCGGAGCCCTCGTAGCTCCTCCTCCGTGAGCGGCAGCGGCGTGCTCGCCCGCAGCTCGCTCCATTCGGACTCCGAGAAGCGCAGGTATGGGTCAAAATTCTCGGGTTCGCGGGCGGACTCTGGCATCTGCGAGGAGGGCGGGTATAAGCGAGCCCCGCCCCGGGGGGAAGACTCCCGCAGCGCCAGCTTCAGCGCGTGAAGCGCACCGTGAAGGGGGCGGTGGTGCCGGTGATCGCCTGCCCCGTACGATCAAACGCGGCCTCGAAGCGCTGCGACAGGGCGCAGGTCCGGGCGGCGCGGCCAAACCCGTTGCCCGGATCGGAGAGCACCTTCACCGACTGGGCCGAGCCGTCCGGGCGCACCGTCACGGCGATGGAGACCGTGGCGTTGTCGATGCCCTCGGCGTCCGCCTCCGGGGGGAACAGGTGCGAGCAGGACCAGGCCGCGTTGACCGGGCGCGCGGGGCGACTCCGGTCAGGCTCGCTGGAGGGCGGCGGGGGCGGGGGCGCCGCGGCAGAGCCCTTGCCCCCCGGGACCCCCCCTTCCTGGGCGTTCGGATCGCGCACCGCCGAGGTGGCCGTGCCCTTCGCCGCCGTCGTCCCGCCGGCGTAGCGCCCATCCCCCTGTACCATGGCGAAATCATTGGAGAAATCGGCCACATCTTCCGCCGCGGTCAGGGTCTTCCCCGCCTGCGCTGCGGCCGGCGGCGGCTCGACCGGCTTGGCCTCGGCGGGCTTGGCCGGCTCGACCTTGGCCTGCGGCTGCACCACCGGCTTCGGGGCCGGCGCTGGCGCTGGTTCCGGCTCGGGCTCCGGCTCCTTCGGCTTCTCCTGCTCCTGGACCTTGGGCGGCGGCGGCGGCTCCACCTCGTAGGTGGTCCAGAGAAAATCATGGAGCACCGTCCGCGCCTCGCCCACGAACTGCCGCAGCTCGACCAGATCGCGGAGCGCCTGGATCACCGGTACCGCGTGGACGCTCATGCTCAGCAGCAGGGCGCCGGACAGCGCCGGGGACAGCCACCCGCTCGGCTCGCGGCGGGTGTACACATACGAGGTGGGTCGGGGGTCGAGGGCCGCTTGGGTCATGAAGGTTCCGGAGGGGAGAAGGTAAGTTGGAGGCTGCCGGGGCCGGGGCTGCGCCTGCCTCCGCCGCGGTCGGGCTCACGCCGAAGGCAACCTTGGAAACACCGGCTTGCTTGAGCAGATCCATGACACGGATCACCCGCCCGTGCTGCACCGCCGAGTCTGCACGGATCACCGCGCGTAGCTCCGGGTTCTTCGCCCGTGCCTCCCGCGCCAGCGGCAGGATCGCGTCCTCCGCCGGCACCCGCTTCGAATCGACCACCGTCTCCCCCCCGGAGCCCAGCTCGACCGAGAACACCGTCTGTGTCTCCGAGCCCGTCGCCGCCTTGGGGAGATCCATCGGCAGCGACTGGGTCACGATGATCCGCGCGGTGACGATGAAGATGATCAGGAGCACCAGCGTGACGTCCACCAGCGGGGTCACGTTGATCCCTGCAATCAGATCGTCATCCGAGGACGAACCCCCGCCCCCCATAACTCCGCCTCGCTGCGCGCCGCCGGCGTCTTGTCGCTGTGCAGGTAAGCAAGGAGCTCCCGCGAGAGCACGTCCGCGTCCGCCAGCCACGTCTTGGTCGTCCGCTGGAAGATGTTGAACGCAAAGACCGCCGGGATCGCCACGCCGATGCCCACCGCGGTCGCCACCAGCGCCTCCGCGAGGCTCGACATGACCGCCTGCGGAGCCCCCGCCGAGGCGGCCGCCGCTGCTGCCTGCCCCGCCTGCCCCGCCGTCGCCGCCGCCGTCTTCCCCAGCTCGTCGAAGGACTGGAGAATACCGATGACCGTGCCAAACAGCCCGATGAACGGCGCGTTCGCGCCCAGCGTGCCCAGGTAGCTCAGCCGGCTCTCCAGCAGCGACTTCTGCACCGTCGCCTCCGCCTGCATCGCCTCCTCCGCCTCCTCCGGCGAGGTCTCGCTGTCCTCTCGCCTCATCCCACGCAGCGCCACCAGCGCCGCCGGATGCCGTGACTTCTTCAGCAACGAGCGCGCCTCCTCGAAGCCCCCGTTCTGCAGCGCGCGGATCAACCCCTCCCGCAGCGCCGCCATGTCATCCCGGCGGCTCCAGAAGACGTACCCTCGCTCCAGGATCACCGCGATGGATATCACGCTCAGACCAAGCAGCAGCCACAGCACCCACCCGGCGCCGGTGCCCACCATCAGATGCTTGGCGTTCTCGACCAGATTCATTTCATTCTCCGCTCGGTTGCTCTTCCGCTTCGATGGCCGCCCCCTCGGGGTCGGTTGTGCTCACTCGTCGGGTCGCGTCCTCGATCTCACAAACCGCTCCCAGCACGGTCGTCGCGTAAGCTCCCTTCGGTAGCACAAATTGAACTTGCAAACCAGTTGCATCTTCTGGCAGCTGGACCTGGAGCTCGGTGGGCAGGAGCCGCAGCGCCCGGCGACCGCCTTCGCCCAGGGTTTTCCAGCGGGCGAGGAGCTCGATGTCGGCATCATGACCCCGGAGGGCCTCCTGCTCGACGGCGAGGGCCTCGGCCTCGGGCTGGGGGGCTCGGGCCCCGCAGAGGGGCCCGGAGGGGGAGAGTCGCCCGGAACTCAGGGCTTGCTCGGCATCCTGGACCTCGGCCAGACGCAGGTGGCGCCCGCCGCCGGGGCTGATCAGCAGCTCCCCCGGGAGCAGGCGGCCCCAGGAGCCGTCTGCCAGCCGTCGATCAAGGACCTTGTGAAAGAGCTCGGACTGGAGGGCGGAGAACTGGAGGCGCCGGATCCGTAGATCGCGAGGGGGCGGTCGCGACCCCGAGAGCCAGGCGCGAGCCTGGGCGGCGTTGTCCCCGTCGCGACCGAAGCGCTGGACCCCGAAGCGGTTGGGGAGGCCCTCGACGCCGAGGCGCTCGAGGGCGGCCTGCAGGGGGGCACGATCCGCCGGGGCCAGGCCGCGCAGGGTGAGGGAGAAGCGGTTGCCCCGGAGGTGACCGGTCTTGAGCTTGTTGCCGTGGCGCTCCAGGGAGAGCACCTCGATGCCGTCGCCCTCCAGCTCTGCCGGGGAGGGGAGGGGGCGCGCGATGGGGAAGGGGAAGGAGGCGTACTGGGTGGTGACCGCGTGGCGGTCCTTGAGCCCGGCGGTGCCGGTGTCCCGGGGGTTCACGCCGAGGCGCTGGGCGAGCATGCGGACCGCCTGGAGCGTGTCGAGCTCACGTTTACGGAAGTGAATATAGAGGTGCTCGCCGGCGCCCGAGGGGGTGTAAGCGGGCAGCTCATCGACCAGGAAATCTTCGGGGGAGGCGCGGAGAATGGCGCGGATCACTTGGCGTCCTTGCAGCAGCGAAACCCGGTGGAATAGTCGTGGTAGTTCGGTTCGTGGGCCGTGGTCTTGTAGTCACAGCCCTCGCCGTTGATCTTGGTATCGAGGTAGTACCCGCCACGGAACGTACCGTTCACGTCGGCGGTCCATTCGTGGAGGTTGCCCACCATGTCGTGGACCTTGTAGCTGTTGCGGCACTTCGCGTGGGCCCCGGTGCGCTGGAGCCCCCCCCGGAGCTGGTTGAGCCGCGGGTCGTTCATGGCCGCCCAGGTGTAGCGATCGTCGCCGGCCTTCTCGCCGAAGAAGTGGTTGAGCGGCGAGAGCCCGGCGTCGTTGCAGTGGCCCTTCTTGTGCTCGTCGCCGTAGGGGAACTGGGTGGGCTTCTTGCCTTTGCAGGCGTGGAGCCACTCGTCGTTGCTGCAGAGCCGCTTGCCGGCCTCCTTGCAGGCCGCCTCGGCCTCGTTCCGCGAGATGTACCCCTGGGGGAAGACGCCCTTCTTGCTCACCGCCTTGACCCGCAGCCCCTTGACCGATTCGTAATAAGGGTGCGCCCGGGTCTTGTTCTTGCCGAGCACCTCGACCACCGAGGCCTCGTAGCGATCGACGCAGTACTTGCCGTCGATGAGGGACATCTCGTCGGGGCACCCGACCTTCTTGGCCTCGGCCTGCGGGGCCGCCAGGGCGAGGCCGGCGAGGGCCCCGAGCGGGAGGAGGTTCCAGAGCGGACGGTGCGGGCTTGGCACGGCCCCAGACCGCTACCATAACCGCAAGGTGTGCGCCAAACCCACCTTGACCGGCAACGATCCTTCACAGTTCATGGGGCATCCGGTCGCGGGGGCTGCGGTAGTGCTGGAGCGGTGAATAAGCCAAGAAATTCGAGACCTTGGCGGTGTAAAGGCAGGCGTACTCTTCCACCTGATCCCCGAAGCTGGAGGTCTCGTTGCCTTCCTTCAGCAGCGAGCCCCAGTAGCGATGGAAGCGCCGATCGATGTGGTTTTCGAGCTGGTTGATCCGGGTTTCGAGGGAGCGCATGGCGCCGCGAGCGGCCTCCAGGCGGCGCTTGATGCGGGTGCGCTCGGCCTCCAGCACCTGCCCCGGCACCAGGCCCTGCTCGATGGGGGAGAAGAGCTCGATCTGCCGGGAGAGCTGCTTGTACTTGAGCTGCAGGTAGCGCAGCTCATCTTCGGTCTTCTGGCGCTGCTCTTCCAGGTCCGAGAGCAGCTCGATGTGCCCCTGGCACTCGGAGTAGGCCCGGATCTCGTGGGCCATCTCCTGGATGATCATGGCCGTGCGCCAGCTTGAATCCTTCTTGCTGCGGAGGATGTCGCCGTAGATGTGATCGCCGACGTAGAGAATGCGGTCGCCGGTGACCCCGAGCATGCGCTCGAAATCGTGGAGGTTCCCGCCCTCGTAGACCTTGCCTCGCTCGAAGGTGGCGCCGGCGGGGCGCAGGTTGTCGCCGTCGTGCTCCAGCAGGGGCCTGCGCTCCTCGAAGAAGCCGGGCTTGCCGGCGGCCACGACGATGACGTCGAAGAACTGGCGCCAGCTCGGGTACTCGGGCATCGCCCCGCCGAGCAGGTACGTCATCATGCCCTGGGTGTACGAGAGGCGGCTGTTGGTGAGCAGAAAGAGCTTCTTCCCGGCGGAGCGCCAGCGATGCAAGGTCTGGGCGAGGTCCGGGTCACGGAGCACGAAGCGGGGGAAGTCGGCGGCCACGGTCTCGAGGATGCTGCCGTTGCGGTGGGCCTCGTCGATGCTCTGCCGGATGTCGGTGAAGAGCTTGTCCGGGTCGACGGGGAGCTGACGCTGCTCGAAGGCCTCGATGAGGGCGGCGTAGAGGGTGACCTCGGCGAGGGCGTAGAGGGTGTCGACCCAGTGATAACGCGCCGCGGTGAGGCGTATCTTCCGCTGGTGGTACAGCTCCACGACGCTCTCCCGGGGGAGCTCGCGGAGGCCGTGCCAGGCCTTGTGGACGACCTTGTGGCAATCCATCTTGAGCACGTTGCCGTGCTTCTTGTCGATGACCAGGCCCCGGATGGGGAACCCGGTGTCGTAGGGGACATGGAGGACAAACTCGGGGTAGCCGCGCCGCACCAGGCCCGCCAGCGTGGCCTCGATCTGGATCCGATCCATCTCGCTCTGCTGGTAGATGGCGAGGGTGTAATCCATGTCAAACCCGAGCCAGTCCACGTCGCTCAGGCGCAGGTTCCGGTTCACGTAGACCCGGTTTTCCCGGGGGACCGTCCAGCTCTGGGAGCTGGGCGGCAGCTCCGGGAGCGGCAGCGGGAGCTGGGCGGGTTCCGCTGGGAGCGTCGGCGTCCCGAGGGGGGAGCGCGGGTCGGTCGCGGTGGGGTCAGCGGCGGGCAAAGGAGGGGGTAGATCGTCGGGGGACACAGGATCGATTCCGGGGCGCACGACTTGCGCGTCGAAGGAGCCTACTACCGCCAGCCCCTTCGCTCAATTTCCCCTCTGGCATTGGCCCCGATCGTCTCTAGGTTCCTGCGTATGCATCAGGCCTTCCCGTTCGTCCTCGCCGCCGCCGTGGCCCTCGGGCTCGGCTGCTCCCACGGCGCCGGCACCGCCGGCCTGGCCAACGCCCCGGGGGGGACGCGCCCCTGGGGGCACGACGATCACGGGCGAGATGCGGTGGCCAATGGCCCTGGCTCCTGCCCGGAGAGCGGCAAACCCGACCCGTTCCCGGGGCGCATCCCGCCCTGCGCCGAGGCGTCGGCCAAGCCCCCCCGGGCGACCCCCCCCGCGAGCCGGACCAGCCGCTGAGCCCTTACTTGCGCGCCAGCCGGGCGAAGTGAGCCCCCTGGGCGCTGTCGAAGGCCACCCAGAGCTCTCCCTCGGCGCCCGGGAACACCACCACCGTGGCGCCCTCCTGCTTGACCACGAACCCCCCCTGCTCGATCGCGGTCGCGGCCAGGGTGCCCCCCTCGACGCTGTACGAGAAGAGCTGCGCAGGCCTCGCGGTGAAGGTCTCGCTGCTGCTCGCCTGCACGACCAGCAGGCCCCCCGCCCCGGAGCCGAGGGCCGCGAGGGAGGTCGAGTAGTCCTTGTCTTCGAGCACCACGACGCCCTGGGCCTGGGCGCTGCCGCTGGCCTCGGTCGCCACGAAGCCCCGCACCTGCTGGTTCGCGCCGAAGGTGCTGGCCGCCGCGAACAGGTTGCCGGCGGCGTCCGTCGTCACCGGGCCCGAGCTGGACGCCCAGCTCGCCAGCGACGCCGAGGCGCCGCACCCTTCCTTGATCAGGGCGCTCTCGTCGCACACGTCGCCATAATACAGCCCGTTGGCGCCGGTCTCCGAGGCCTGGGTGGTCAGCGGCGAGAGGCCGGTGAAGAGCAACCTCGCCTTGCTGCCAGCCAGGGTCGTCCCCGCGAAGAACCCGTTCACAAAGGCCCGCGCCTTGACCTGCTGCAAGCCCTCGTCCAGGGCCACCAGCTCGCCCTGGAACGACGGAGCGCTGCCGGTGTACGACAGCAAGGTCCAGCCATGGAAAGGCGCGTCGAAGGCCGGACCAAAGAACACCCCTGCAGGGGCGCCGGGGACCTCGACCTTCACCGCGGGCGCCCCTGCCATCGCCCCCTGTGGTTCCGCCGGGACCGTCCAGCGGCGCACCACAACCCCGTTGCTCGCGTCCGTGCTCAGCGGGCCCCCGTGGCGGCCCCAGCTCGCGCCAAAGGCGAACCCCAGGCTGGCGACGTCGGTCTTGTGGAGACCGACCACGCACAGCGGGGACTTCTCCTCCAGACCGAGCAACTGCTCGTACGCGCTCGCGGGCAAGCAGGACGCCCCGCCGCTCCCCGCCTGCCCCCCCGAGCCGCCCATCCCGGCCGTACCCCCGGCCCCCGCGCCGCCCGCGCCGCCTTCGCCGGCCCCGCCGGTGCCAGCGCCGCCCTGACCGGCGCCACCTTCGCCAGCGCCGCCGGTGCCGGCGGTGCCTGCGTCACCCGCCGCGCCGCCGTCACCCGCGGCCCCGGCGGTGCCGGCGCCGGCCTGTCCGGAGCTTCCGGATGATCCGCCTTGCGCCGGAGATCCGGCGGAGTTTTCCGTGACGGTCTCGTCGTCGCCGCAGGCGAGGAGGAGGCCAGAGAGGAGAAGAGAGAAGAAACGTTGATTCATCGTGAGCCTCGGAGCAGCGCACCCGCGCACTGCTGTGGAAACAGGGCGAGGAGGCGAGGGGCAACCCGAGGGGACACGAGGGCCTGAGGTCGCCCCCGGACACCCCGCCAGGGTTGGCGTTGCAAGCTCCGGGCAGGTCTCCTGGCTACCGGATCCACCTCGGGCACCCTTCCCGGGGGGGAACCCCAGTGGTCATGTGCCGTCGTCCTCGGTAACAGTGGCGGGGGCCGCGCCGGATTTGCACCGGCTTCCCTCTTGCGAGCCGGGCGCGAAGCCCGGCTACCCGGAACAGGGCCCGGGTTGACCGGGCGAGGTGGCTCTAGCCCCTGTCGAGCGCGGACGTCAAGCAGAGCGGGTCGGGGGACGATCCGGCGAGGCAGGTCGGGAATGGGGTTGCGGAGGGGGAGGATTTGGGCGACGCTCAGCGCCCATCGAGCCAGTCTCGCTGCGGGAAAAGAACGTGAAAACCCCTCCCATCGGTCATGGCACGGTCATCAACGACCGCTACGAGATCCGGCAAAGCCTGGGCAAGGGCGGCATGGGCGAGGTGTTCCTCGCCTATGACCGAAGCACCCAGCAGACCGTCGCGCTGAAGGTGGTGCGCGAGGAGTCGCGCATGCCTGGCGACGATGAGGCGCTGCGCCAGGAGCTCCTCCATGCGCGCAGCATCAGCCACCCCAACATCTGCCGCGTGCACGATCTGGCTCCATCCGCGTGGGGCCCGATCCTGGTGATGGAGCACATCCCGGGGCAGACGCTGCACTCGCACATCCGCCGACGGAAGGCCCACGGCGGCTACACGGCGGACGAGTTCCGGAAGATCGCGAGCGAGATCTGCCAGGGGCTGGCGGCGATCCATGCGCAGGGGCTGGTCCACGGCGATCTGAAGCCGGGGAACGTGATGGTCACCGACGATCGATCCGTGATCCTCGATTTCGGTTTTGCTCAAGAGAAGGCGCGCCTCGCGGCCCGCCGCCCGGGGGCCCCGCCGGACGGCGGTACGCCCAATTACATGAGCCCCGAGCGGCTGCGCTCCGGCGGCGCCTCGTCCGAGGACGACGTGTACGCCCTGGGCCTCACCCTCTGGGAGATGTGGACCTGCCGCGTCCCCGAGCCCGGCTTCAAGCCCCGGGCGCGGCCGATGAAGGCCCAGATCATGTTCGATGTGCCGGCGGGCCTGTCGATGGACGAGGTGAAGCAGATTCACCGGTGTCTCTCCGAAGATCCGCAGCTTCGCCCCCAGGCGAGGCACATGCGCTTCTTCAACCCCACGCAGATGACGGCGAGCCCGATCCAGGTCCCGCGGGAGCGGCTTGATCCAGGCCCTCCCCCTGGCCGCGCCACCGCCGCGTCCTTTGTGCCAGGCGCCCAGTCCTTGCTGGTGACCTACTCGACCAACGCCCCCGAGGCGGTTGGCATGCTCTACCCCCTCGACAAGCCCGCGCTGGGCCTGGGGCGCCGCGCCGATCGCGATCTGGTGGTGCCAGAGGCCACCGTGTCCGGGGCCCACGCGATGCTGCGCTGGCAGGCGGGCACCTGGCAGGTCGAAGACCAGGGGAGCACCAACGGTACCTACGTCGATCACAGCTACGAGCGCAAAGGCCACGCGGCGCTGATGCACGGCGGAGAGATCCAGACGGGTGAGATGCGGGTCAAGCTGGTGAGCTTCGGCCCCGAGAGCCCGCACCACCGGCGCGCCAAGCAATACCTGGTGCGTCGTGATGGATTGACCGGGCTCCTCGCGCTCGAGCACTTCCAGCGCTACATCGACGAGGAGGGGGCCTTCTCCGAGTGGGCCGACGCGACCCTCACGGTGGCGCGCTACGAGCTCCG
Source organism: Polyangiaceae bacterium (assembly GCA_025453595.1). Lineage (GTDB taxonomy): Bacteria > Myxococcota_A > Polyangia > Polyangiales > Polyangiaceae > JANWXX01. The sequence continues at coordinate 10,628 of JALOQB010000199.1, forward strand.
CGGGCCCAACCGGCTGGTGAGCGAGCGCCCCACGATCCTCGAGATGCTGGCCCTGCGCCGGGCAGCCCAGCGGGTGGTCGAGCTCTCCGAGATGCTGCTGCTCTCCATCACGCCGGTCACCAGCGGCCGCACCGGCCCCCTCCGCTTCGCCGTCGTCATGGTGGGCCCCAGCGTCGAGGAGGCCCGGCACGTGGTCGAACAGATCGTGGCCCAGGTCCAGGGTATGCTCCCCGAGTCGCTTCAGCTCGCTGCCACCCTGGTCAAGGGTGAACCCGGGCGCCCCGGGCGCTCCTTGCTCGACTGATGGCAGATCTCCCCCCGTCATCGCTACCACCCTCCCACCCGACCTACCGGCACCTCGGGACGGCCGTCGTCGATCGATCCGTCCGCATCCAGATGCTCGTGGCCCTCGTCGCTGGCCTGGTGATGGTGGCGGTGCCGCTCTACCTCTGGCGGCGCCCTCGCTCCGAGGCGCCAGCCGAGCGCGATGCACGGAAACCCGTCGCCTCGGCCTCGGCCTCGGCACCCCTCACCGCCCTCGATCTGCCCGCAGCGAGCGCGGCGGCTCCTTCCCCCGCCAAGACCCCCGGCCTGCTCCTCAGCGAACCCAAGACGCTGCGCTGCAGCAGCGGCAAGAGCAAGGTGCCTCCCGAGCAGTGCGACCGGCAGACGCCCCTCGAAGAGCTCTTGCTCAAGACCCTCCAGGAGACCCCCGCCTGCGCCCCCGAGAAGGGGGCCAGCGGTAGCATCAACTTCGTCCTCGACGTTGACCACAAGACGAAGAAGCTCAAGGTGTGGGCCGGCAAGAGCAGCACCTTGAAGAAGGCTCCCCGCAAGAAGGTGCTCGCCTGCGTCACCCGGGCGCTCCCCACCCCCGAGTGGGCTCAACTCATCCACCAGCACCAGAAATACCAGATCTCGGTGCTGGCCACGTACCCCTGAGCCCCCTCACTCTGCCGCCAGCCCGAGCCTCCGCAGCAGCGCCTCTTGCTCCGGCTCGCGCCCCCGGAACTTCCGGAATAGCTCGGCCGGATCCTCGCTGTCCCCCTTCGCCAGGATCTCGCGCCGGAACCGCTCCCCCAGGGACCGGCTGAAGAGCCCCTCCTGCTGGAACAGCGCAAAGGCATCCGCGTCCAGCACCTCGGCCCACTTGTACGAGTAGTACCCGGCGGCGTACCCCACGGGGCTCGCAAACAGGTGGGAAAACGAGGCCAGCATGGCGTAGTCGTCCGGTAGCGGCGTGGGCGCGTGGCGCTCCAGGATGGAGCGCCCCAGCGCCATCGGGTCACCCCCCGAGGAGGGGTCAAAGTCGATGTGGAGCGCCAGGTCTGCCTCGGCAAAGCCCAGCTGCCGCATCTGCATCGTCGCCGCACGGAAGGATCGCGCGCGCCTCATGCGCGACAGGAGCGTGTCCGGGATCGGCTCCCCGGTGTCCACGTGGCGCGCGAACAGATCCAGCGCCTCCCGCTCCCAGCACCAGTTCTCCAAGATCTGCGAGGGGAGCTCGACGAAATCCCAGGCCACGTTGGTCCCGGACAGGGAGCGTAGCTCGACGCGGCTCAGCATGTGGTGGAGCAGGTGCCCGAACTCGTGGAACAGCGTCTCCACCTCCCGGTGCGTCAGCAGCGCGGGCCGGTCCCCGACCGGAGGCGAGAGGTTCGCCGCGAACACCCCCACGCTCTTCGGTTGCGCCCCGTAGCCGCTCAGCAACCCCAGCATCCAGGCGCCGTCCCGCTTGGTCTCTCGCGGGTAAATATCCACGTAAAAATGCGCCACGCTCGCCCCCGTCTCGTCCCGCAGCTCGAAGGCTCGCACCGAGGGGTGCCAGGTCGAGGCCCCCTCCCAGGGGATCACGGAAATTCCATACAGCTGCCGGGCGACGGAGAAAAGCCCGTCCAGCACCCGATCGGCGACGAAGTAAGGGCGCAGCTCCTCCTCGTCGAGATCGTAGCGCGCCTGGCGCTGCTTCTCCGAATAGTAGCTGACGTCCCAGGGGGCCAGCGGCGGAGCATCAGGGCCCTCCAGCTCGCGGCGGAAGGCCAGAAGCTCGGCTTTCTCTCGCTCGGCCGCCGCCTCGGTCCGCTCCCGTAGCTGCGTCACAAAGCGACGCGCCCGCTCCCCGCTCTGCGCCATCCGAGCCGCCCGCCCCCGGTCCGCAAAACCCCGGACCCCCAGCTGGTTCGCCTTGCGCCGGCGCAGCTCCCGGATGCGCCGGAGCACCGGCCGGTTGTCCAGGTCCCCGGTGGTCGCCCGGGCGTTGTAGGCGCGGTAGAGCTGCTCACGGATGCTGGCGTCGTCCAGGTACGTGAGGACCGCGAGGTAGCTGGGCGCCTGGAGCGTGAAGCGGTACCCCGCCTTGCCAACCTGCTCGGCGCTCTGCCTGGCGGCCGCGATGGCGCTGGCCGGGAGCCCCTTGAGGCGCCCTTCATCCTCGATGATGAGCTCGAATTTTTTCTGTGAATCCAGCACATTTTGCGAAAATTTCAGGACCAGCTTGCCCAACTCCACGTCGATGGCTGCGACCGCCTCCTTGCCTGCCGCGTCAAGATCGGCCCCCTGGCGCTTGAAGTCGGCCATCGTCTTGTCCAGGTAGCGCCGGCGCTCCCCCTGCAACCCCTTCGCCTCCTCCGTGGCCGCGAAGGCCTGAAGCGAGCGCCACAGGGGCTCCGATAGGGTGATCCCGCTGTAAAACGCGCTCACCTCCGGCTGTACCTCGTTGAACGCCGCACGCAGCTCCGGCGTCGTCGCCACCGACTCCAGGTGGCCAACCACCGTCATCGCGTTGTCCAGCGGCTCGGTCAGCCGATCCAGCGCCTCCAGGGTCGCCTCCAACGAGGGGGGCGATGCCGCGATGGCGTCGAGCCGCTCCCTCGCCTGCTGCAGCAACCTGCGCACCCCCGGTAGCACATGCTCCGGGCGTACCTGATCGAAGGGCAAGGGGTGCTTCAAGGTCAGCAGCGGGTTCTCCGGCTCTTGGCTCATGACCTTGCAGTTTAGCCCGAGTCCTCCTGGCATCATCAGGATCCTGCTTGCCAGGTGGTTCCTGGTGTGGGGCCCACGCCCGCGGCAAGGGGGTTGGTGGGGCTGGCGCCCCGGGGCTTTGTGGGAACGGTGGGCTTGCGCAGCCCACGCCCGCGGCAAGGGGATGG
>JALOQB010000200.1 GCA_025453595.1 Polyangiaceae bacterium
CGGACTTCCTGATCCTTCACTCCGACCGCGCTCTCCTCGCGCGGCCCTCGACGCAGGGGCACCACCTCCCCGCCCCCCCCCAGCACGCCCCACCAGAAATCCCGGGCCAGGATCCGATCCACCGCGGGCGGCGTCGGAATCTCGAGGATGGTCGTTGGCATAAGAAGACGGTTTTTCATGGGATGAACCACTTGCACCTACATCTGCACACAGCTCTACCCCAAGACCCACCGACCGCCAAAAAAGCGCCTTCGAATTGTCAAGGCTGATTTCCCGTCCGGGTCAGGGGAAGGACGGCAGTTGGCAACCCGGCGCGGCTGGGCTATCGGCCCCCATCCCATGGCAGCACGCCCAACCCGCGTCATCGCCATCGCCAACCAGAAGGGGGGCGTCGGCAAGACGACCACGGCCGTCAACCTGGCCGCCAGCATCGCGGTGGCCGAAAAACGAACGCTACTGGTCGACTTCGACCCGCAAGGGAACGCGTCCAGCGGCTTCGGTATCCGAACCCAGAACGTGGAGAAGAGCGTTTACGACTGTTTGATCGGCGGGGCGGCGCTCCGGGACGTGCTGCAGCCCACGGAGATCGGCCACCTGTTCGTGGCGCCGGCCTCGCCGCACCTGGCGGGGGCCGAGCTCGAGCTGGTCGAGCTGGAGGACCGGGCGACGCGGCTCAAGGCCCAGATCGAGCTGTTCCTCCAGGGGAAGCCCCGCTTCGATTACATCTTCATCGACTGCCCGCCGACGCTGAACCTGCTCACCATCAACGCGCTGGTGGCGGCGGAGCGGGTGCTGGTGCCGCTGCAGTGCGAGTACTACGCGCTGGAGGGGCTGTCGCAGCTCATCGGCACCATCGACCGGGTGAAGGCGACGCTGAACCCGAAGCTGGAGATCGATGGCATCGCGCTGACGATGTACGATCCGCGCAACAACCTGGCGCTCCAGGTGGCCGAGGAGGTGAAGCAGCACTTCCGGGTCTACAACTCGGTGATCCCGCGGAACGTGCGGCTCTCCGAGGCCCCTTCCCACGGCAAGCCGGCGCTGCTCTACGATGTGCAGTCCCGGGGAGCGCAGGCCTACCTCGCCCTCGCCCGCGAGATCCTCCAGACCAAGAGCTGACCGCCATGGCCCGAACCACCCGCCCTGCCCTGGGGAAGGGCCTGAACGCCCTGCTCCCCACCCCGTCGGCCCCCCCCGCCTCGACCCCCACCCCCCCGGACCGCACGGTCTTCCCCTGCCCCATCGAGCAGGTGGTGCCGCACCGCGGCCAGCCTCGCCGCCACTTCGATCAGGAGCGCCTCGAAGAGCTGAGCGCCTCGATCAAGGAGCGGGGGCTGATCGAGCCGATCATCGTCCGGCGCCACCCGACGCTGGCGGATCGCTACGAGATCATCGCCGGCGAGCGCCGCTGGCGGGCCTGCCAGCTCGCGGGCTTCTCCGAGATCCAGGTCATCGTCAAGGAGCTCAACTCGGACGAGGCCTTCGCCCTCGCGCTCATCGAGAACATCCAGCGCGAGGACCTCAACCCCATCGAGCTGGCCGAGGCCTACCACCGCCTCATCCAGGAGCACGACTACACCCACGACAACATCGCCGAGCTGGTCCACAAGAACCGGGCCACCATCAGCAACACCCTGCGCCTGCTCAAGCTGCCGGAGCGGGTGCGCGAGATGATCCTCGACGGCCGCCTCACCGAGGGGCACGGCCGCACCCTCATGGGCCTCGACACCGACGAGGACATGGAGCGCGCCGCCGAGACCGTGAACCGGGAGAAGCTCTCGGTGCGCCAGACCGAGGCGCTGGTCCAGAGCCTCAAGGCCCCGCCCCCGCCGGAGACCCCGGAAAAACCCGCCCGCGAGCCCCGGCCGGCCCCGCCGATCTCGCCCAACCTCCGCGATCTTGAAGAGACCCTCCAGCGCCACCTCGGCACCGACGTGCGGGTGCGCAACAAGAGCAACAACAAGGGCTCGATCGTGATCGCTTACAACAACCTCGACGAGCTCGATCGCATCCTGCACCAGATCCGCGGATGACCACCCTCCTCTACCACGCCGACGCCTTCACCCAGACCCCCTTCCGCGGGAACCCTGCCGCCGTCGTCCTCCTCGACGACGAGCGCCCCGGTGACTGGATGCAGTCCGTCGCCGCCGAGATGAACCTGCCGGAGACCGCCTTCGCCCGGCCCCTCCCCGACGGCTCCTTCGAGCTGCGCTGGTTCACCCCCAGCACCGAGGTCCCCCTCTGCGGCCACGCGACCCTCGCCGCCGGCGCCGTGCTCCTCCAGGAGCAGGTCGTCAGCGGCGCCGCCATCTTCCAGACCGCCAGCGGCCCCCTGATGGTCGAGCCTCGCGGCGACCTCTTCGCGCTCTCGCTCCCCAGCCTCGCCACCGAGCCCCTCCGGGCCCCCGAACTCCTCTCCCTCCTCGGTGTCGCCGCCCTCGACGTCCGCGTCAGCCCCACCGCCCGCGACTTCCTGGTCCGCCTCACCTCCCCCGAGGTCGTCCAGAGCCTCGAGGTCAGCTTCCTTGACCTCTTCGCCATGCCCAACCCCCTCGACCTCACCGGCCTGATCGTCACCGCCGCCGTCGAGGACCCGGGGCCCTCTGACCCCCACTTCGTCTCCAGGTACTTCGCCCCCTGGATCGGCATCCCCGAGGACGCCGTCACCGGCAGCGCCCACGCCGTCCTCGGCCCTTACTGGGGCGAGCGCCTCAACCTCCAGCGCATGCGCGCCCGCCAGCTCTCCCCGCGAGGGGGCGACCTCGGTGTCGAACTCGACCTCCCCCGGGTGATCCTCACCGGCGGGTGCGTGATCCTGAGCCGCGGCTTCTGGCTCCGCTGAGCCCCGGCATGCGGCGCTCGCTCAGGGGGAGATGACGAGCAGGGTGCCGACACCCATGCCCTTGCCAGGGCCCGACCCCTGCCAGGACGGGGGCGTGGGAGGGTCAGACCAGTCGTACAGAAAGCGCCCGTCCTCGGGGGAGACGTTGATGCACCCGGAGCTCTTGAGCATCCCGAAATCTTCGTGCCAGTAGCTCACGTGGATGGCGAAGGGGGGGCGAAAATAGAGGGTGTAAGGGACGTCGGCGATCCAGAAATCCTTGGGGTCGCCGTCCTCGGGGGACATCATGGCGGCGCGCGTCTTCCAGGTGACGCGGTAGACGCCGAGGGGGGTGGCGGACTGCTTGACCAGCTCCTCGTTGGACGCGGAAGAGAGGCCGTAGCCGCCGGCACCCGGGGAGACGAGGGTGGTGAACACCGGGCGCTCGCCCACGTAAGCGGTGAGGGTGCCCTTGCGGATGTGCACGTCGATCCAGCGCTGATCGTCCTTGATCGAGGCGGGCATCCTGGAGCGCTCCCGGGGGGTGGCCACCACGACCTCTTGCTCCAGGGCAAACACCTGGTCTTCCCGGGTGAGCAGGTAGCCCTTGCCGTTGACCTCGACGCGCTCACCGGTCACCGGGATGGCCGTGCGCGGCGGCCAGGTCTCGCCGGTGGAGACCAGCGCTCCGCTCTCGTTTTTCCGGTACCTGGTGGCCGCGTCGTGGCGCGTCCAGGCCATCGGGAGCTGGCGCCCCTCGTCGAGCTTCACCCCCTGGAAACGGGTGACCCGGAAGGGTTTGACCCGGTCCGCGGGCACCACGGTCATGTCCGGTGACAGCAGCCAGACGCGCCCCTCGGCCTCGAAGGCGGCGTGGTAGGCGAGCATCGAGCCGTGGGGGATCCACTTGCGCACCAGGGAGCGAGGGGCGCCGGGCGGGGCGCCCTCCTTCCAGCTCGCCGGGACCGGATCGGTGGCCTTGATCTCCTCGCGCTGGGCCAGCTCTTCGTGGCCCGAGAGGAAGGGCGTGAGCGGCGGCGGTTCGACCCACTTCTCCCGGGGCCCCTCCGTCTTGAGCTGCTCCTCGCGGGTGGGGACCCGGTTGTACAACGGGGCGCCCCTGCTGAACGCGTACCTGTAGGGAAGTACTGTACCCCTGGCGGGGGCTGCCTCGGCGAGGGCAGTGTAGCGAGGGGAGGAGAGGTCGAGGGTGGTCGTGTGGTCCTTGCAGACGAACCCCGTGGGTTCCACGGCGTACCAGCCGCCAGGACACCCGTCGCCGTGGGTCGGCTTCTCGGAGGAGAGCGGGGTCGCCGTGCCCTCGCGGATGTACCCGATCTGGCGGGCCTTCTTGCTGGGTCGGTCAAAGATCCAGGAGGTCTTCTGGACGCTGGCGATGTGAGGCCCGGAGGGGATCGGAGCCGCGGAGGCGAGGGGGAGCGCGTGGGCCGACGAGGAGGCGCTGGCCGAGGCGAGGGCCGGGGCGCCGGGGGCGGAGGCCGCGGCGGAGGCGTCGCCGGGATCGGGGGCGGAGGGGGCCGGCGGTGGGGCCAGGGGCTCGGCCTCGGTGCGCACCGGCGGGGCGCCGCTCCCGGTGACAGCGCAGGCCCCGAGGAGCGCCCCGCCGAGCGCGCCGATCCATCCGCGAGAGGGTCGCATCATGACGGGGCGACCCTAGTCCGATTTACCGCGGGCGCCCACCTCGACCCCCTCGATCCGCCACCGCCCCTCGGCCCTGCGGCGCCACAGCGCCACCAGCTTCTCCTTCACGCCCAGCAGCAACGGCTCGCCGGGCTCGCCGTGTTCATCGCGCTCCGCCAGCACCCGCGCCGGGCCGAAACGCCACCCCCCGGGCTCTCGCTGCTGCAGCCAGACGCCGCCGCCGGCCTCGTAGACCACCGCCATCTCGCTGGCGGTGCAGGCCCCGGCGGCGCTGCGCTCGGAGCGCCCTCGCTCGAAGCCCAGGGGGGCGTCGATGCGGGCCGGCGTCAGCGCGCGCCTCACCGGGACGAAGAGCCCCAGGCCGTCGGGCCTTGTCTCCAGGGCCATCGGCGGGCAGCTCCCGCACAGGAGCTCGTACCCCGCCCCCGCGCTCGTGTGAAATCGGTACGCATGCACCGCGCGGGGCCCGATGGCCACCAGCGCGCCGTCCTCGCCGCCGACCCCCACCATCGACAGGTAACGCTCGTCCTCCAGGCCGCACCCGCGCTCTTCCCCCCGGTCAAACCCCAGCTCGCGCACGTACGCCACCGTGGTGACCACCTCCTTGCCCCAGGGCGCCCCCTCCGCCGGCACCGGCGCCAGCACCAGGTCCACGAAGCCGGAGGCCGCCTGCCGCTTCAGCAGCACCCGCGCCCCCCCCTCCTGGAACGCCCCCAGCAGCTCGCCTCGCGGACCGTCCTCGCGCTTTTGTAGGGAATCTCCATAGATCAGGAGCACCCCCTCGGCCCCGCGACCGACGGTGACCCAGCGGCCGGCGACCTGGAGCACGGGGGAGCCGTGCGGGGGCGGCGTCACGCCGGCGGGGAGCTGCACCGGGGCGAGGAGGCGAGCCTTGCCCTGCTCGACGGCGACGAGGCTCCCCTGCCCTTCCGCGTCGCGGCGGGCGACCCAGAGGGCGCGGGGGGCCGTACCGGCCAGCAGCCGGGGCACGAGCGCGTCGCCGGAGGCCGGCGGGAGCTCGGTGGTCACGAAGGAAGCGCCGCCGTCCGCGGAGACCAGCTCCCAGGAGCGGGGACCGGCAGCGACGCGAACGCTGATCTCGGAGGCGCCCGCGGAAGCCGCCCAGAGCACGGCGGAGGGCGGCGAGGTCTGCTCCAGCAACACCCGGGGCGGTGGGGGCCCCGACGCGGCCCCGGGCGCCTCGCAGGAGGCCCCGACCCCCTCCTCGCGGGCGAGGGCACAGACGTCACGCTGGAGCGCGGCGAGGGCGCCGCTCAGCTCCGGGAGGCGGCGGTTCAGGTCGAGGGTGGGGGCGTCCAGGGGGAACTGGAGCAGGCCCCGGGTCTGCCCCAGCGTCCGGGCAGGCAAGGGGCCGGAGGGGGGCAGCAAGACGCCCTGGAGCGCGGAGAGGGCTGCCTCCAGCCGGGCCGCCTCCCCCACGCAGGGGGCCAGCGGCGAGGCGCCGGGAGGCTGGAGGGCAAGGCGTCGGCGCAGGGCCCCCTCCAGGTCAGAACCCGGGCCTCGCCCGTCGAGGACGCAGCGCCCCAGGGAGCGCTGGGCGTCCAGCGAGGCGGTCGCGTGGAGCAGGCGCTGGCCCCTCGCGCGGTGCACAGCGACGCCCCCGATCATCGCGAGCGCGCCCAGAGCGAAGGTGGCGAGGACAAGAGGACGCGGGCCCATCGAGGGCCCTGTATAGCGCGGTGGGCGGCGAGGCCGCGAGGCCCGGGCCCGATCAGGGTTTTCGGCGACCCTGCATTGTATGGAAGTTATCTATCAGCGAGCCCCTCGGCGAGGGCACGCCAGGCAGGGAGCTCGGGGATACCAGGCTTGCGCTTGCCGTTGAAGAGGGCGACCTGTTCGCCTTTGTGATCGTAGAATTCGACGGCGGTGACGATGCCGTCCGCGGTGGGCTTGCGGACGATCCAGGCGGCGGCGAGCTCGGCGCTGCGGACATGGAGGTTGAAGAGCGGATCCATGACGTTGAGCCACCCGTCGAGCTCGATGATTTTCCTGGGTACACCGGAGAAGATCTGGATGAGGCCGGCGTTGCCGACGAAGATCATGATGGGGACCTCGGCGGTGGCGGAGCCGCGGAGGAGGGCGTCCATGGCGGAGGGGGGCACGGGGGTGGCGAGGTCATCGCCGATGAGGCGCAGGGCCTGCTGGCGCTCGACGCCGAAGCGGCGGAGGAGGCCGAAGAATTCGTGGGTATCCTGCATGGCGAGCCAGGCCTCGCGGAAGCCTGCGCGATCGATCTTCTCGTCGGGGGCGGGGGGTTCGACCGGGGCGGGCGGGTCGAAGGAGATGGAGGGCTGCTGGTCCTCGGAGCGGAAGGTCGCGAGGAAGGAGGCGAGCTGGCCCTCGTCGGTCCCGGAGACCACGTAGGCCTTGTGGATGGCGGTGCCCTGGGCGTCGAAGAACTGGAGGCTGCGCCGGGGTCCGCGCCGGGTCTCCTCGGTCACCAGGAAGCCGTGGGCCCAGCGCCGCAGGAAGATGCGCAGGTCGACGGAGCTGACGCTCTGGCCCATGGCGCCGAAGAACTCGATCTGGTCGTAGGTCCCCTCGACCTCGATCACCACGGTCTCGTTGCGGGTGATGGTCTTGAGGGTTCCGAGGGACGGCATCGCGCGCAGGATCGCCTCGAAGTCCGGGCGCAGGCGCAGCACCTGGACCGGCCCCGGGGCGCCGCAGCAGGCGCCGAGGAGCGCCCCCTCCGGTACCCCCAGCGAGGCGGCCAGCTCCCGGGTCCGGGCGCCCGCGCCGCGGCGCTCCAGGAAAGCCTCTTTCAGCGAAGAAATTTCAGCGTTCATCCATGACCTCCATCGTGCTCGTTGGTTGACTCAAGGGGCCCCCTGGTCACGACGATCGGCCAGGGGTACGAGGGCAGCGAGTGGACCTCCGCGTCGACGCGGAAGAGCCTCGCCAGCAAGTCCGGGCGCAGCACCTCGCCGGGGCTGCCGTCCTCCACGATGCGGCCCCGCTCCAGGGCCACGACCCGCGTCGCGTAGCGCGCCGCCAGGTTCAGATCGTGGAGCACGCAGAGCACCGCTGCACCCCGGGTGGCCTCCTCCACCGCGAGCTGCAGCAGCCGGTGCTGATGACAGGGGTCCAGGGCCGACACCGGCTCATCCAGCAGCAACGCGCGCCCCCCGCTCACCCCGTCGATCTGCGTCAGCACCCGCGCCGCCTGCACCCGCTGCAGCTCCCCCCCCGAGAGCGTCGGGGCCAGGCGCGCGTCCAGGTGCCCGGTGCCCGTGCGCCGCATCGCCGCCGCGGCCAGCGCCCGGGCTTGCAGGTGGCTGTCCCCGTGGGGCGCTCGGCCCAGCGCCACCACCTCGCCGGCCTCCATCGGGAACCCGATCTGCCCCTGCTGCGCCAGCACCCCGCGCCGCGCCGCCAGCTCCTTCAGGCCCAGCGCCGCCAGCGGACGCCCCCCCCACCGGACCTCACCCCGCACGGGCCTCAGCTCCCCCGCGATCAGCCGCAGCAGCGTCGACTTCCCCGCCCCGTTGGCCCCCAGCAACGCCACCACCTCGCCCGGGTTAAATTGTATGGAAATTCCATGCAACAGGTGCGCGCCGCCGACCGCGTAGTCGACCTGGTGGAGAGAGATCACGGGGCCCCCCGCAGGACGCCCCGGAGCAGGGCGAGGAACACGGGGGCGCCCAGGGTGGCGGTGACGACGCCGAGGGGGAGCTCGGCGGGGGCGACGAGGACACGGGCGGCGAGGTCCGCGGCGAGCAGGAGCGCGGCGCCCAGGAGCGCCGAGGCCGGCAGGACGTGGCGGTGCAGGGCGCCGACCAGCATCCGGGCCAGGTGCGGCGCCACCAGCCCCACGAAGCCGATGGCCCCGCAGAGCGCCACCGAGGTCCCGACAGACAGCGTGGCCACCACGAGGGCCAGGCGCCGGATCCGCTCGACACGGAAGCCCAGGTGGCCCGCCTCGGCCTCCCCGAGCAACAGCGCATCGAGGGCCCGCGCCAGGGTGGGCGCCAGCACCAGCGGGATCAGGAACAGCGGCAGCGCCGCCGCGGTGCTCTTCCAGGTCGCGTTGCCCAGGCTACCGAGGCTCCAGAAGGTGATCGAGCGCAGCTGCGCGTCCGTCGCGAGGAAGGTCAACCAGCCGATCGCCGCGCCGCCGATCGCGGACACCGCCACGCCCCCCAGCACCAGCCCCATCGTCGAGGTGCGCCCCCCGTGCGACGCCATCTTCACCACCAGCAGCACCGCCGCCACGCCCCCCACGAACGACCCCAGCGTCACCAGGTAAGGCGCCAGCCAGGGCGGCACCGAGGGCCCCAGCGCGCCGCCAAAAACAAGCATCAGCACCGCCCCCAGCGCCGCCCCGCTGGACACGCCGCAGAGGCCCGGATCCGCCAGGGGGTTACGGAACACCCCCTGCATCACCGCGCCAGCGACCCCGAGGGAGGCACCGACCAGGGAGCCCAGCAGCACGCGAGGCCAGCGGGCGACCAGGAGCACCGCCGTGGCCCCCTCGTCCTGGAGCGCGATGGAGAGGCCGAGGGCGTTGAGGAGCACGGCCATCGCATCCCGGAGGGAGACGGCGTAGCTCCCGAAGGCCGCGCTCAGCGCCGCCGCCAGCGCCACGAGCGCCGCCAGCGCCAGGACCCGCAGGGAACGGCGGCGAGGCCCGCGGGTCAGGCCGGAGGAGGGAGCCTCAAGCACGGCCATGGAGCGCTTCAAGGAGGCCCCGGGCGGCCTCGGCGGTGCGGGGACCGAACCCCAGCAGCAGCAGGTCATCCATGACGATCACGCGGCGCGCCTTCCCCGCGGGGGTCTCGCCCAGCCCCGGGGTCTTGAGCAGCCCGTCGACGCCCCCCAGCCCCTCGACGCCGTGGGTGGTCGTCAGCAGCACGTCCGGCTTCGCGGCCAGGGCGGCCTCCGGGGTAAGGGGCTGGTTCCCGCGGATCTCCGGGGCCGCCGGCTCGGCCTGCACCAGGCGCACCATCGCCTCCGCGGCGCTGCCTGCCCCCGAGACCAGCACCGCGCCAGCCCCCCGCGCATGCACGCAGAGCACCCGGAGCCGGGGCTTCGACGCGCAGAGCGCCGGGATGGCCTCCAGCTCCCTGGTCAACTTCGACGCAAGCTCCTCGCCCTGGGAGGCCCGCCCGATGGCCGCGGCCACGCCCCGGATCTTCGCCAGCGCCCCGGCCGACGAGGGCTCCGCCTGGATGATCTGGACCTGGACACCGGCCCCGCGCAGCTGCTCCAGCGCCGCCGGAGGCCCCGCGTCCTGCGAGGCGATCACCGCGGTGGGGCGCAGCGCCAGGATGCCCTCCGGCGAGAGCGTGCGCTGGTAACCAACCTTCGGGAGCCGGGCCAGCGACGCCGGGAACGTGCTCGACGTGTCGACGCCGAGGATCTCCCCGCTGGCCCCCAGCGCCGCCACGATCTCCGAGATCGGCCCCCCCACCGTCACCAGGCGCCGCCCCGCCGCGGCCCCTTCCGGCTTCACCGACCGGCCGCAGCCGGCCAGCGCCAGCGCCAGCATCGCCCGCCGAGAGAGCTGCGCGCTCATGTCAGAGCCCCGCCACCCGCAGCAGGTACCGCCCGCCGCCCATCGCCGTGTTGGTCCCGTCCGGCTTGCCGTAGTAGCCCGTGATCTCGACCTTGAACAGCGCCCCCTTGGCGCCCCGCACCACGTACACCCCCGCCTTCGGGCTCAGCTGGTGCGTCTGCGGGTTGTAGTCGTACCACTCGCCAAAAGACGTCACCACCGAGTTCATCGGATCCAGGTTCGGGATGCAGTCCTCGCTCACGAAGGCCTCGGTCTTCAGATCCTTCGCGTCCGCGCCGCTCACCTCCTCGAAGCTCTTCCCCTCCACGAACACCGCCCCCCCTTCCCCGGGGCCCCCCTGCCCGCCGTTGGTGAACAGCACCGCTCGCTTCAGCGCCAGATCCCACCCGTCCGACCCGCTCGCCTGCGGATCGCTCAGATCCACACGCTTGCCCCCGGAAAGTTCAATATAGACCCTCGGGTTCTCCGGCGCCGCCTGCTGCCCCCCCGCCGACGCGTCCACGAACAGCAGCTTCGCGCCGTTCTCCTCCTTCACCACCGTCACCTCGCCCGCAGAGACCTTGTCCACGGGCCCCAGCACCGTCTTCAGCGCCTCCGTGCACTGCTCCCCGCTCCCGGATCCAGCCTGTCCGGAGCTTCCGGAGGACCCGGCCCCACCGCTGGCCCCCGCGCCGCCCTGTCCGGAGGTTCCGGACCCTGCCGCCCCCGCGGACCCGCCGACCCCCGCCTCGCCACCCGCGCCGGCCCCGGCCTCGCCCGAGGACCCGCCGCTGCCCGCGTCGGAGCCGCCGGCGCCGCTCTGACCAGCGCCGCTCTGGCCCGCCTGGGCGCCCGGAGTGGCCTCCGGCTCCTCCTCGCTGCAGCCCGTGAAGATCAACCAGAGACCGAGAAATGCACCGTACTTTTTCATTCGATTTCATCCTTCCTGACGCGAAGCAAGAGCACACCGGGGCCGGAGGCTGAAGCCCCCTCGAACCCCTCGACACGAACACGATAGCGCCGCGCCCCGTCGGCACCGAGGACCACCCAGGAGGTCGGCGTGGGGACCGGCGGGCTCACCGAGCGATCCACCCAGGCGCCACCGAAGGCGCTCACGACCCCATCGGCGACAAAGGGGGCCTGGGTCGCCTGCGCCTGGGTCACCGCATCCCAGCGCGCCAGCTCGCTGGCCGGCGTCCGGGCCTTGACCGCGGCCAGCGCCTCCTGACGCACCTCCGTGGCCTGCAGGTTGGCGGCCTCGACGCCCCGGGGGCCGCTCTGGCCGCCGTTGACCGCGATGTTCTGGCGGCGGAAGCACAGGTGCCAGTCCTGGCTGGCGAGGGCCTGCTCCGGGGTGAGCGCCAGGCGGTTGCCGGTGGCGAGATCGAGGCAGGTGGAGGGGGCCGAGGGCGGGACCGCAGCCCCCCCCGCGGTGGCGTCGATCCCCTCGACGTCCACCGTCGGACCGGCCCCCGAGGCGGTGAGCTCCGCGTAGCGCAGCCGGTACACCCCCGCGACCGGGGCCCCGTCGATCTCGCCGTAATACCCCAGGATCTGCACCTTCCACGCCCTCGCGCCGTCGCGCACCAGGTGCACATGGTAGCGGCTCCAGAGCACGTGCGCCGGGGCGCCCTCGTAGGCGTACCAGTCGAGGAACGCGCCGCCGGAGCGATCCGGGAAGGTCAGCGGCACCTGGACGACCGTCGCGAACTCCTCCGCCGCGAAGGGGCCAAACGCCGAGCCCTGACCCGCCCCGGAAGGGCCGCTGTTGGTGAAGAGCTGGAACCCCTCCGCCGCCAGGTCCCACGGGCCCTCCCCCGCCACCACGGCAGGCGTCTCCAGATCGATGCGCACCCGCCCCTCCACCGGGACCCGCAGCGTCACCCCCGGAACGGCCTCGGGGGTCGGTGTGGTATCTGGATCTTCCATAGAGTCACCGCCGCAGCCCAGCAGCGACAGCGACAGCGACAGCCCGATCAGGTGAGTCTTCATGCGTCCTCTTCGGCGGGAAAGTCGGCTCGAAACCCGAGAAACCAGGTGCGCCCGAGGGCGGGCCGGAGGTCGCCCACACGCGCAGGATCGCGCTGGGTGTCGAGCAGGTTGGTGGCCCCCACGTAGACCTCGCTCCCGGACCAGAGGGGCCGGGAGATGCGTGCATCCAGCGTCGAGTAGCCGGGGCTCCGGGGGCCCGCCCCGGCGTGGGCCTCGCTGAAGAAGCGCCAGCGTCCGTTGAAGGCCGCACCCCCCGGCAACCGCGCCCACAGCCCCGCGGTCAACCCGTGGGGCGGACGCCCCGCGATCGGGGTGCCCGCGGTGTCGTCGCGGGTCCACAGGAAGTCGTAGGCCAGCTCGGTCCTCAGCCCCTCCCCCAGCCGGGCCTGCATCGCCACCATGCCCCCGGCGGTCCGGGCGCGCCCGCGGTTCCGGTACGTGTAGGTGAGCACCCCCTCCCCGGCCCCGACCGGAGCGCCCAGATCCAGGTCGATCATGTCCTCGATCCGGTTGGCAAAGCCTCCCAGCTTCCAGGTGACCGCCCCGACGCGCCGACTCGTGTCCAGGGTGAGGCCCCACGAGCGCTCCGGCGTCAGCCCGCTGTTGCCCTCGACCCGGTAACCATAGGCCGAGTGGTCGAAGACAAAGCCCAGCTCCTTCGCGCTGGGGGCCCGGTAGCCGCGCCCCACCCCGGCCCGGATCATCCCGCCGCCCCCTCCACGCCAGGCCACCGCCAGGCGAGGCGAGAGCGCGTGGCCGTAGCGCGAGTGCAGCTCGTGCCGGACCCCCGGCAAGATCGTCCACGAGGGGCCCATCTTCCAGGCCACCTGCCCGTAGAGCGCCCCGCTCGCCCGGCGCACCTCCGGGACCTCCTCGGAAGCCTCCCGCGTCAGCCCCCCGGGCCCCGTCGCCAGCTTCTCCAGCTGCTGGGAAAATTGCTCCGCCTCCAGCCTGCCCCCCAGCACCCAGGTCCGGGGCCCATCGCCCCTCGTCAGCACCGGCTCCAGGCTCTGCAACCCGTACCCTCGCACCCGCGTCTCCCGCGCGGGGGACCCGGGGTAACGCCGCTCGCTCTGCCCCTGGTACACCTGGCTCGCCCCCGCCACCCGCAGCCCCCCGTCCCTCATGCTCCGCTCGGCGATCAGCTGCACCGCGTACCGATCCCCCTGCTCCGGGCGCTCCACCACGAAGGACCCCAGCCCCGGCACCACCCGCGTCTCCCGCCCCAGCGTCTCCTCTCGCAACCACCGCGCACGCCCTCGCACCGACCAGCGCTCGCTCACCCTCACCCCCGCGCGCAGCCCCCCCATCCACCGCGTCGTCTCCGGGAGCCGCAGCGCAGGCCCTCCCCCCTCCAGGACCCCGTCCTGCGTCGTCGCCGACACGTCCAGCCGCAACCAGCTCTCGTCGTCGTTCCGTAGCCCGCCCCACCCCTGGAACACCTTGCCCCCCCGGCTCCGTGTCTCCAGCCGCCCTCGCCCGCTCCAGCCCGGACGCGCCGGCGGACCGCTGATCAGGTTCACCACGCCCCCGATCGCGCTCGCCCCGTACAGCGCGCTCTGCGGGCCCGACACCAGCTCGATCCGCTCCAGATCGGAGGCCGGCAGCGTCGCCAGATCGATCGCTCCCCCCACGTCCCCGATCACCCGCTCCCCGTCCTCCAGGATCAGCACCCGATCCCGGTCAAACCCCTGGATCTGCAGCGCGCTCACACCCCCCAGGTACCCGTAATCCCCGCCCCCCACCCGCACCCCCGTCTGCGTCGCCAGCGCGTCCGCCACCG
>JALOQB010000201.1 GCA_025453595.1 Polyangiaceae bacterium
AGAGCGCTCGAGATCCAGGACGCGCTGCTGGACCCGCGCTTCGCCGACAACCCCTTCGTGACCGGGGATCCGTGGGTACGCTTCTATGCGGGGCAACCGCTGCGCTCGCGGGACGGATTCATGCTCGGGACGCTGTGCGCCATCGACCGGGTACCCCGGGCTTTCTCCCCGCAGCAGCGGCTGCTCCACGAGAAGTTGACGAGGCAGGTGAGCGACCAGCTCGAGCTGCGCAAGCAGGCGCTCCAGCTCCGGTCCGAGCGGCGCCACCTGGAGCTCTACCGCCGCTTCTTTGACCTCAACCTCGACCTGCTCTGCACCTCGGATGCGCGGGGGTACTTCCTCGAGCTCAACGACTCATGGACCCGGCACCTGGGCTGGTCCAGCGCGGAGCTCAAGGCCAGCCCGTACCTGGAGCGGGTGCACCCGGACGACCAGGAGCGCACGCTGCGAGAAGCCTCGCGGCTGGGCCGTGGGGACGGGGAGCTGGTGGCCTTCGAGAACCACTACCAGCACCGGGATGGCGGCTGGGTGCACCTGGCGTGGGCCGCGGCCTCCCAGGGGGGGCTGATCTTCGCCGCCGCGCGCAACGTCACCGCCGAGCGCCTGCGAGAGGCGACCCTCCGCGCCCGCGAGGCCCACCTGAGCGCGCTCTTTGACGCCATGGTCGAGGGCGTCGTGGTCCAGGACAGGGAGGGGCGCATCGTCGAGTGCAACCGGGCCGCCGAGCAGATCCTGGGCCTCTCGCTGGCCCAGATGCAGGGGCGCACCTCGATGGACCCGAGGTGGCGCTCCTGCCGCCGCGACGGTTCCCCCTTCCCCGGCGAGGAGCACCCGGCCATGGTCTCCCTCCGCACGGGCCTGCCGGTGCGCGGCGTCGAGATCGGGATCTGCCTCCCGGATGACAGCCAGCGCTGGCTCCTGGTCAACGCCCAGCCCCTCTTCCCCGAGGCGAAATCCAGCCCTGACGCGGTGGTCTGCACCTTCCACGACATCACCGACCGGATCAACGCGGAGAGCGCGCGCCGCGCCTCGCTCCTCGGCGCCATCCTCGAGAACCTGCCGGCGAGCACCCTGGCCATCTTCGATCCTGCGCTGCTCATCGAGGAACGCTTCGGCCTGCCCATCCGCCAGGCCACCGCCTCCTCGGGCCCCGAGTCCCTCCTGGACTGGGCCCCGGATGGGCAAAAAGAGGCCCTCCAGGCCCTCGCGCAGCGCTGCCTCCAGGGGGCCCCGGGCCGCATCGACTGGTCCGTCGACGACGTGCACCTCGACATTCGACTCGCCGCCCTCCCCGGCGCGGACCAGGGCGGCCCCCGGGGCCTCGCCCTCGCCTACGACACCACCGAGCGCGACCTGCTCCTGCGCCGCGCCGTCTCCCAGGAGCGCCTCGCCACCACCGGAACCCTCGCCGCCGGCGTCGGTCACGAGATCAACAACCCCCTCGCCTTCGTCGTCTCCAACCTCGAGTTCATCCACGAGGAGATCCAGCCCTCGGGCAAGAGCGAGCTGACCGAGGCCATCCACGAGGCCCTCGAGGGCACCGAGCGGATCCGCAAGATCGTCCGCGGCCTCCAGGCCCTCGCCCGCGAGGAGGGCGCCCCCGCGCCCCTCGCCCTCGCCCCGGTCGTCGAGCTCGCGGCCCGCATGACCCAGCACGAGTGGCGTACCCGGGCCACCCTCTCCCTCGCCCTCTCCGCCGTCCCTCCCGTCTTCGCCGACGAGGGGCGCCTCGTTCAGGTCATCGTCAACCTCCTCCTCAACGCCGCCCAGTCCTTCCCCTCCAGCGACCCGGATCGCAACCGGATCTCCGTCCGCACGGCCCTCCTCGAAGAGCGCGTCGCCCTGATCGTCTCCGACAACGGGCCCGGTATCCCCCCGGACGTGCTCCCTCGCATCTTCGACCCCTTCTTCACCACCAAGCCCGTCGGCCGTGGCACCGGCCTCGGCCTCGCCATCTCCGACAGCATCGTGCGCAGCCTCGGAGGCGAGATTCGCTGCGAAACCTCCGAGGGGTCAGGGACGACCTTCCAGGTGCTGTTGCCCCTGGCGCCGGGCCACCAGCCCGGGGTCTCCACCCGGCGGGTGCTGCTCGTGGACGACGAGCCGACGGTGCTCCGGGCGATGACGCGGCTGCTCCAGTCCGAGTACGAGGTGGTGGCGCTGGCGGACCCGCAGGAGGCGCTGCGCCGCATCGAGCTGGGGGAGCGTTACGACGTGATCCTGTGCGACCTGATGATGCCGCGGCTGCCGGGGGTCGAGCTCTTCCGGCGCTGCCGGGCGCTGGACGGGGCGCTGGCGGATCGCTTTGTCTTCATCTCCGGCGGCATCCTGGATCAAGAGACCCTGGGGCTGCTGGGGAGCGTGCGCAACGAGCTGCTGGAGAAGCCCTTCACGCAGGCCGAGCTGCGGGCGGTGCTGGCCCGGCAGGCGGTCAGATGACGCCGAACTTCTTGCCCGCCTTGGCGAAGGCCTCCAGGCCCCGGTCGAGGTGCTCGCGGGTGTGGGTGGCCATGTAGCTGGTGCGGAGCATGGCCTGCTTGGGCGGCACCCCGGGGGAGATGAAGGGGTTGGTGTAGACGCCGTGCTCTTCGAGGAGCTCTTTCCAGAGGAAGATGGTGCGGAGATCCTCGCGGATGTACACCGGCACGATGCTGGTCTCGGACTTGCCGACGTCAAAGCCGAGGCGCTTCAGCTCGGAGCGCATGTACTCGGCGTTCTCCGCGAGCTTCTGGATGCGCCAGGGTTCTTCCTGCATCACGTCGAGGGCGGCCATGGCGGCGGCGACGCAGGGCGGGGCGGCGGAGGCGGCGAACATGAAGGACGGGGCGAAGTGGCGGATGTACTCGAGCACCTTCGGGTCCCCGACCAGCCAGCCGCCGATCGAGGCGAGCGATTTCGAGAAGGTACCCCCGATCAGATCGACCTGATCCTGGAGGCCAAAGTGGTGGGCGGTGCCCCGACCCCCCGGGCCGATCACGCCCAGCGCGTGGGCGTCGTCGATGAAGATCCGGGCCCCGTGCTGCTTCAGGATCGGCAGCATCTCCGGCAGCCGCAGGATCTCGCCCTCGGTGCTGAACACGCCGTCCGTCACCACCAGCGCCCCCTCGTCCGGGGCCAGCTCGGAAAGGCACCGCTCCAGGCTCTTGGGGTCGTTGTGCTTGTAGCGGGTCATCCGTGCGCCGGCGGCCTGCCCCAGCCGCACGCCGTCGTAGATGCTGGCGTGGTCGTTCCGGTCGATGACCGCCACGGATTTCTTGTTCGACAGCAGCGCCGACAGGGACGACAGGTTGACCTGGTAGCCCGCGGTGAACACCAGCGCGCCTTCCTTGCCCATGAAGGCGGCCAGCTTGTCCTCCAGCTCGCGGTGCATCTTCATCGAGCCGTTGACCAGACGCGATCCGGTCATGCTGGTGCCGTACTCGCGGATCGCCTGCTCGGCGGCCTCGCGCACCTTCGGGTGCGTCGTCAACCCGAGGTAATTGTTCGACCCGAGCATCAGCACCCGGCGCCCATCCAGGATGGCCTCCGGGCCGTCGTTCTTGTCGAGGGGCCGGAAGTACGGGTACACGCCCATCTTCCGGGCGTTCTCGGTCGTGGTGAACTGGAAGCACTTCTCGAACACGTCGCGGCCCCCGAGGTTCGCCAGCGAGGTCCGCGAAGCGATCGACGCGGCCAGGTCTTCGCTCTGCGAAGCCGGCTTCTGGGCACTGTGCGCCCCGTTCACGGCGGGCGTCGGCGGCGACGCCCGGGGTGGCGCGCCGTTGCCACGGGGCGCCTCGTCGTCGGCCTGGATCGTCGGGATCCGGTCGTCCAGCGAGGGCTCCGTCGCCGGCATCCCGTGGCCATTCAGCAGCAGGAACCAGGCTTCCTTGAGCTTGTCGCTCGCGTCTCTCACCCGCTGTTGACCGTCCAGCAGGCCGTTGAAGGTCCGCATCACGCGGTCGTCGGTCATCCAGCGGAGCAGGGTGGGGTGCGAGACCAGGCGTTTTCCCTGGCTCGCGAGCATGTCTTTCAAGGTCATGGGGTCTCGGGGGCGCGGGGAAAGGTGCCCGCCAGCGGCGGCACCAAGCAAGCATGGGGCCACAAAGAACAAGCGCCGGGAGTCCCGGCGCTAGCTCACTTGCGGTCGGCGCAGTAGAGCCGCGCCTTGCGCGCCTTGTACTTGGCCTTGAGCTTGGCGCGGTGGCGCTTGGAACGGCTGCGGTCGGTCTTGCGGGATTTCTTGGAGATCATGAGGAACATGCGGGGGCTCCTTCAAACGGGGCGCGTTGTTTACGGCAAAACCCCGACCTTTGCAACCTCTCCGGGGGGCGCCCCCCGGCCAGGCTCCCGGGTCATGGCTGGCAGCGCGCCTGCCCAGTGCCATCCATCCCGCAGGTCGAGCCCACCCAGGCTCCTTGCTCCTGCGTTGCCCTGGTTGCCCCGGGCCAGTAGGTTGCGCCCCATGGTTCTTCGCCTCCTTGGACTGGCGCTGCTGCTGCCTCTCGTGCACGGCTGCGAGGCCTCCACCTGCGATGTCTCGCCAGAGTCCAACCCCCCCGCCGATTTTCGCGGAGGTCGCCTCGTGACCACGGGCGATGGCGCGCGGGTCTACGAGACCTCCGAGCCGGACGGCGCCCACCTCAATTTCAGCGCCGGCACCCAGTACCGTATCTTTCATCAGCTCGGCGCTCGACCCATGCTGGTACAGCCCTGGGTGTCGTTCAGCGCCACCGGCGTCAAGGGCGGCAATGAGGCCCCTCCGGCTGGCAATATGCTCGAGATCCTCGACGTCAACGACCAGTTCATTCACGTCCGCAACGATAGCTGTGGCGATTACTGGCTCCGTATCGTTGCTGCGCTCCCCGAGCCTTCTTCTCTCTAGAGCGGTCTGTGGCAAGCCCGGAGACTGGAGGCCGTTCTGCTCTCCCGCCTCCCGCCCTGTAGACCGCTCTTCCCTGGAAGGAGCAGTCCTGCACCCTGTGGTCAAGATCTGCTCCGGGAGTTCAGAAGGTGCTTGTGTCGGGCGAAAAGAGGTCAAAAATGAGGTCATGCGTACCTCTGCAAGGTTCCCTTTCTTTGCCTCTCTCCTGATCTCTTCGCTCGGGGTCGCCTGCGGGAGCAGCGATAGCGACCTGTTTGGCGAGGTGGTTCCCTCCGCGGGGGCCGGCGGGGTCAGCGCCGGAGGAAGCGCCGGGGCCGCCGGCGCCGCAACTGGAGGGGCAAGCGGGGGCGTCGGGGGCGCAGGCTCCTCGGGGGCCAGCGGCGCTGGCGCCAGCGGAGGGAGCGAGCCGGGGGGCGCGGGGGGGAGCGAGCCCGGAGGTGCCGGGGGCGCCGGGACCGCCGGGACCGGTGGCACCGGTGGCGGCGCCAGCGGGGAGGGCGGCGCAGGCGAGGGCGGTGCGGCGGGAGAAGCCGGGGCCGCTGGTGAAGCCGGGGAGGGCGGCGCGGCCGGGGAGGGTGGTGCGGCCGGGGAGGGCGGCATGGCCGGTGAAGCGGGCGCCGCGGGTGAAGCCGGCGTGGCCGGGGAGGCAGGGGCGGGGCAAGCCGGGGTCGGAGGAGAGAGCGGCGCCAGCGGCGCAGGGCCTGCGGGGGCTGCGGGCGCGGGGGGAGACGGTGGCGCGGGGGCCGGGGGCGAGGCGGGGTCCGGAGGTTCCGGACAGGGCGGGGAAGGCGGCGCTGGAGCGGCGGGAGAGGCCGGGGCCGCGGGGGCGGGCGGCGCGGTGGATCTGGACGTGTGCCCCGGGCAGACGGCGACGCTGGACCCTGGCACGGTGACGTTCCAGGGGAACACCTCGGACGCGAAGGGGCAGTACGAGTCGGGGAACACGGTGCAGTGCGGCGGGGGGAACTCGAACGAGGAGGTGTACACGTTCACGCCGTCGAGCAGCGGGTACGTGCAGGTGACGGTGCAGACCGGGGGGCATGATCCCTCGGTGTACGTGCGTAGCCAGTGCGGCAACCAGAACAGCCGGATCACCTGCGCGGGGTCGCTGAGCAACAGCGTGAACGTGAATTTCAACGCGACCGCGGGGGTCCCCTTCTCGGTGTTCGTGGATGGTTTTGGCCTGAACAACCAGGCCGGTGCCTACACGCTGATCGTGAAGCTCACGCCGTCGGTGTGCGGCAACGGGACGATCGACCCCGGGGAGCAGTGCGACGACAGCAACAAGACCGGCGGGGACGGCTGCGATGCCAGCTGCAAGATCGAGCCGGCCTGCTCGGTGAAGGAGGCGGCGACCAACACCAAGGACAGCCCGCAGAAGGCGCCGGCCGCTTGCTCCCTGATGACCTTCTTCCCGGCGACGCTCAACCCGAGCAACGACGACGACTGGTACTGCGTGCAGGCGAAGGAGGGGCAGACGATCACGGCGCAGACCTTCACCGGCGGCCCGGGGCTCTGCTCGAAGGAGCCGAACAACACGCTGCTCGAGCTGTTCAAGGGCACCCCGGGGGGCAACCCGGACAGCGGGAGCTGCATCACGTCTGACGGTCTGGAGTGCAACGACAACATCAGCTTCAGCAACCAGTGCTCGCGGGTCACGTACACGGTGCCACCCGGCGCCGGCGGGGAGTACTGCGCGCGGGTACGCCGCGCCCTCGCCTTCGGGAACGACTCGCTGGAGTACGGGCTTCAGGTCACCGTGAAGTGAGGGATCAGCCCACGGGGGTCGCGCCGGAGCGGTCGATGCCCTCGAGGGTGTACTCGCGGTCGTTGATGAACGAGGCGAAGACGACGATGAAGGCGAGGGCCATGCGGGCCAGCCGCTCCCGGTCCTCGAAGAGGCTGGCCAGCATCTTCTTCTGATCGGCCTTGGTGCCGGAGGTGAACTGGACAAACACGCCGTCCAGCTCGCCGGTCCCCGGGGAGCCGGGGCGCCGCACCGACGCGATCCCGCCGCTGGCGCAGTACTCCATGACGCTGAGCAGCAGCTCTCGCTGCCGCGCCACGCTGGCGTACTCGGTGTTGAACAGCTCGAGGGCCAGCCACTGGGCCTCCCGGATCCCGGCGACCGCGAGGCCGATGAAGAGACGCTCGGTGGTCGGGTCCAGGCGATCGAGGCCATGGTTGCGCACCATGGCGAGCAAGATCGTGTTCTTGAAGAGCTGGCTCAGCAGCATCACGCCCTCGGAGCTGTCGGGCATGAAGTGGAATTTGCCCATGCTGACGCCGCGAAAATTGGGCAAAAAAAGGATGTCAAAGACCGCCCGGTAGAAGTTGTAGCGGCTCACCCCGGGGTGCTGGAGGTGCACGTCGAAGGTGTTGTCGATGCGGTCGCAGAACTTCACGTGGAGCAGCTCGGGCAGGTCGCGGGCGTGATCGACGAGCTGGCCCACGTACGCCGAGTAGCTCGGCGTGTGGTTCGAGAGCCACCGGATGTCCTGGTCGAGGCGCTCCCGCACGCCGTCCGGCAGCATGGCGCGGAGCCGGGCGAAATGCTCCTGCATGCGGCCGTGACGCTCGGCGCCCAGGGCCTCCTCCGTCAGGTCCTCTTCCTTGTCGTGGAAGAGGGCCGCGAGCAGGTCGTTGAGCGTGGGGCGCTTCATGGTGCGCGCCAGCAGGGCGGCGGCCCGGAGCGGGTGCAGGACCCCGGGCGTGCCCAGCCTGCGCCGGTCCTGGTCGTAGCCCGCCTGGATCGCCTGGAACGCCACCAGCAGGGCGTTCTGCTCGTCATCCGGCAGGTTCGCGGGGCCCAGCACCAGGGACAGCAGCACCGGCGCCCGCAGCGAGCGCGCGCTGAGCTGGTAGTTGATCTTGGCCGAGAGGGTCAGAAACTCCTCGACCGTGAGGACCTCACGAGCGCCCTGGATTGGCTCCATCCCGCCAGGATACCGGTCCGTCGCGCCGCCGTCGCGCCCCTTCAGGGGGCCCCCGGGTAGGCCCTGCGGATCGTCACCCGGCGCCCGTCCGTGGACCACAGCAGCGCCCCGCCCCGGTCCGTCCGCGCCGCCGGGACCCGGGCGGCCTCCAGGGTCCGGAGTGTATCCGGGTGCGGGTGGCCAAAGCGGTTCCTGACCCCGCACGAGATCACCGCCAGCGCCGGGGAGACCGCCGCCAGGAAATCCGGGCGCGTCGAGGTCCGGCTCCCGTGGTGCCCGATCTTCAGCAGATCCGCCCGCAACCCGGCCCCGTACCGCGCCCGCAGCTCGTGCTCCTCCGCCTCCTCCGCGTCGCCCACCAGCAGCGCCGTCCGGTTGCCGTAGCGGAGCCGCAGCACCAGCGAGTTATCGTTCGCGTTGGCGAAGGGCGTGATCGACGGGCAAGGCGCCAGCAGCTCGACCCGCGCCCCGCCAAAATCCCGGGGGTTCTGGCATAGATCCGCCGGGTAACGCACCGGGACGCCGCGCCCCTTCAGCCCCGCCATCATCGCCCCGTACACGGGCCCTGCCCCCTCCGCCTCGCCTTGCCCGGTGTCCCAGAATTCCCCCACTTGCAGCGACGGTAGCGCGCTCGCCAGCCCCAGGAAATGATCCGGATGCGGGTGGCTCAGCGCCGCCACCGCGAGCCCCTTGCGGCGGCGCATCCGCAGCGTCGGCAGGATCACCGAGCGCCCCGGATCCACCGGCGACCCGACGAACCCCCCGCCATCGACCAGCATCGCCTGCCCGTCCGGAAAATCCACCAGCACGCTGTCCCCCTGCCCCACGTCCAGCGCCGTCACCCGCAGCTGCCCCCGCGGCGACCCTGCCCGGATCGCCGCCCCCTCCGCCAGCAGCAGCGCCGCCCCCAGCAGCAGCGCCCCTCGCCTCCGGTCCCTCGACAGCGCCAGCCCCACCAGCCCCACCCCCAGGATCACCCCGTGCAGCTCCGTCAGCGCCGGCACCGGCAGCCCGGGCACCGCCGCCGCCTGGTGCGCCACCCACCGCACCGACCTCAGCGCCCCCGCCCCCAGCACCGCCGCTCCCCGCTCCAGCGGCCCCACCAGGACTGTATGGAACATGCATACAGGCAGCGCCGCCAGCTCGCCGATGGGCACGGCGATGAGGTTGGCGACCAGGCCCGCCAGCGGCAGCTCCGGGGCGAGGCCGCTCAGCAGCGGGGCGCAGGCCAGGGTGGCGGCCAGCGTGGTGGCGAGGGGGGAGCGGAGCCACGGCGGCAGCCGCGCCGGGAGCTGGCGTTCCACCCACGGGGCGAGCCACAGCAGCCCCGCGGTCGCGGCCCCCGAGAGCTGGAGCGACAGGTCAAACGCCGCCAGCGGATCGTGGATCGAGAGCCCCAGCAGCGAGAGCCCCAGGGCCCTCGGCGCGTCCCCGCGGCGCCCCAGGGCCTGCGCCCCCAGCAGCGCCCCCAGCATCACCGCCGCGCGCCATGCGGAGCCGCTCCCCCCGGCGAAGTCAGCGTAAAGCGCCGCCAGCGGGACCCCGACCCCCGCCGCCCACGGCCCCGCCACGCACCGCGCCGCCAGCGTCGGCGTTCGCACCAGCACCGCCCGTAGCGCCCCCACCAGCCCTGCCACCACCAGCACCAGGTGCGTCCCCGACACCGCCAGCAGGTGCGACAGACCGCTGCGGCGAAACGCCTCCCCTTCCTCCGGCGCCAGGTCCTCCTCGCCCAGCACCAGCGCCCTCGCCAGCGGCGCCGCGCTCTCCGGGTACGTCGCCTGGATCCGACCCCGCACGTGGACCCGCGCCCGATCGATCCACGCCCCCGGGCCGCCCCCTCGCTCCACCCGCGTCGCGTCCACCCACGCCCCGCTCCACACCGCCCCCGATCGCGCCGCCCCCGGCCTTGGATCCGCCGTGTCCAGGTTATGAAACAGCTGCACCGGACCCACGCTCGCCACCCCCTCCAGCCGATCCCCTCGGGATAGATCGAGAGGGCCTCCATACAGTCGCAGCAGGCGCCCCGGCGCCAGCGCTCGCCCCTCGCAGCTCCCCTCTTCCAGCCGACCGATCCACCGCAGCGCGTCGCCCCGCAGCGACGGCGAGCTCTCCACCCGCACCCGCAGCTCGCACCGGGCCGGCGGGCCCAGCTCGTCCCGGGCCTCCGCCAGCACCCGCGAGAAGCGATCGAGCGCGCCCGCTGCCCGGCCGTGAAACGCCAGCAGCACGGCGATCCCGAGGGCCATCTGCCAGCGCGGCACCCTGGCGCGCAGCAGCCACAGCGCACCGAGGCCAAAGGTCGCGACGGCCTCGGGCTGCGTCGCGGATCGCTGCCCCAGCAGCGCCGCCACCGCCAGCGCCAGCACCGGATCGATCATCCCTGCCTTGCCCTGCGACCCCCGTGCCGCCCCCCTGGGAGGGGGCCTGACGCGGGCCAAATGCCCCCGGTCCCTGGCGGTCCGCCGGCGTCCTGGTGGCGCGCCGCCGCCTGCCGTGCCCCGGGCGTCTTGCGTTCCCTTTCCCCCTGTCCTACCCCCCCTGAGCCATGATGCGCTTGTCGGTCCGGGTGGTTGCGTGGCTCGTGGGGTCCCTGGTTACCCTGGGCGCCTCGGCGCAGACGGGGCCCGATGATACGGTGGTGGCGCGTGTCGGCACGGTCACCATCACCCGCGGCGAGATGGAGCGGCGCATGCGGCAGATCCCGCGGATCCAGCTCGCCACGCTGGGGACCAGCGACGCCGAGATCCGGAAGAATTTCCTCGAAAGGGTGCTGGTGCAAGAGCGCCTGATGTCCCTCGGCGCCACCGACAAGAAGCTCGCCGATCGGCCGGAGGTCCGGCTGCGTCTCCAGGAGACCCTGCGGAACGCCACCATCCAGCAGCTACGCAAGCAGGCCGGCGAACCCAAGGACATCTCGAACGAGGAGGTGGCCCGCTATTACGAGCAGAACAAGGAGCGCTTCCAGGGCGTCGAGCGCATCCAGCTCTGGCGCATCCTCGTCGCAACCAAGGAGGAGGCGCAGAAGATCCTCGACGAGGTGCGCAAGCCCGAGGGCGAGGCCCGCTGGAAGGAGCTCGCCCGGGAGAAATCCCTCGACAAGGCCACCCACGAGCGCGGCGGTGATCTCGGCCTGGTGGCCCCGGATGGGCGCTCCAACGAGGTCACGGTCAAGGTGGATCCGGGGCTCTACGCCGCCGCGACCAAGGTGAAGAACGGGGAGATCATCCCGGAGCCGCTGCCGGAAGAGAAGCAGTGGGCGGTGGTCTGGCGCCGCGGCAACCTGCCGCCGATGAGCCGTCCGCTGGAGCTGGAGGCGCCCTCGATCCGGAACCTTCTGGCGCGGCAGCGGCTGGAGGCGTCGGTGAAGGAGACCACGGAGCGGCTGCGCAAGGACCTGGTACGGGAGGTGACCTACGAGGGGCTCGGGTCCATCGAGCTGTCGATGGCGGGGCAGGTGACGGCGCGAAAGCACTACGACGTGTCGCGCCACAAGGCGGCCGGCAAGCCGCAGCCAGCGCCGGGGCCCGGAGGGCTCCGCTGAGCGCCTGAATCGGGGGGCACCAGGGGCTGTTTCACCGACGATTCAATCTGTTTCTTGACCCGATGCGTTGAACGCGCGCGCAAAAAAATCGGGATACGGAAAGGAAACGTTAACTCCGCATCCGGGGCCCGGGACGCGGGGTGGCGTGTGTCTTGCTGGACTCCCCGGGGTGGAGGCCCGATGACGCAGATGGTAGCCAATTCGCAGGGGGTCAAGCCCCCTCCCAGGGATCCGGTGCTGGCGGCGCTGGAGCGCATCGAGCAGCGGCTCGACCGCCTGGAGAGCGCGATGCAGCGGGCGGACGCCGCGCTGGCGCAGGTCCCGAACGTGGTAGCGGCGGCGACGGATACGCTGGACGGGGTCACCGCTCGGTTGCAGACGCGCGGGGTCGATGTCGACGAGCGAGCCAGGGCTGCGCTGGCCACGCTGGAGCGGTTGACCGAGCCCAGGGTGCTTGCGTCGCTGGAGCAGGCGGCGGCGCTGGCACCGCAGCTCCCCGGGTTGATCGCGGCGGCCGCGGACACCGCGGACGGCATTGTGGAGCGGCTGCAGGCGCGAGGCATCGACCTGGACGAGCGGCTGCGGACCACCCTGGCCATCGCCGAGCGGCTCACCTCGCCCCCTGCCTTGACCGCCGTATCGACGGCCCTGGACCACCTGGAAGATCTGCAATTTTTGCTGGATTCCGGTGTTCTCGACAAACCTGCGGTGCGACTGATCGGCAAGGTCGGGCAGGCGCTGGCGGCCTCTGCCGCCGAGGTGCCGCCCCGGGCCGGGATGTTCCAGGCCATGAGAGCGCTGGGGGTGCCGGACATCCAGCGCGCCCTCGGCTTCACGCTGCGGCTCGCGGAGCGCTTCGGTGCGTCCTTGCGCGAGGCGTCTTCCGGAAATTCATCGCGGGCGCTGCCCCAGGGAGATCGTTGAATGAGCACGAAACATTCGGTGGTGATCGTAGGCGGCGGCGCCGGCGGGCTCTCGGTGGCCTCGCGGCTGCTTCAGGCCGATCCGAGGCTTGATGTGGTCATCGTCGAGCCGTCCGAGCAGCATTTTTATCAACCTCTCTGGACGCTGGTCGGCGGCGGCGTCTTCCCCCGGGAGCAGTCGGTGCGTCCCCAGGCCGAGTACATCCCCCCGGGGGCGAAGTGGATCCGCGAGCGGGTCAGCGGGTTTGACCCGGAACGCCGTCGCGTGACCCTCGGCTCCGGGGCCGAGCTCGAGTACGAGCAGCTCGTCGTGGCCCTGGGGATGCAGCTCGATTGGCACCGGATCAAGGGCCTGGAGGGCAACCTCGGCAAGGACGGTGTCTGCTCGAATTACAGCTACGACACCGTGGCCAGTACCTGGCGTTTCCTCAAGGAATTCCGCGGTGGAAACGCGATCTTCACCTTCCCTTCGACGCCCGTGAAATGCGCCGGCGCCCCCCAGAAGATCATGTACCTGGCGGATGACTGGCTACGGAAGGCCGGGGTACGCGGCGCGTCCCGCGTGATCTACGCCTCGGCGACCCCGGCGATCTTCGGCGTGAAGCACTACCGCGAGGCCCTCGAACCCATCGTGCAGCGCAAGGGCATCGAGACCCTGTTCCGCCATGATCTGGTCGAGGTCCGCGCTGCCTCCAAGGAGGCGATCTTCCGCAAGCTCGACGGCGGTGAGGAGGTGGTACTCCCTTACGAACTCCTCCATGTGGTGCCCCCTCAGAGCGCCCCGGACGTGATCAAGAAGAGCCCCCTCGCCAGCAAGGAGGGCTGGGTCGAGGTGGATAAATTCTCGCTCCAGCACACCCGGTTCCCCGAGGTGTTTTCCCTGGGCGATAACTCGAGCCTGCCCACCTCCCGCACCGGCGCTGCCATCCGAAAGCAGGCCCCCGTGCTCGCCCAGAACCTCCTGGCGGCACGCGCCGGCGGCCCCTTGCTCGCCCGCTACGATGGCTACGCTTCGTGCCCCCTGGTCACCGGCTACGGAAAGCTGATCCTGGCCGAGTTCGACTACGACGGGAACCCCATGGAAAGCTTCCCCTTCGACCAGCGCAAGGAGCGCTACAGCATGTACGCCATGAAAGCGTACGCCCTCCCCGAGATGTACTGGAACGGCATGCTGCGCGGCCGCGCCTGACCCAAAAACAATCCAAGAAATTCTCTTCCTCCGCAGCCGCAGCCGACCCTCCCCTGCAGCCGCAGCCGCAGCCGCCCCTCTCCTGCAGCCGCAGCCGCAGCCGCAGCCGCCCCTCTCCTGCAGCCGCAGCCGCAGCCGCAGCCGCAGCCGCAGCCGCCGCCGCAGCCGCAGCCGACCCTCTCCTGCAGCCGCAGCCGCAGCCGCAGCCGCAGCCGCAGCCGATTCTTCTTGTTGGTTTGAGGTCAACAGAATGGTTGGTTTGA
>JALOQB010000486.1 GCA_025453595.1 Polyangiaceae bacterium
CGCCGCGTTGTTCATCTCCTGGAATCCGCCAAGGTAAACGACTCGCTCCCAGCGTTTGATGAGTCCCTGGACTTCGTCGCGGAGTGCCAGGGTGAAAGGGCGCTTGTCGGGCCCGCGCGTCGTGGCCTCGATGACTTTCCTGAGCCAGTCCTGAAAAGTTGGGTAATCGGTCTCCTCTGAGTCGTAAAAGTTCGGCGTCTTGCCCATCGTCTTCTCCTTCAACGACCCGAGCCCCCAGGCCCCGGTTTGCCGGGACGGTGGGGGCTGTAGGGAGGCTCCGGGGGTCAGGGCACCTCAAAGGGAGTGGGCTGCAGCTCTGAAGGGAGGTAGAGCGGGTGCTCGGGCTCCCCTCCGCGAAGCAGGCGCAGGGCGTGGGGGGTGACCCCGGCTTGCCGGAGCAGCTCCAGCACCTGGCGAGCTCGCCCCCGGATGCAACCCTGAGCCCCCCAGGCCACAACGACCAGGGCCGCATCGCGGACAGCCTCGGTGATGTGCTGGTCGTTCTCGGGCCCCACGGGGTCCGCGGCCCGGAAGCAGTCGCGGGGCTGGGTCGCCCGGAAGGCGAAGAGGTTGACGACATCGAGCTGCTCGAATCCCCATCCCCGGGAGAAAGCCAGCATCCGGCGCAGGGTGGGATCGCTCTGCTTGGCGTCAGCCGTCGAGGGGTTGAGGCAGATGAAGGTGCAGCGCGAGCCCGAGCCCCAGCGCCTCCAGAGGCGGTAGCGGTAGGCACCGCAGGGAGAGAGGATCGCGCCGCTGTCTCCGACTAGATCGAGGCCGGGGAGCTGGTCGCTCACGCTACCCTCCGCGCCCAGGTCTTGCTCAGCTGGTAGAGCCCTGTCGTGACTCGCTCCAGCTTCCCGTCCGTGGTCAGGGTGGAGAGGGGGCCGGTGACCGCCTTGGCGCCGACCTCCAGTGCATGCCCGACCTCGGCCGAGGTGAGCCTCTCGTCAGGGCGGGCGAGGAAGAGCCGCATCACCCGATCCCGCGCCGTGCCCTCTCGCTCGCCCGTCTCGGTGCTGGAGGGGCGCCGCGCCCAGGTGGCGATGGCCTGGCGCCCTTCTGGCTGGCTCTGGGGGGCCTCCCGGGGGGCCGGGGCTTTGCCGGTCAGGGCGGCCTGCAGGTCGGAAAGGGCCTGCTCCTCAAGCGCTCGCCCTCGCTGGAGCAGTTCGCGGGCCCGGGTCAGGTCCTGGCGAGCCGCCGCGATGGCGGCAAATGCCTCCGCCGGGAGGTCGAGCAGCAGCTGCGCCAGCTGGTCGCCGTCCGCCGAGGGCTCCCGGTCGGAGGCGGCGCGGGCCTCGTCGAGCTGCTGACGCAACCCGTGGGCCTCGCCCTGGGCCATGTCTCGCTCCTGCCGCAACCGCTGGCACTCGGTGCGTAGATCTCGCACGCGGCCCAGGATCATAGCCCACTCAGCCTGGGCGGACAGGTCGAGGGCAGAGCAGAATTGCAGGCGAATGTCATCGCAGCGAAGGGCCTCCTTCCAGAATGCGTCGCGCTCCTCCTGAGCCTTCTCTTTCAGCTCGGTGACGCGGGCACTCAGCCGCTGGCACTCGGCGCAGGCCTGCTCGACCAGAAGCTCCGCCGGGCTCGGGGCGAGGGGGGCCGGGGTGAAGCTGGACGCGGTCTCCAGCTCCGGGGCTGCCTCCTCGGACTTCCCATTTTTCGACCTCGAACGAGGCGCGCTCGGAGGGTCCCCGTCCTCGAGGACGGAGGCAGGCGCCGCTGGCTCTTCGGCCCGGGCGACGGCTCGCCAGACGAAGCCGGAGGCGCGCTCCTCGCGGAGGGCGAGCCCCTCGGACACCAGCGCGTCGGCCAGCTGCTCGGCCTGGTGGCTCAAGAGCTTGTGCTGCTTGCCCCAGGTCTTGAGGCTCTGCTCGCCGGCGGCGGCGCGGCTCTGCAGGAAGGCCAGGCCAGCAGCTTGGCCTTGTTTGCGTCGGTGATGTGCTTGGACATCAGTGCACCTCCTCTTCACGAGCAGGCGCCGGCGTGACGCCAGGAAACAGCGCGTCCGTGCGGTCCTGAGCCGAACCGACGGTTGCAGCCGTCGCGGCGGTCTTCTTGCGCTGCCTGGCCTCCTGACGAAGGCTGGGCTTTGCAGGCGTCCCCTTCTTGCCCTTCGTCTTCCCGCTGGGCACCTTCGCCTTGGCCTTGTCGGTCTTGGCACGGGTGTACCAGGGGCCGAAATAGGTCTCGGCAGCGTACCCCCCAGGCACCTTGGTCTGGGCAAGGTACCCGTCTTTCACGAGAGCCTCGCAGGCTCGGCGCACCGTGGGGGCCTGCAGGTCGAGGTCGTCGGCGATGCGCTGCAGCGATGCGGCCTCTTTGCTCCCCTCCTTGGGCGCCTTGCGCTTCACCATCGCCTTCACGTCGTCGAGCGAGAGCGGCTGGCGGTCGGCCTCGGGCACCAGCTCCCAGGTCTGTCCCG
Source organism: Polyangiaceae bacterium (assembly GCA_025453595.1). Classification (GTDB taxonomy): domain Bacteria; phylum Myxococcota_A; class Polyangia; order Polyangiales; family Polyangiaceae; genus JANWXX01. The sequence continues at coordinate 2,429 of JALOQB010000486.1, forward strand.
TGACCTCGCTCGTCGATGCCTTCTTGATCGCCCCGGCCTCGACCAGGCCGCCGAACGTCCAGTCAAAATCGATGCACCCGGCCAGGGCCTGCTCGGCCCGGTGGCGGCGCCCTTTCGCTCGAGCGAGCGCCTCGAGCACCAGCCCCTCCCAGAGCGGCACCCGGGCCACACGCTGCCAGCCCGTCTTCGTCGAGGTCACAGCGCCTAGGGCTGCCAGCCCCTCCATCAGGGGCAGCAGGGCGCGGCGGGGCAGTCTGGTCCCGAGCAGCAAACAATCGGGGTGCACGTCGTCGAGCTCCGTCCGGAGCATCTCGCGCAGCACGCTGTAGCCTGGCCCTCGCTCATCATCGTCGCGCCAATTATCGGCGCGCAGCAGGTCTGCCTCGATGTGTGTCCCGGAGAGGTTCTTTCCGCCTCGAAGCGTCGCTAGATCGAAGCACAGCAGCTCGGCGACGGCGTCCAGGGACTCGACGGCGGTGCAGTCGAGCAGCTCGGGCAGGTCACCCAGCTCCAGGGTGACGCTCGCGGGCTTGCCCAGGGTCTCCTTTGGCTTCAGCCGCTCAAGCAGCTTCTTCGCCACCGGCGACAGGTCCGCTTCTTTGAGGGTCCAGGCGACGATGCGGGGTGGGCTGATCTTCACCAGCTCGGCCCAGCGGCCAGAGAGCAGCTCGGCGGTCTCGGTGGCCGGGGGCAGCGTGTCGGTGCCAGGGATGCTCAGCTGGGCTCCCTCATCGATGCCGGTCCCGGCCTCGCGGGTGAGCCGGGCGATCAGCTCGGCCAGGTACTCGTCGCGGCGCTTCCACCCCTTGGTCCACGCGGCCTTGTCGAGCGCATGGGCCTCGCGCTGGCGCGTGGCCTGCTCGAGCATCTCGGAGCGGCGCACCCGCTCCTCCATCGAGAGGCGTCCAGGCATGGGCCCGGAGGGTGGGGTGGGGTCGTGGTCGGCGGTATCGTTCAACATCGTGTCCTCCAACGGCTTGAGCCCCGGTCCGGCGCTGTGGCGCTGGAGTCCGGGGCGGTGCTGGCGATGGCTCACCTCAGAACGGAATGTCGTCGTCCTGGGCAGGCGAAGGCGCGGGGCGAGGGATGGCCCCGCCGGCGGGCTTCTTGCCGCCCCCGCTCTTCTGATCGATCTGCGCGAAGGCCGCCTTCATCCCGGCGAAAAGGCTGGAAGTACCGGCCTTCTTCTCGGGGTTGATCCAGCGCACGCGGGTGCGCATCTCCCCCTTCCACTCCTCTTCCTCGACCACGATCGAGACGACGTTGGGCAGCAGCTTCGCCACGTCCTCCGGGCCTCGGTTGTGCAACTCTTCCGGGTCGTGTCCCTGGTAGCCGAGGGTGCGGAGGTCCTCCGCGACGCGCTCCTGGGTCTTGTCGGTGACGTAGGCGATCCAGTCGATCTCCTGGCCTTCGCGGTCGAGTAGCGCGAAGGCGATGCGCACGAAGGGCGTGCTCTTGGTGTTGCTGACGCCGACGCCGGAGGCGATGGCACGGGCCCGGTATGTTCCTGCGGTAACCATGGTGAAGTCCTTTCAGTTGGAGCTGGTTTCGAGGGTCTTTTCGACACGGCGTAGGATCTTGGTGAGCTGGTCCAGGTCGTCCCCGGCCTGGCCGATGGCAGCCTGGGCGCGCTGGGCGGCATCGACGGGGAGCTGCGGCACGAGCGTCGCCAGGTCCGTGCGCAGGAGCCCGAGCCGGCGCTCGCGCTCCTCGGGGCTCAGGGCCGGCCGAGGGGGCGCGAGGGCAGCGGCGACGGCGGCCTGGAAGGTCGACCAGTCGAGCGGCATCGAGGGAGGCAGGCCGTAGCGGTTCTTTCCCTCGTGAGAGCCTGCGGCCTGGGTGTAGAGCAGCCGCTCGCCGGTGGCGAACCCCCGGGTCTTGAGGCCTTCCTTCTTCGCTACCATCTCGGGTGCCGCGAACAGCACGGCGTCCACCCAGCCGGCGATGACGTCGGCGCTCTTGCTGTGGAGCTTCATCGTCCACCGCTTCCAGGCGTCGTGGTCAGGGTCCTTGTGGTCGCGGGCCACGGCGTGGGCGATGAGCACCAGGTGCATGCCGCGCTTTGCCTGGAGCTGCTCCAGGCGCCGCAGCAGCTGCTCCCAGGTCTCAACCGCGTGCTGGTAGCCACGGCCGTACCCGAAGTCCTCGATGCTCCGGGTCTTGCCGTTGCCGTGCATGCGGCAGACGTGCTCCCAGCAGAGGGATTCGAGCGCGTCGAGGGTATCGATCACCAGCGTCTTGAACGGGTGCTCCTCGCGCAGCAGCACCTCGATCGCATCGAGGGCGTCCTGCCACGACAGCACCTTGGGGAAGGCCTGCGCGTCGAGGAAGCCGGCGCCGTCCTCGGCGCACAGGAAGATGGGGTTGGGCGCCTGGGCGGCGAAGGTGCTTTTGCCCACCCCGGGGACGCCAAAGAGCGCGATCCGGATGGGGCGATTCTGTTGGCGCGTCGAGGTGATCGACGCGAGCGACATGCGTGGTCCTGTGGTCATGTTTTTCCTTTCGTTCAGCCTTCGCCGCTGACCAGAACCAAGGCCTTCTTGGCGCGCGTGGCCGCGACGTAGAGCAGGTTCATTTCTTCCTCGGCGTCGCCGCGCTTGCCGGCGCGGATCTCGACGGCGCCCGAGAACGTCGCGCGGAACGTCCCCATCAACAGGTAGACGCGCTCGCGCTCAAGCCCCTTGGCCTTGTGAACCGAGGAGAAGAGCACGACCTTCTCCGGATGCTCGGAGCAGAGCTTGTCGAGCAGGTCGATCGACTCCTGGACGGTCGGGCGCGCGTCGAGCAGGGCCATCAGGCAGTCGAGCTCGTCGCGGATGGGGGTGGGGTCCAGGTCGCGCCCAGCCGCCTCCTTGAGGCGGCGCTGGTAGTGCTCCCAGATGGTGTCGATGGTCCGCTCCCGGTCACCCCCGCAGCGACGTGAAATGCCCCCCAGAATGGCCCCGAGATCTTTCGCCAGGTCACGCCCCGCAATGGCCGCAGGCACCCCCGCAGCGAGGGCCGCGATGGCATGCCTGACGAGAGGCGCGTTCTTGCGGCTGATGACGAAATC
>JALOQB010000202.1 GCA_025453595.1 Polyangiaceae bacterium
GTCGACGCGATCGGGATCATCGGCTGCCGGCTGCGTTTTCTGGACAAGATCGACGACGCCCACTGGGCCGAGGAGCTCCAGCGTCGCGGCCCGGACCTGATCGCGTTCACCTACGGCGCGAACGAGAGCAGCGATTCGTTTGCCTACCCGATGGACCAGTACGAGGCGACGGCGCGGGCGGTGCTTAAGCAGGCCCGGGACGCGCTCCCCGGGTCCTCCTGCCTGCTGATCGGGCCCATGGACGCGGCGGACAAGAAGGGAGAGACGTTCACCAGCCGGCCCGTGATCCCGGTGATCAACGGCATCCAGAAGAAGCTGGCGGCGGAGCTCGGGTGTGGTTTCTTCGATACCTGGCAGGCGATGGGGGGGCACGGCAGCATGGGGGTGTGGATCCAGCGAGGCCTCGGCGGGGCCGATCTGGTGCACCCCACCGGGGTCGGTGCAGAGCTGATCGGCGGCTGGGTCCACGACGCGCTGCTCGAAGGGTTTGCTCGTTACAAGGCGCAGGGGCAAAAGTGAGAAGGCGCGCGGCTCCCGGCGGGGTGCTGCTCCTGCCTTGCGCTGCCTGACCGCGCTGCTCACGGGGTGCGGAGGCGCTGCTGGAGGCGCTCGCGGAGGCGCTCGGCGAGGGGGTCTCCCGGGGCCGGAGGGGCGATACGGAGCACGCGCTCCGCGGCCTCGGGATCGCTGCGGTGGAGCAGGATCTGGGCGAGCAACAGCCAGGCGACGGGGCTCGGCGGGAGCGAACCGAGGGCGGGGAGCGTGAGGGCGAGGTGGTGGTCCTCGGAGGAGCCGGCGAGCAGGAGCGCGATGCGCGCATCCGCGCTGGAGGGGTCGGCCTGGAGGAGCAGGCGTGCCTGGGGGCGAGCGATGTCCCAGCGACCTAGCGCCGCGGCCCTGGAGAGGAGATCGCCCGGGGCCAGACGCGCGCGCCGGGCGAGGGCCGGGAGCTGCTCGGAGGTAGCGTCGAGGAGGGCATGATCGAGCTGCTCCAGGGTCAGCGGGGCCAGGGGCGAGGGCGGCGCGGAGGACGACAGCAAGGGGGCGAGCTGGGGGTTGCCAGGATCGCGTCTGCGTCGCGTCCCGTCGTGCGTCGTCGGGGCGCCCCTGGTCGAAGGCGCAGCGGGCGCGCTCGCGGAAGAGAGGCGCAAACTCCGGGTCGCGGCGCAGGGCCTCCTGGAAGGCCTCGGCGGCCTGCGGCGCGCTGCGGGCGCAGCGGATGGCGCCGAGGCGCACCCAGGGCTCGGGGGATGAGGAGTCAAGGGAGGTCGCCCGGAGGTAAGCCTTCTCGGCGGCGGTCGGGTTGTTCTGCTGCTCGGCGAGGGCCCCTTCCAGGAAGGCCTGATAGGCCTCTTCTGGCACGAAAGGCCCCGGGTAGACCCGGCCGTGGATCTTGCGGGGGACCTCGGGGGAGAAGATCCCGGAGCAGCCGAGCAAGGAGGCCACGCCCAGCGCGAGGAGCCAGGGCCGCATCATCGGTTACTTGACCAGCCCCTTCAGCTTGATCAGCAGCTGGAGCGCGTCGAGGGGGGAGAGGCGCTCGGGTTCGAGGGTGCGGAGGGTCTCGATGGCAGGGTGCTTGGAGGTCGCCTCGGGGGGAGGCTCGAAGAGACCGAGCTGGGCGTCGGGCTGGGCGCGTCCTTGCTTGTCGCGGCGGCGCAGGGAGGCGTGGGTGCCGACGGGCAGCATGCCGCTGGCTTCCAGGTTCTCGAGGATGGCGCGGGCGCGGGCCAGCACGCTCTCCGGGATACCCGCGAGCTTGGCGACGGCGATGCCGTAGCTGCGGCTGGCGGCCCCGCGGGAGATCTTGTGCAGGAAGACGATTTCATCGCCGAATTCACGGGCAGACACCGAGTAATTGACCGCGTGCTTGGCCAGCTTCGTCAGCTCGGTGATCTCGTGGTAGTGGGTCGCGAAGAGGGCGCGACACTGGACCACATCGTGGAGGTGCTCGGCGACGGCCCAGGCGATGGCGAGGCCGTCGTAGGTGCTGGTGCCGCGGCCGATCTCGTCGAGGATGACCAGGCTGCGCCGCGAGGCCGAGCCGAGGATGGCAGAGGTCTCGCGCATCTCGACCATGAAGGTGCTCTCCCCGCGGGAGACGTTGTCGCTGGCCCCCACGCGGGAGAGCACCCGGTCCACCACGCCGATGCGGGCGGAGGCGGCGGGCACGTAGCCGCCCATCTGGGCCATCAGCACGATCAGGGCGACCTGGCGCATCAGCGTTGACTTTCCGGACATGTTGGGCCCGGTGATCAGCCAGAAGCGCTCGCCTTCGACGTCGAGCTTCACGTCATTGGGGACGAATTGCCCCGCGGCGGCCATGCGCTCGACCACCGGGTGCCGGGCGTCGACCAGCTCGAGAGCCAGCGAGGTGTCGACCTCGGGGCGGCAGTAGCCGTGGCGGTGGGCGATGTCGGCGAGCGTGGCGTGGACGTCCCAGTCGGCCAGGCGCGCGGCGAGGCGGTGCAGGCGCCCCGCGCAGGCCGCGACCTGGGCCAGAAGTTCTTTGTAGAGCTGCTGCTCCACCTCCTTGGCGCGCTCCTCCGCGTGGAGCACCCGGTCGCTGAGCTGATCGAGTTCATCGTTGGTGTAGCGCTCGGCGTTGGCCACGGTCTGCTTGCGGCGCCAGGTGGTCGGGACCTTGCTCAGGTGCCGGTCCGTGACCTCGATGTACCAGCCAAAAACGCGGGTGTACTTCACCTTGAGGGTGGCGGCCCCGGTCTCCGCGCGGAGGCGGCCCTCCATCTCGGAGAGCTTCTGCGCGCCACCGCTCTGCAGGTCGCGCTGCTCGTCCAGGTCAGCGCTGTAGGAAGGGCGGAAGATGCCGCCTTCGCGAGCGAGGGCCGGGGGGCGATCGACGAGGGCGCGGGCGAGGAGCTGCTGGAGCTCCGGGAGGGCGTCGACCGGCTCGGAGGCGAGGCCAAGAACGCGGGGCGCAGGCTCGGGCAGGGAGGCGAGGGCGCCGAGGGCCGAGGGGACGGTGGCGAGGCTGTCGCGGAGGCTGGCGAGGTCCTTGGGGGTGGCTTCCTGGAGGGAGGCGCGGACGGCGAGGCGCTCGAGGTCCGCGATGTGGGCGATGGCGCCGCGGAACTGGGCGCGGGCCTCGGGGTTCTGGAGGAAGAGCTCGACGGCGTCGAGGCGGTGGCGGATCTGGGCCGCGTCAACGAGGGGAGCCAGGAGGCGCCGCCGCAGGAGGCGGGCGCCGCCCGGGGTGCAGGTGGCGTCGAGGAGGTGGAGGAGCGAGCCGTTCTTGCTGCCGTCCGAGGAGGCGACGAGCTCGAGGTGCTTCTGGGCGACGTCGTCGAGGAGCAGGGTCTCGCGGACATCCCAGGTCTCGACGCTGCGGAGGGGGAGAGGGGCGCCAGGGCTGCAGGCGGCGGCGAAGCGGACGACGCGGGCCGAGGCGGCGAGGGCAGCCGGGTCGAGGCGGGCGAGGGGCTGCTCGAGGGGCGAGCCGGCGAGGTGCTGCCCGAGGATGCTGCGCGCGAGCGTGGGGGTGAGGCCCCCGTCGTCGCGGAGCGCAGAGGAGGTGAGGAGGGCCTGGATGGCCTTGCGGGTCTCGTCGTCGACGGGGCCAAGGAGGAGCTCGCGGGGCGCAGAGCGGGCGAGCTCTCCGAGGAGATCGCTGCCGCTGTCGAGGCGCGCGGCGCGGAGCTCGCCGGTGGAGAAATCGAAGAGCGCGAGGCCGAAGGCGTCGTTCTCCGGCTCGACGGCGGCGAGGAACAGGTTCTGCTTGGCGTCCAGGTGATCGCTGTCGGTGACGAGGCCCGGGGTGATGACGCGGACCACCTCGCGGGGCACGATGCCGCGGGTCTTGGAGGGGTCGGCCATCTGCTCGCAGATGGCGACCTTGTAGCCCCTGGTCAGCAGCCGCCCGATGTACTGGTGGGCCGCGTGGTAAGGCACGCCGGCCATGGGGACCTCGTCGGCGGCGTTCTTGTTGCGGCTGGTGAGCGTGAGGTCGAGTTCGCGGGCGACGATGACCGCGTCCTCGTAGAACATCTCGTAAAAATCCCCGAGGCGGAAGAACAGGATGGCGTCGGGGTGTGCCCCCTTGGCCTTGAAGTACTGCTGCATCGAGGGGGTTTGCTTGCTGCCGCTACCGGTGCCAGCCATGGCGGCAAGGTGGCCCGTTGGGCCCGGGATCGCAAGAGCTCAGAGGAAGCTGCGGACCACCGCGAGGTCGAAGAGGTCGATGGACAGGACCCCCTGGAGGGCCGCGTCGGTGATCAGCACCTCGGTGCCGAGCGCCGGGTGGTAGAACATCGAATTCGGGGCGACCTGGGTGGAGCCGCGGCCCAGGCTGATCTCGAGGCCCCGGAAGCCGCCGGTCATGCTCCAGCCGAAGGTCATGCCGCGGCGGCTGGGCTGCGTACCTTCGTAGATGAGGGCGTAAAAATAGGGGTTGTGGAAGGTATACGGATCGGTGTGGAGGCGGGCCTGGGGGTCGCGTGCTCCGTTGATCGCGGGGACCTCGTAGAGGCGGCTGGTGCGGGTATCAAACGACGCGTCGCAGAGCTCCCCGCTGGAGTCGTCCACGCCCAGGAAGGTGCAGCGACCGTCGGCGCCGAGGGTCGAGCGGTGCAGGTAGCCGGACACCGAGCCGAGGGCGATCCAGGCGGCGCCGCCGCGGATCTGGTAGCTGGTGAGGGTGGGGAAGCAGCAATCCGGATCGAGAGGCGCGCCGTTCCGGGTTGGATCCGGGACCGTGATGGGGGCATCGACCGGCGCGGTCGGGTCCGTCGGGTCGAGGAGCAGCCGATCCTGGTAGACCTCGCGGATGCGAAAGCTACGGTTGGGGGAGGGCGCATCGGAGGTCCCGAAGGCTGCGCGGCAGCGCAGGTAGCTGCAGCTATCGCCCACCGACGACCAGTAAGGATCGTCCTCGTCGAGGAGGTTGTTGGTGATCTCGACCCAGTCGGCGTGGGCCCGGGAGAACGCGTCAAGTTGCTGGAAGTCTTCGCGGTCGTGGAAGCGCCGCCCCTCCAGGCGGGCCAGCTTCTGGTCGTGGACACCGAGGTAGCAGAAGTTGCCGTTGGTATCGATCAGGCCCCTCTTCTGCGGATCCGTCTCGCGGAACTGGAGGCGCCCCACCTTGCCCGCCGTCCCCGGGATCACGCCCTCGTAGGCCAGCACCCAGTCCTGTGCGATCGCCGCGCGGGGCTCGCGGGTGTCCGGCACGATGAAGTTGCGATCGGCCCGGGTCGGCGTCGGCTCGACCAGCGTCCCGTCGGCCAGGGGCCAGGGGCACACCCGATCCACGCCGCAGCGGGCCTTGTTGTCCGGCGCCAGGGCCTGCGCCGAGGGCAGCAGCACCGTGTTGCCAGGGCCCAGCAGCTTCGGGTTCTGCCGGGCCTCGTCGCTCGCCTCGTCGCTGTCGGTGCGCAGCGCCGCCCCGTTCAGGCCCAGCGTCGCCAGGCTCACGCCCGGCAGGTTCCGCCCCTGGGATTCGTCATCCACCAGGAAATTCCGGCTACGGATCTCGTGGCGAACCACCGCACGGCAGGTGCGCTCGCCGGAGGCCCCGGAGGCGCTCGGCAGGCTCGCCTGGCACCCGATGCAGGCCCCCGCTTCGTCCCGGATGCACTCGTCGTCGCAGCCGGTGATCCAGTCCGGGAAGGCCGAGGCCGCGATCGCCTCGGTCGTGGCTGTGGGCTCGGTCTCCCGGGGGCGACGGCAGCTTGCATCGAGATCATCGACATCGACGATCACCACCTGGCCGCTGGTCAAGGCCGCCAGGGCGAAGGTGCCCCGGAGCCGCCCGGGCCCGGCGCCGCTGGAGAGATCGCTCGCCGGGGCGTAGGTGGCGCCGATGGGGTCCGCGCCGGTGGGGTCACATTTTACCCCCGACAGGCGGATCCCCTCGCTATCGAAGGGGAAGAAGTCCTGCTGGACGAAGAGGAGATCCTGGATGGGGGAGCCGAGGTTGAGGCGATCGCGGGGGGAGAAGGGGAAGAATTCGGGGCGACTCCGGACGACCGGGGAGCGGGAACCGGAGCCCTGGGAGACGTCGAAGATCATCGCGGAGCCGTCGAGGTCATCGATGGCGTAGAGGAAGCGCTTGCTGTCGCTGGTGATGGGGCTGACGGCGAGGGCGCGGGTGGTGACCTGGCGCCAGGGCTGATCGAAGGAGGAGGGGAGGAGCGGGGGGAGCGGGGCCGGCGCGCAGGGGTCAGAGACGTCGAGGGCGTGGACGCGAGGGGCCTTCTGGTCGGCGATGTAGAGGGTGCGATCGGCGAGGGCGAAGGCGACCGGCGAGGAGCGATCGGAGGCCGGAGATTCGACGACCTTGGGCTTGCGAACGGGGCAAACAGGGGAGGGGGAGGAGGCCGGGCGAGGGGGGCAGGAGGCGTCCTCTGGCTCGCCGGAGAGCTCGGCGAACTCTGGGGTTGTCTCGAGCTGGAAGCGGCGCTCGATGGGGCAAGGATCGAAGCTGCCCGGGGGTCGATCGAGGAGGGCCTGTGCGTCGATGAGCAGGAGCTCGCCCTCGGTGGGGAGCGCGACCATCAGCTTGCGGGCGCCGGGCTGGCGCTGCTCGATGGCGAGGTCCCCGTTGGGGTGAGCCGGATCGCCCTGCTCGCCGAGGGTATCGACCGCGTAGTTGGGGCCCGGGCAGAAGCCCTCGGTGGGGGCGACGAGGAGGGTCATGGCGCCAGGGCGCGCCGGGAGAGAGCAGGCCGGCCAGGAGGGGAGCGCGGGTCGGTCGAGGAGCTTCTTCGAGGGGAGCGCGTAGAGGCCGTGGCGGTTGGGCTCGGCGGCGGCCACGAAGGAGACCGTGCTCTCGGGGGAGGTGACGATATCGACCGGCTGGGCGCCCACCTGGAGGAAATTGAAGCCCGGGAGCGACGGGTTGGTGTCGACAACGGTGGCCCCGGGGATATCGAGGAGCACGACCTCGCCGCGGGTCGTCTGGTTGACGAGGGCGTAGAGCCGGACCTCGCTGAGGGTGCCGTCGGAGCGCTCGACCAGCTTGCGCGCCTGGCAGTCTTCGAGCGGGTAGCCGACCCGCTCGGTCGCGCCCAGGTCAAGGCAGAGCAGCGAGAGCTTGCCCGAGCGCTCGAGGGAGCGCAGCGGGACGCTCTGGGGGCTCTGGGAACAGCTGGTCTGGGCGAGAGACGCGAGGGCCAGGGGAGCGAGCCATCGCAGGAGGCTTCGTGCGCGCCGGTTCATTGGGACTCGCGGGGTGGCTTCGGGGTGCCGACGCTGGCGATGAGGGTCAGGTACGTGGCGGGGTGGCGCATGTCGAGGTCGAGAACCGCAAGGTAAGAGTCGGTGAAATGGGCGAGGTATGCGTAGTTGAAGGCCCCACCTTCCGCGCCGACCCCGGGGTCGAACGCGAGGGCCGACGGCCCCCGTCCGGTGGTGATCACGGCCTCGATGGCCGCGGCATCCGGGTCGTACACGTAAAGAAGCCGTGCGTCGAAGCACAGCACGAACACCCGGGGGCGCCGCTGCCCGTCGGCATCGATGATGTGGCCAAACTCGATGCGAGAGGCGCCCTGGGCCAGCGGGATCGAGGCCCCGAAGGAGACCGAGTCGTTGACCCCGAGCTGGCTCACCGAGCCGGTCGCCTTGCCCACCAGCAGCGAGGGGGGCGTGCGGTTGGCGACGTAGATGTCGACCGGGACGCCAGCGCAGCCCGCCAGGCAGGTGCGATCGGCGTCGGCGCAGCTCGCCTCGCAGGTCTGCCGGACCCCCGCGTCGATGGCGATGCTCCGGGAGTCAAAGCCGCCGGCGTTGGCGTTGACGCCAGCCCGCCCGGTCAGCGCCAGGAAGGGCCGGGAGGGGGCCGAGAGGCAGTCGTCGTAGAACCGGACCAGATCGATCTGCGCGGCGTTCCGGTAGCTCACCAGGAAGGCCGGCGCGTAGGGGATCTCGTCGGGGTAGAGGGCCGCCAGGCGCGGCATGGGGAGCGCCACCGTGCCCGTCACGCCGGAGGGCAGGCCACCCAGCACAAACGCCAGCGTCGGCGCTGGCGGCAGCTTGGCGCAACGGGAGTAGAGCGCCGGATCCCCGGTGGTCCAGCCGTTGAGCAGCAAGCTCACGGCGCCCGCGGTCTGGTGGGTGACCACCACCGCGTCGGTGCGATCGCTCACCGCGAGCTCGAAGGGCTCCCCCGGGAGCGTCAGCGAGCGCAGGTTGGAGGAGGGATCGATGCCGGCGCGGTGGCTGTCGGCGCAGCGGCGACCGGACCCCTGCCCGCAGTCGAGGCGAAAGGTCTGCTGTCCGTCGCTGTCGTCGTCGATCGTCACCCAGGTGACCGAAGGATCGCCTCGCACCGGGATCAGAAGGCGAGCCTCGGTGCGGGTCTCGCCAGGCCCCGGCGGACGCCGCAGGGTGAGCATGTCCGAGCCAAAAGCGCCGATGTCCGCGCTGGCGCGGACCAGGGAACCCTGGCCGTCCGGGGGAGTATCCAGATCGATGGGTGCGCAGGCCCCCGGGTAGAGGAGCGCGTCGCTGCTGGTGTTGAGGCCCAGCCCCGCGGCCCCGCAGTCGACGCCGCTCGGATCGAGGGAGCCAGCTGCCCCCGAGAAGGGAGGGCGCATCTTCTGGAGGGTCGCTCTCAGCCGCTCCAGATCGAGCGCCTGGATGGTCCCGGCTCGAAACTGGAGGTCGAAGTCACTGTTGACCACGTAGAGGGCCTTGCCCCCAGGGGAGACCGAGAGCCCGGTCGGGAAGTAGAACTGGCGCTCTGGGGGGGCTGGCCCCTGATCCGTGTCGAAGCAGGCGGACAGCAGGGTGGCACAGAGCCCGGCGAGAGCGGTGAAGCGAAGGAAGAGGCCGCCCGAGCATGACCCTGGGAGGGGGGAGCTGGGAGGGAAGGGGCGACGGCTCATGTCGAGGGGACCCTAGTCGCCTCGGAGGGCCCGGGGAAGAGGAACGCTCAGATCAGATCGACCACGATCACCCCGCGGCGGCGGTCTTCTTCGTCTTCGATGTCTCGCTCGGTGCGGCGCGCCGGGGGGATGGCCGGGTACTCGATGGGGATTTCGAGTCGGGGCTGCTCCACCGTACGCCGCCGCAGATCTTCTTCTTCGCGCTTGCGGATTTGCTCGATGATGAAAGGGGGCAACATGGGGAGCCTCCAGGAGGGGTGAGGGGCGCGGTGGTACGTAGGTCTTCCTTCGGAATCTAGCAATAGGTGTACCCAGGTCAAGATCCGGGGGCTTGCCACCGGAGGTGCTGTGCTAGGGTCCCTGGGCCCTTGGTCCTGCTCTCTCCGCGCTCTGGTTCTTGGCTGCCTCGCCTGGGTGCGGGGTTGCTTGGCCTGTGGCTCCTGTTGCGACCAGGCAACGCGGAGGCGCAGTCCTTTGCGCTGAACGAGGCCAGCTGGGAGGGCAGCAAGGGGTTGGTGGACCTCGCCAGGCAGGAGCTGGGGGCGCACCGGGTGCTGGTCTCCAACCGCATCGACTGGTCCGCGCTGAGCCCGGCGGACGGGCTCCTTATCCTCCACCCGGAGGTGGCGCCGGACAGCGAGGAGCTGGCGGCTTTTTTGAGGGCCGGCGGGCGCGGGGCGATCCTCGATGATTTCGGGGTCGGAGATCGGATCCTGGGGCGCTACCAGATCCGGCGTATCCCGGCGCCAGGGCGCCCGCTGTTTGCCCTCCGTAGCAACCCCTCGCTGCCGCTCGCCGAGCCGGTGAACGAGGTGGTGGCAGGGCGAAGGGGAGGGGTGCATCCGGTGGTCGCCGAGGTGGACCGCCTGGTCACGAACCATCCGACCGGGCTGCTCCACCCGGATCTGTCGACGGTGCTCAAAATTCGAGCCTCGGGTGAGGCGGACGTCGCGCTGGCGGTGGCCGGGCAGGTCGGGAAAGGGCGCCTCTTTGCCATGGGGGACCCCTCGGCCCTCATCAACCAGATGCTGCGCTACCGGGGCAACCGCGCCTTTGCTCTGGGCCTGGTGCGCTACCTGGTCGACGACGACAGCTGGGGGACGCGCCAGGGGAAGCTGATCGTGGTGGCCAATCGCTTCGAGGAGTCCGGGGTCTACGGGGCCGACTCCACCACCTCGCGAGAGCTACGGGAGTGGCTCCGGACCGTGCGCTCCGAGGTGGAGCGGGCCCGGGCCGAGGGCCTCCCCAAGGGGGCCGCCTTCGCCCTGGCGGTCGCCTGCGTGGCGGCGCTGGTGCTGTGGGGTCTCTCGGTGAGCGGGCGCGTCTACCGGCCCCCCACGCCTCGCTTCGCCCGCAGGCAGCCGCTGGTCGGGCAAGGCGGTGTCGCAGGGCGCGCGGCGGTGCTGGCGGCGGAAGGGACGCACCGGGGCCTCGTGCTGCTGGAGCAACGAGACGCGCTCTGCGAGCGCCTCGGCGGGGTGCTGGGGATGGAGCGGCCTCCCCACCTGGCCACGGTTATGGAAGAACTGGTCCGGCGGAGGCTCCTGGACGGCGCCGCGCTGGCGGAGATGAAGAGGATGGTGTCAGAGATGGGACGAGTGGAGAGCGCGGTGAGCGCCGGTCAACCGGTGCGCGTGACGCGGCAGACCCTGGAGTGGACGGAGCGCGTGGCCACGGCGACCGTGGGGCTCGTCGAGGCCCGGATCCGCGGCGGGGCCGTCGAGCCATGAGCGCGCCCTTGCAGCAGGCCGAGGTGCAGGCCGCCCGCGAGCGCCTCGACGCGCTCCGCTCCGAGGTCGCCCGGGTCTTCATCGGTAGCCCCCGGATCCCCGAGCTGATGCTGGTGGCCCTGCTGGCCCGGGGCCACGTGCTCCTCGAAGGTGTACCCGGGGTCGCCAAGACGACGCTGGTCAAGGCGTTCGCCACCGGGCTCGGGTGCTCCGTGCGGCGCATCCAGTTCACGCCGGACCTGCTCCCCGCTGACATCACCGGCACCTACGTGCTCTCCCCCAAGGAAGGCTCCTTCACGCTGCGCGCGGGCCCGGTCTTCGCCAACGTGGTGCTGGCCGATGAGATAAACCGGGCGCCGGCCAAGACCCAGGCGGCCCTGCTGGAGGCGATGCAGGAGCGCCAGACCACCATCGACGGCGATCGCTTCGAGCTGCCCAACCCGTTCCTGGTGCTGGCGACGCAGAACCCGATCGATCTGGAGGGCACGTACCCGCTACCAGAGGCCCAGATCGACCGCTTCCTCGTGCGGATCCCGGTGGGCTATCCGGGGGCCAAGGAGGAGGTCGCCATGCTGCGCGCCCACAACACGTCTCCCCCCGAGCCCCGGAAGGTCCTGAGCGGCGAGGAGGTGGTGGCGCTCCAGTCCGTCGCCAGCCGGGTCCATGTCGAGGACGACCTCCTCGAGTACGCCGCGGCCCTCGCGGCCTACACCCGGACCCACGGCCAGGTCGTGCTGGGCGTGTCCCCTCGTGGCACCCTGGGCCTGGTCCAGGCTGCGAAGGCGATGGCGGTGCTCCAGGGTCGCATCTACGTGAGCCCCGATGATTTCCAGGCCCTCGCGCTCCCCGTCTTCGCCCACCGGATGGTGATGGCCCCGGAGCTGGAGGGAGACGCCAAGGCTCGCGACGCGGTCATCACCGAGGCCCTCGGTCGGATCGGCTACCGACGCGCTGTCCGGGCGGTCTGATGCGCCTCTACCCGACCCAGACCGCTTTTCACCTGGCGGTGGCCGGCGGGGCGGTGGTCGCCGCGGGGCTCCTCACCGCGCAGCCCGCGGTGGTGGCCTGGGGCGCCGCGGTGCTGGTCGGCGTCAGCGTCGCCAGGGCCGCGACGCTCGTCTCGGTGGCGCGCATCCGGGCGGCGGGCTTCGAGATGCTCTGGAGCTCCACCCAGCGCAGCCTCGTGGTGGGGCGAGGGGAGCGCGTGGAGCTCCAGGCCGAGGTCCGTAACCGGGACACGCTCGCCGCTCGCTACGTGAGCCTGCGCGCCGTCGCATCCAGCCAGCTTGACGTCGAGATCGAGCCGGCCTCGGGGGAGGTCCCCGCCTCGGGCAAGCTGCTGGTCACGGTCCGTGTCCGCGCGCCTCGCGTCGGTCGCCATGGGCTTTTCGGCCTCGCCCTGGAGGTTCGAGGTGCGCCCGGGCTCTTCGAGGTGCCCCTCACCTTCGCGAACCCCTTTGGCCTCGACGTTCGCCCGTCCTCCTACCCGACCTCGCTGCGCTCCCCGCGCGGAGGTCGCACCCGTCTTGCATCGGACGGCGGCTCCTCCGGTCGCTCCGCGGGGGAAGGCACGGACCTGCGCGAGGTTCGGGAGTACGTGCCCGGTGACCCCTTCAAGCGCATCGCCTGGAAGGCCTCCGGGCGCCGGAGCAAGCTCATGGTGCGCGAGATGGAGCACGAGGAACGCTCCCTCGTCTGGGTCGTCCTGGATGCCTCCGTCGAGCTCTGGTCGGGCCCCGTCGGCGCGGCCCCCCTCGACTTCCTGATCGACGACGCCGCCGCCCTCGCGGACCGCCACCTGCGCCGCGGGGACAAGGTCGGGGCCGCGGTCCTGGGGGCTCGCCTGCTGGGCCTGCTCAAGCCCGACCGGGGGCCCACCCACGGCGCAAGCATCCACCAACTGCTCTCGCACAGCACCTCGGTGTACGACCGGGACCGGTGCGATCTCGACGAAAACGACATCATCGCTCGCGTGATCGAGCACCTGCGACCCCTGGACCCGCAGGGCCTCGCGGACCTCGGGCGCCGCGACCTCGACAAGCTGGTCCTGCGCGCCGTCTCCACCATGAGCCGCGCCCCTTTTCAGCCCGAGGCCCCGCTGGCGGCGACACCCCACGAGCGACGCTTGCGCCAGTACCTCGCTGCCTTTGGCGTCGAGGTCCCTCCTCGCCTTGAGCCCGATCGCCCCCGGATCGCCGAGCAACTCGCCCTCTTCCTGGAGCAGCGCCTCCACGAAAAACCCAGGCCCTCGGTCCTCTATGTGCTGGGCTCCGCGCCCGAGCGAGAGGCCGCGGCGCTGCTGGCCGTCCTGCAGCGTCTGGGGCGCTTCACCGAGATCCGCTGGGTGCTCCCGGAGCACGGCGCCACCCTCGAGCAGATCCACGCCCCCCAGCCCGAGGGGGCCTTCGCGCTGCGCGCCTTCCAGGAGAAGCTGCGTCACGCCCGGCGGCGCGATGAGCTGCTGCTACGGAGCCTCGGGGTCAAGCTGGAGCGGCTCCGGCGTCCGCGCCTGATCCCGCCCGCCGCCCCGGATGAACCATGATCGAACCTCGCCCCAAGAAGAGCTTTGGACAGCATTTTCTCACGGATCTCGGCGCCGCCCTCGCCATCGCAGAGGCCGCCGCCCCGTCTCCTCGGGGGACTGTCCTCGAGATCGGCCCCGGCAAGGGGGTCCTCACCCGCCATCTCCTCGACCGCGGCGTCCAGGTGGTCGCCATCGAGCGCGACCGCGAGCTGATCCCCCTGCTCCGCGAGGTCTTCGCCGACGCGCTCCGCTCGGGTCAGCTCGTCTTGATCGAGGACGACGCGGCCACCGCCGACTGGGGCGCCGCCCTCGCCCTGGGCCCCGGGCCCTGGCGCATCGCGGGCAACATCCCTTACAACATCACCGGTCGGCTCCTGGAGCGCGCGGTGCACCACGCATCCCGCGTCGATGCGGTGGTGTTCATGGTGCAAAAAGAGGTCGCGGACCGCGTCGCCGCCCCCCCTGACTCGGAGCACTACGGCGCCCTCTCGGTCTTTGTCCAGGCCGCCTTCTCCGTCGATCGGGTCCGCCTTGTGCGCCGCGGCTCGTTCTTCCCGCCTCCCAAGGTCGACTCGGCGGTGCTCCTCCTGACCTCCTCGCGCCCACCCCTCGCCGAGGAAACCGACCTGTTTCGTGAGCTGGTGAAGCGGGCCTTCTCCGCGCGGCGCAAGACCCTCCGCAACGCCTGGAAAGGTCTCCGTGGCCTCACCTCCGAGCGCCTCCACGAGCACGCTGCCTCCGTTGGCCTCTCCCTCGATGCTCGCGGAGAGACCCTCTCGGTCCTCGATTTTGACCGCATGGCGCGGGCCCTGGCATCACCCGACCCCACATGACCTGCCACGATATTCAACGACAAGATGCGTACATGTGGCCATGATGACGCTGGCCGATCCCTTGCGGGTACATGGCCCCAAATGATAAGGTGATGGCCATATCTGTCTGAAGTTCTGGGGCCTCTCACGCCAGGAACGTGGTCACCTAACAATGAGCGAATCCGATCCGATTCTCGCGGGAAAGTACCGGATGATTGCCGAGCTGGGGCGGGGCGGAATGGCTGAGGTCAACCTCGCGGTCGCCTCGGGCCCCGCTGGCTTCAACAAGCTGGTGGTCATCAAGCAGCTCCGCCAGAACCTGTCGGACGACCCGGACTTCCTCAACATGTTCCTCGATGAGGCGCGGCTGGCAGCGCGGCTCAATCACCCCAACGTCGTCCATACTTACGAGGTCGTGTCGGACCGTCAGCAGAACTTCATCGCGATGGAGTACCTCGACGGCCAGCCCCTCAACCGGATCGTCCGTGACTTCTCCAAGGCCGGCGGTCTGCCCCTCGAGATCTCTCTTCGCATCATCTCGGACGCGCTGGGCGGCCTCCACTACGCCCACGAACTCGCAGATTACGACGGCACCCTCCTCAACGTCGTCCACCGCGACGTGAGCCCTCACAACATCTTTGTCACCTACGAGGGGCAGACCAAGGTCGTCGACTTCGGCATCGCCAAGGCCCTCAATTCGTCCTCTGAAACTCGATCCGGGGTCATCAAGGGCAA
>JALOQB010000203.1 GCA_025453595.1 Polyangiaceae bacterium
CATTCTATTGACCTCAAAACAATAAGAAGAATCGGCTGTGGCTGCGGCTGTGGCTGCGGCTGCGGCTGCGGCTGCGGCTGCGGCTGCGGCTGCGGCTGCAGGGGAGGGACGGCTGCGGCTGCAGGGGAGGGACGGCTGCGGCTGCAGGGGAGGGACGGCTGCGGCTGCAGGAGAGGGACGGCTGCGGCTGCAGGGGAGGGACGGCTGTTGGTCACAGCGACCGTCTTGGCCCGCTGGTTATATCAGGTGAACCAGCCATGGAGCAGCGTGCGCTTCAGCCTCCGGTCGCGGGTCATCCAGGAGAGGGCGCCGCTGTCGCCGTGGGTGAGCCACACCGCCATGTGCTCCAGGCCCGGGTTGGGCCCCGACCCCCGCGCATCCACCAGGGTCACCCGGTGGACCACGAAGGTCTGACCATCGATCTCGACCCGGGACCCGCGGGCCACCTTCCCGAGCACCAGCACCGGCACATCCAGGACCCGGGTCGGCGGCGTCAGCGCGTCCGCGGACCAGAAGCCCACCTGCGGCGTTGCTGGCTCCTGGAGGTAGGGAAGATCCATACTATCACGAGGGGAGAGCAGGCCGACACGCCCGGGGCCCAGCTCGGCCCCCAGCTCCTGGGCGAGGGCCTGGAGGGAGGCGTTCTGGCTGACGGGGCCCTCGGCGGCGTGGGAGAGCCCCCCGAGGGTCACGGTGAGGCCGGCGACGGGCTCGTCGGCGGGCCAGTCGTTCATGCGGAACCGGAAGGCCTGGACCAGGTCGGAGGTCTTGCGGATCGGGGAGCGAAGGGTCGGTTCGAGGCGCTCTTCCTGCCCGGAGGCCCTGCGGAGCGAGAGGGTGGCCTCGCGGGCCTCGATGCCACGGCCGACGAGGCGGGCGGCGGCGCGGACGGCGACCCAGTGGAAGGCGAAAGAGAGGGGGTCTGCGCCGCGGATCGGCTCGTCCCAACAAACCTCCTCGCGGAGGGAAGCGCCGTGCTGGATCCGGAGAGGGGGGTGCTGGCGCAGCGACTGCTCGGTGCGCTGGAGCAGCTCGGGAGGGAGGGGAGAAAGCGCCTCGTGCTCGCGCCCCGGGGGCACCACGGTGCGAGGGTCCGGGCCAAAGCGGGCGAGCAGCAGGGCCAGCGCCTCGCGGGAGGCGACGGCGGCGCGGACCCGGTGGCCCAGCGCGCCGAGCCGCTCGCAGGCGTGGGCGAGGAGCGGCCCCTCCATGCCGGCGCCGGTGACGTCCGTCAGGTCGATCAGCAGCGTATCTGGCGGCAGCAGGCGGTGACCGGCGCCGACGCCGAGGACGATCTCGGCGAAGGACTGCATCGCGCTGACCATCCGGGCCTGGGCGACGCCTCGAACCTCCAGGGAGGGAAGGATCTTCTTCGCGTCCCCGGCCCGCTGCCCGGGTCGAACCCCGCTCTTGCGGGCGCTCTGCGTGGCGCTGTGGAGAGGGGCCTCGTCCGAGATCGCCTGGCCATCTCCGAGGAGCACCGCGGCCAGCGGTCGATCCAGCCGGAGCGCGCCGGCGACCCCCACGCGGCTCTCCCGGTCAAAGATGGCCAGCTCGCAGGCAAGATCGGGGAAATGGAGGGCGAGGGCGCGGCCCCCGACAACCGGAGGCTCGTCGAAGGGCAACAGGGGCCCGGGCCCCCGGGGGAGCCCCCCTCGCCCTCGCACCCCGGCGCGAGGCGGCTGCGTCATGACGCCTCGTGGGCCGGCGCGACCAGCGGAGATCGGAGCTGGGACGGGAACCGGCAGGCCTGCCACTCGGAGGGCAGCCCGTAGCGGTGCCGGTGGACCCGCAGCAGCAGCCGCCCCGGTCGCTCCTGCGTCAGCTCGATGCGCTCGGCGACCGGCAGCGGCATCGTCCGGCTCATCTCGCGGTGGGTGAGCAGCACGCTGATCGCCGCCCCCCCCTCGCTCGCCGTCGCCAGCCGCCGCGCCTGCGCCACCCAGGGCCCCAGCGAGTCCGTGAACACGGCCCCCGGCACCCCCCCTGTGTCCACCACCACCGCGGAGAATTGACGGCTCTGGGCCACCCGGAGCGCCGCCCGCCCCAGCCCATCCACCGGCGGACGCACCACCAGCAGCCTCCCCAGATCGACCCCGCAGGCCTCCACCCCCGCCGGATGCAACGACCGCGTCGGATCCACGAACGCACACCACCCTCGCCCCTGCCGCTGCACCGCCGCGCACAGCGCCAGCGCCAGGCTCGTCGAGAGCCCCAGCCCTCGCGGCGCCATCAGCTCCACCACCGACCCCCAGGCCAGCCCTCCCCCGGGCAGCAGCGCGTCCAGCTCCGGCAGGCCCGTCGGCAGCGGCGGCGGGAGCCGCGGCGGTGGCGCCGTCGCTTGCAGGTATTTCGCCCCGGGGAGCACACCGTCGGTCTGTCGTGAACCCATGACGTTCGCACTTAATCCCCCCGATCCCCCCGGCAAGCTCAGGCCAGGACATACTATTTCCTTGTGACAGAGAATGACCTTCCTTCCAGGCCGGCCGAAGAGGGTTCAAAAAGACCTCAACGATCCCTCCTTTGCCCGGGGAGGGCGCTGGCCCTTGCGCTGGAGGCCGCACCTGTCTCACTCTGGGTTCACGCATGGCCGCCGTCAGTTTCTCGCTCCAGACCACCGAAGCTTCTGCGCTGGAACGACCGCTGAGCGCGGCGCTCCGGCAGGTACCACGGCCCGGGGTGGGCCTGTTCTTCAGCTCGGGCCCCCAGGACCGGAGGGCCCAGGCGCGGGAGGTGCAGCGGCGGCTGGCGGGGGTTCCGGCGCTGCTGGTGCACGGGGTCGGGGTGATGACGGAGCAGGGGGAGCACGAGGGGCAGGCGGCGGTGGCGGGGCTGCTGGCGTCGGGGCTCCAGCCGGAGCCGGTGTGGTCCGATCCGGACGACGAGGACGCGGAGGAGACGCTGGGGGATCGGATCGAGCAGGCAGGCGGAGAGGGGACGTTGCTGCTGTTCCTGCAGCAGCTCCCCTGGGCCAGCCGGGTGCCGCGGCGGCTGGCGCAGCGGTTCCCCGGGCTGGTGATGCTGGGGGGGGCGGGCTCGGACGGCCCGCAAGGGGTGGTGGATCGCCAGGGTGAGCTGCACGAGGGGGCCGCCGTGGGGCTGCTGCTGCGGCGGGGAGGGCCCCACATCACGACCGCCCCGGGCTGCCGTATCCTCGGGGGCTGGCGCACCATCACCGAGTCCCGGGAGAGCACGCTGCTGCGGGTGGACGGCGAACCGGCGCTGGAGGTGCTGAGCAAGGCGGCGCGCTCCGTCGAGGGGCGGCCCCAGGTCCTTGCGCTCCTGCCCCCCCCGGAGAGCACCCTGGAGCAGCTCCAGGCGGCGCCCCTGCGCGGGGTCCGGGTGAGGCCCATCCGCGGCGTGGACCCGGGGCGCAAGGCCGTGGTCCTCGGCGAGGCGGTGGAGAGCGGCACCCCCATCGCCTTCGCGGTCCTCGACGGCCCTGCGGCCCGCCATAACCTCGAGGCCGCCCTGCGGGAGCAGGCCCGCCAGACCGCCGGCGCCGCCGCCCACTTCGGCCTCTACATCAACTGCGCGGGCCGGGGCTCCCAGCTGTATGGAACTTCCAACGTGGACAGCAAGCAGATCAAGGCGAGGTTCCCCGGGCTGCCGGCGGTGGGGTTGATGAGCTCCTTCGAGATCGCGCCGGGGCCCGGGGGCGTGCATTTCTACACCGGGGTCTTCGGGCTCTTCACGGCGCCGAGCTGAGGGATGGCGGAGCCGAGGGTGCAGCGGCCGTCGCTGGCGGCAAAGCTCGGGGCGGCCGAGGTGGCGCTTGCGGTGGTGGTGATCGTGGTGGTGGCGCTGCTGGTGGTGCCGCTGCCGACGATGGCGCTGGACGTGCTGCTGGCGGCGAACCTGTCGGTGTCGGTGGCGATCCTGCTGGTGGTGCTCTACGTGCCGGATGCGCTGGCGATCGCGACCTTCCCGACGCTGCTGCTGATCACGACGCTGTTCCGGCTGGCGCTGAACGTGTCATCGAGCCGGCTGATCCTGCTGCAGGCCAACGCGGGCGAGGTGATCCGGGCCTTCGGTCAGTTCGTGGTCCGGGGGAACTACGTGGTCGGGGCGGTGATCTTCCTGATCCTGACGGTGGTGCAGTTCGTGGTCATCGCCAAGGGCAGCGAGCGCGTGGCGGAGGTGGGGGCGCGCTTCATCCTGGACGCGATGCCGGGCAAGCAGATGGCGATCGACGCCGAGCTGCGCTCCGGCAGCATCGACGGCAACGAGGCGCGGCGCCGGCGCCGCCAGCTGGCCCGCGAGTCGCAGTTTTACGGGGCGATGGACGGGGCCATGAAGTTCGTGAAGGGCGACGTCATCGCCTCCCTGATCATCACGTCGGTGAACCTGCTGGGGGGCATCGCCGTGGGGGTGTTGCAGCGGGGGATGACCGCCGAGATGGCCCTCAAGCGCTACGGCCTGATGACCATCGGCGACGGCCTGGTGACCCAGATCCCGGCGCTGGTGCTGTCCACCGGGGCGGGGATCCTGGTCACCCGCGTCGCCAGCGAGGAGCCGGATCGTCCCCTCGGCTCCGAGCTGGGGGCCCAGCTCTTCGGCACGCCCCGGGCCCTGCTGGTGGCCGCGGTCTTCGTCGGGCTGCTGGCGGTGGTCCCGGGCTTCCCGACGCTCCCCTTCCTGGTGATCGCGGTCCTGCTGTTCTGGGTCTCCCGCTCCCGGATGCAGCGCATGGAGGTCGAGCGCGTCGATCGCTCCACCTCCGCGGCCCAGGCCCCGCCGTCCTTCGCGCGCCGCAAGGCGCCCAGCTTCGTCCCCGTCGTCTCCCCCTGGACCATCGAGCTCTCCGCGGACCTGGAGCCGCTGCTCGACGACGTGCTCCGGGGTCAGGAGGTCGAGCGCGCCGGCATCGGCGGCGCCGTGCACCAGCTCCGGGAGCGACTCTTCGACGAGCTCGGGGTCCCCCTGCCGCCGCCTCGCCTCCGGCTGGTCGAGGGCATGCCGCCCCGGCACATCGTGGCGCTGATGTTCGAGGTGCCCGCGCGGGTCATGGTGATCCCTGACGACCTGGACCCTTCCCTCGTGGCCCCCACCGTCGCCGCCGAGGTTCACCAGCTGTTGCAGGCCCGCGCCGCCGATTTTCTCGGCCTCCACGAGACCCAGCTCCTGCTGGATCAGCTCGAGCAGGTGACGCCCGCGCTGGTGCGCCAGGTGGTCCCCAAGCCGGTGTCCCTCGCGCTGCTGGCGGACGTGCTGCGGCGCCTGGTCGAGGAGCGCATCAACATCCGGGACCTCCGCACGATCCTCGAAGCCCTCGCCCTCCACGCCCCCCAGGAGCGGGACCCGCTGGCGCTGGCCGAGCTGATCCGGGGTCACTTCCGCCGCGCCACCACCTACCGCCTCACCGGAGGCGCGTCCCACCTGTCGCTCTACCTGATCGACCCCCTCATCGAGGACACGATCCGCGGCTCCATCACCCGCACCCAGGCCGGCAGCTTCCTCACCCTGGCCCCCGCCGCGGCCCGGGACATCGTGGCCAGCTTCCGCGCCACCCTGACCCAGCACCCGCCCTCCCCCGACGACCCCCTCGTGGTGCTCACGCAGCCTGATATCCGGCGCTTCGTCCGCAAGCTCCTCGAGACCGATTTCCCCGAGGCCCAGGTCATCTCGTTCGCCGAGCTCCAGCCCGAGGTCCAGCTCCGCCCCATCGCCCGCGTGCTCCCCTCCGAGTGACCCCCCGACCTCCCCGTCAGTTCCCGAAGATCTGCCCCCAGTAGGGCCCCTTGCGGCAGATGCCGATGCGCTTGTAATTCCCCAGCATGTTGGCGTTGTGACCGGGGCTGGTCTTCCACGAGTTCATCACCGACGCCGCGCTCTGCTGCCCCTTCGCGATGTTCTCCGCGCTGGCGCTCGTCCCGCAGAGGCCGGCCCGGGTCGTGAACTTGGCGACCGACGGCTCCGGCGCCGTGTGGCTGAAGAAATCCTTCTGCAGCATGTGCTCGCAGTGCCCCTGCATCGCCGCCTCCAGCTGATCATCGTAGACCAGCGCGCTCTTGCCCTGCTGGGCACGGTACTGGTTGAGCAGCTCGAACACCTGCGAGATCTCTGCCTTCTCCGAGGCCGTCGGCGCGCAGCACACCGGGATGACGCCCCCGTCGCTGCCGTTCATCTCCAGCGAGCACTGCCCTCCCCCCGTGCTCGACCCGCCCGATCCACCGCTCCCCGACGCACCGCTCGACCCCGACGCACCGCTCGCCCCCGACCCACCGGACCCACCGGACCCGCCTCCGCAGGCCTGATCGCAGGGCCCGGAGAAGCAGTTGATCAGATCGTTGTAGGCCTGCACCGCCCCCGGGAACTGGGCCCCACAGCCGTTTGCGCAGTTCTGATCCGTGCACTGGGAAACGCACTGGAGCAGCGGCAGGCAACCCGGGTTGGCCGCGCAGGCCGACTCCTGCGAGCAGCAGGATGCATCCAGACACGTGTCGCAGCCAGGATTGTTGGTGGTCAAACCACATGCAGGGCCCTGACCCCCACCGGAGCCGCCGGCCCCCGCAGGCCCCGAGCCAGACGAGCCGCCGGCCCCCCCGGCAGGATTGAAGCTGCCCCCCGAGCCCGACTCACCGCCGCCACCGAAGGGGTTGACGCTGCCCCCCGAGCCGCCAGTCGCCCCGCTGCCTCCGCCGCCGCTGCTCCCTCCCGAGCCGCCCTCGCAGGCCTTCTTGCAAGGACCGGAGAAGCAGGCCATCAGGTCGTTGTACGCATCCATGGCGTCCGGAAACTGGGCCCCGCACTTGACCGCGCAGCTCTGATCCTTGCACGCCGAGGCGCACTGGAGCAGCGGCAGGCAACCCGGGTTGGCCGCGCAGGCCGACTCCTGCGAGCAGCAGGATGCATCCAGGCACGTGTCGCAGCCAGGATTGTTGGTGGTCAAACCACATGCAGGGCCCTGACCCCCACCGGAGCCAGAAGAGCCGGACTTTCCGCCGGCGGAAAAGGTGCCCCCCGAGCCGCCCGGGTTCGAGGCCGAGGTTTCCGAGTCGGCCCCGGAGCAGGCGACGACCGCGAGGGCCAGCAGGAGCAAGGAGGAGGTGATGCCGCGCATGGGTCCAAGGTATTTCGAACCAGCGACGCCGCGCTAGCCCCTGGCCGCTGGCCCCTGCATCGAGGTGTGACCTTGCACGCCATGCACGCACGTCAGGCCCGGCGTCCGCGGCGCGTGAGGGAGCTACAGGGCCTGGCCAGGTGCTGTCCTGAGCGAGCGCCTTGACTCCCGCAACAATCCGCGAAGAAACCTACGGCACCCATGTCTACCCCCCACGGCCCGCCCACCGACGTCGCCACGGTCCTCGCCACCATCAAGCGCCCCAGGCGCGCCGTCGTCACCGCCGGGATGCCCTACGCCAACGGCCCGCTGCACCTGGGTCACCTCGCCGGCGCCCACCTGCCCGCCGACATCCACGCGCGCTGGATGGGCCTGCTGATCGGCCGCTCGAACGTGCTCTTTGTCTGCGGCAGCGACGAGCATGGTTCGACCAGCGAGCTGGCCGCCATGAAGGCCAGCAAGCCGATCCGCCAGTTCCTCGACGAGATCCACGACCACCAGCAAACCACCCTCGACCGCTACCAGATCGGCCTCGACGTCTACAGCGGCACCTCCCGCCCCGAGTGCTTCCCGACCCATGCGGCGCTCTCCCAGGATTTCTTGCGCAAGCTCCACGGGCACGGGCTGCTGGAGAAGCGGGTGAGCCAGCAGTGGTACGACCCCAAGGCCGAGCGGTTCTTGCCGGATCGGTTCGTGGTGGGTCGCTGCCCCAAGTGCGGCTACGACCGGGCCTACAGCGACGAGTGCGACAGCTGCGGTAGCCAGCACGAGCCGTCCGAGCTGATCGAGCCCCGGAGCACGGTGAGCGACGCGACGCCGGAGATGCGCAGCACGGTCCACTGGTACCTGGACATGTGGGCGGTGTCCGAGACCCTGCGGGTGCACCTGCAGTCGAAGGAGAAGACCTGGCGAAACTCGGTGCTGGCCGGCGTGCTGGACAAGGTGCTCCCGGCGCTGCGCTTCCCCAGGAGCCACGAGGAGGCGTACCGCGGGTTCAAGGCCGAGCTACCGAAGCACAAGAGCAAGTACACCCCCACCAAGGAGCTGGTGCTGCAGTTTGGCAGCAAGCCCGACCTGGAGGCGGGCCGCGCGCTGCTGTCCTCCCGGGGGATCGACAGCGTCGTGTGCGACGAGTGGGCGCACCGCTCGATCACCCGGGACATCGCCTGGGGCATCCCGGTACCGGACCTGGACCCGGACCTCGCCGGCAAGACCCTCTACGTCTGGCCCGACTCGCTCATCGCCCCCATCGCCTTCTCCCAGGTGGCCCTCGCCGCCCGCGGCCAGGACCCGGCCCGGTACGCCGAGTTCTGGCGGGACCCGGACGCCCGCATCTACCAGTTCCTCGGCCAGGATAACGTCTTCTTCTACGTGCTGATGCAGGGGGCGCTCTGGCTCGGTACCCAGGCCGATCCGCACCGGCTCCCGGCGGTCGGCGAGCTGAACCTGACCGAGATCTTCGGCTGCTTTCACCTGCTGGTGAACGGCCAGAAGATGAGCAAATCTACAGGGAACTTCTATACAGGCGACCAGCTCCTGGAAGAGAAGGGCTACGAGGTCGACCAGATCCGCCACTACCTGGCGCTGCTGGGGCTCTCGGAGAAGCAGTCGGACTTTGATTTTGCCAAGCTGGACGAGCGCAACAAGTTCCTGGCGGGGCCGATGAACGCGGCCTTCGAGCGGCCGATCTCGGCGGCCCACTCGAAGTTCGGCGGCAGGGTGCCGGAGGGGGTGCTCATCGACAAGGTGAAGGCCGACACGATCCGCATCGTGCAGCGCTACGTGAAGGCGATGGAGCGGGCCGATTACCCGAACCTGCTCTTCGAGATCGAGAACTACGCCCGGACGATCAACAGCCTGTTCACCCAGCACAAGCCCCACGACGACCGGCACCCGGAGGAGGGGCGCCGCAACGCCCTCTTCACCAGCTTCTACGTGCTGAAGAACCTGATGATCATGCTCTACCCCTTCGTCCCGGGGACCATGGAGCGGCTGCGCGCCTCCCTGCGGCTTCCGCCCGAGGTCTTCTCGATCGACGAGCTGGGCAAGCCGATCCCGGCGGGGCACGAGCTGGGCCCCAAGGGGGTCTACTTCCCCGCGGTCGCCGGCGAACCCACCGCGGCGGATTGACCAAAGCCCATCGCCAACGCATTTCCCTTCCCCCTCGAAGGCATCCTCGGTCCCTAGCCGCCCCCGAAGGCGGCTCGGGGCCGACCTCGAAGTGGTAGTGTAGGTTCTATGGCACAACTGGTGTTGACAAGGCTCCCCCCGGCCGCCCTCGCGAAACTCGAAGAACGAGCCCGCACCCTTGGGCTGTCGACCCCCGAGATCGCCGAGCGTCTATTGCTGCAGGCGCTCGAAGAAGACGAGATCTGGACGACCGGCGCCGATGGTCTCCCCCTCTACAAGGGACCGATCGATCCGAGCGCGTTCGATCACCGCGTCGCTCGCGAGGAACGGATCGATCACCTGATGCGGGGCTTCGGTGAAGATCCTCGCTGACACATCGGTCCTCATCGCCTCTCTCTCCGCCTCCCATGTTCACCACGCCCGCGCTCGGCCCTGGCTCAAGGCGGCCGAAGAGAAGCGGTTCGAGCTCGGGTTGTCGGTTCACGCGATCGCGGAGACCTACTCCGTGCTGACCCGCATCCCCTACCCCGCGAAGTTCTCCGCGGTGAAGGCGAAGAAGGCCCTTGAAGACATCGCCGCGATCGCGACGGTGCTCGACTCCGACGCATCCCTCTACTTTGCGACCGTCGATCGTTGCGTGTCGCTCGGGCTGGTCTCGGGCGCGATCTTCGACGGGTTGCACGTCGTGTCGGCGGAGCGGTGGGGCGCCGACGCGGTGCTGACCTTCAACGAGGCCGACTTCGTGCGCCTGTCGCTCCCGACATCCCCGAAGGTCATCGTCCCGCCCGATCCCCCAGCAGTGACGGTCTGACGGTTACCACAGGGACGATGAGAACGATGGCGACAACCCCGGCGAACCGCGAGAGGCCGCGAACCTCGGGCGGGCGATGGGGAGGAAGCCATAAACGGCTGCCCCTGGCCATCGTGCGGACCGTGCCCCGATTGTACTTGCGGTGAGTGGCACCATGTAGCCGCGGGCGGCGTTTGTGCTTCAACACCCCCCTGTCCAGGGGTGATTGTGCAACCTCGCGCCCCTCTTGTGCTTCCTGCCCCGTGGTTGTGCAGGGGGTTATGCGAGATTGTGCGGGCAGCCAAACGCAGCCAAACACACCAGAGAGGACCGTTCCGTGACCCAAGGTCGCTCAGCCATGGGCTTGGTCGCCAGCCCCGTCGAGACGACGAACAAAAGCAAAAAGGCCGGGAACCTAGCTTCAGGTTCCCGGCTTTTTTTGCTGTCCGTCGGGGCGGGGCGATTCGAACGCCCGACCCCCAGACCCCCAGTCTGGTGCGCTAACCAGGCTGCGCTACGCCCCGGACCGTCGCGGCGTTGTTGCGCCGTCGACAGGGGCGGAAACTACACGAGATTTTTTCTCGAACAAGCATGAAATGCAGCCCCCCCTCTTTTTCTTCGCCAACCTGCCCTGGAGCGCTACCCTGCGCCGGTGAATTCCGCGAAATTTCCCTGGGTAGAGCCCCTGCTGGGCAAGTACCAGGAGATGCTGCGGCTCCGGCGGGGTGACCTGGATGGCTCCATCCCGGACCCTCGCCCGTCGATGGCCGCCCTGGCCCGGTCCTTCCCGGGGGCGCTGCGCGAGATCGACCGGTGCCCCATGGAGGAACTGGAGCGTCGGGTCGCTCACCTGCAATCCCTGCTGGAGCAGCCCGACCCCCCTGCCCCGGAACCCTGGGCGCCGCTGGTCCTGCGCTACCACCAGCTCCTCCGGGGCGCCCTCGTCGCCAAGCGATGGCTGGCAGGTCGCCGTCAGCTCGAAGGGTCAATCAAGACCCTGGCCAGCGAGGAGTTTCCGGGGTTGCCTCACGGGGGCGACGCCCTCGCGTGGATCGAGGAGCTGGCGGAGCTTGCTTCCCCCCCTCGGGGACGCATCGCCGGGCTGGTGGTGGCCAGGCTGGCCCGGGAGCAAGGCTGCTCCGAGGCCGAGGTGCGACGCTGGCTTTTTGAGTTCGAGGGCTAAGGTGCTCGACGAGCCAGAGGAGCTGGAAGACCCCGGGGAGCTGGCGGCGCTGGAGGAGCTGGAAGAGCTGCTGTCGGAGGAGCTGGAGGTCGAGCTGGCAGCGGAGGAGCTGCTGGACGAGCTGGAGGAGCTCTTGCCGCCCGAGGAGCTGTAGAGATCGGAGTACCAGCCGCCCCCCTTGAGGATGAAGGCGCCGCCGCCGGAGATCTGGCGCTTGGCGCTCTTGCTGGAGCACTTGGGGCAGGTATCGAGAGGGGCCTCGGTGATCCGCTGTTCTGCTTCCCAGGCGTGACCGCAGGCGGTGCAGGCGTACTCGTAAGTTGGCATGGTGGTATCCGGCTGTGCCTGGAGGCGAATAGGCCTTGGTTCAGGCACCGTCAAGGGCTGGCTAGCACTCTCCTGGTGCGAGTGCCAAGGGCCAGCCGATCGAGGCGGAAAGGTCTTGCGCTGGAACTTTGTTCAGGGGAGTCTGCGGCGGCTCGGCGATGAGGATCAAGCAGCTGGAGATCATCGGGTTCAAGTCCTTTGTGGACAGGACGGTGATCCAGTTTGACCACGACATGCTGGGGATCGTGGGTCCGAACGGCTGCGGCAAGTCGAACATCGTGGACGCGCTGCGGTGGTGCATCGGGGAGCAATCGGCGAAGCACCTCCGGGGGAAGTCGATGACGGACGTGATCTTCGCGGGGTCCGCGTCGCGGGGCCCCCTGGGGATGGCGGAGGTCACGATCACCTTCGACAACTCGGATCCGGAGGGTGCCCAGCAGCTCCCGCTGGAGTACCGGGACTACGCCGAGATCGCGGTCACCCGGCGGCTCTACCGGGACGGGACGAGCGAGTACCTGGTGAACAAGACCCAGGTGCGGCTGAAGGACATCACCGACCTGTTCCTGGGGACCGGCGTGGGAACCAAGGCCTACTCGATCATCGAGCAGGGCAAGGTGGGCCTGATCGTCTCGGCGCGTCCGGAAGACCGGCGGCTCTTCATCGAGGAGGCCGCGGGCATCACCAAGTACAAGCACCGCCGCAAGCAGACCGAGCAGAAGATGGAGCAGACCCGCCAGAACCTGGCGCGGATCAGCGACATCATCGCCGAGATCGAGCGGAACATGGCCTCCCTCAAGAGGCAGGCGCAGAAGGCGGAGCGGTACCGCAGCTACCGCACCGAGCTGGATCGGCTGCTGCTGCACGAGGCCAGCCACCGCTTCCTCGAGCTGACCGTGCTGCTGCAGGTCGAGCGCGCGGCGCTGGCCGAGCTGGCGGAAGGGAGCGAGAGCGCCATCACCGAGCTGGCCACCCGGGAGGCCGAGCTGGAGGTGGCTCGCCAGCAGGCCTACGGCTTCGAGGAGCAGGCCGAGAAGGCCCAGAGCGAGTCGTACGCCGCCAGCACCCTCGTCAAGACGCTGGAGGCCGAGATCGCCCAGGCCCGCGAGCGCCTGACCTCGGTCCTCGCCCGCGAGCGCCAGGCAGAGACCGAGCAGCGGGACCTGAGCGAGCAGGTCTCCGCGGTCGCCCAGGAGCGCGAGGCGCTGGAGCGGCAGCTCGAGCAGACCGACGCCTCCGAGCGCGGCGAGATGGAGGCCATCGTGATGGCCCAGGAGCGCCTCGATGAGCTCCGGGCCCAGGAGCAGGTGGCCCAGAAGAAGCTCGGCGAGCTCCGGGCCCGGGGGGCCCAGACCCAGGCTCGCCTGGCGTCCGCCGAGGCGCGGCTCACGGCCGCCTCGCGGCGACGCATCGAGCTGCAGGGGCGCCGGGAAAAACTGGTGCTCGAGGCCGATACGCTCCGGGGAGAACGGGACGAGATCGAGGCGCGCCGGGGCGATCTGACCGCCCAGGTGGGTGAGCTGCTGGAGCAGAAGCGCGAGGCCCTCGAGCTGCGCACCTCCCTCGAAGCGGGCCTCAAGACCGACCGGGAGCAGCTCGTCGTCGCCGACAAGGAGCTGGAGGTCGCTCGCAACGAGCAGATGCAGAAGAAGAACCGCCTTCGGGCCCTGGAAGAGGTGCAAAAACGCCTCGAAGGGGTCGGGGTCGGGGCGCGCCACCTGGTCAACACCCGCGACCCCGCGGTGCTGGGCCTGGTCGCCGATTTCCTCGAAGCTCCGAGGGAGCTGACCCAGGCCCTCGCGGGGCTCCTGGGCGAGCGGCTCCAGGAGGTCGTGGTCCAGGATGCTGCGCGCGGCGTGGCCTTGCTCCAGGGCCTCGCCGAGAACAAGAAGGGCCGCGCGGCCTTGCTGCCGCTGGTCCCTTCGCCCGCAGAGCTCCCTCCGGCCCCCGCGGGGCCTGGCATCCTCGGGGTGCTGCGCGAGCGGCTGCGTTTTGCCCCCGAGCACGAGGCGCTGGTGCGCTCCCTCGTCGGGAACGCGGTGCTGATCGAGCGCGCCCAGGTCGCACTTGACCTCCCCGAGCGAAGCGTCCCCATGGTGACCCTGGAAGGGACGGTGGTGCACCCGGACGGCAGGCTGGTGGGCGGGGCGGCGGACGC
>JALOQB010000487.1 GCA_025453595.1 Polyangiaceae bacterium
GGCGGCCTGCGAAGCAGAAACCGAAGACCGCGAGGTCTCGGACACCGAAGTCGAACGCGGTTGCCAAAAGCACCGCCGTTCACGGCGGTGATGGTTTACACCACCATCCCCCTCTCCCGGGTCATGCCGTTCACGGTCCTGTCGCTGGTCCAGGGGGAGGCGACGCTGCGCGTGGGCTTCGACGAGGTACAGCTCCGGGCCGGCGGCACCCTCAACGGCCCCACGATGATGACCCTCGCGGACACCGCGCTCTACGCGGCGGTGCTCTCCTGTGTGGGGTACGAGCCGCTGGCGGTCACCAGCAACCTGTCGATCCATTTCCTGAGAAAACCGGAGCCCCGGCCCCTCCTGGCGGTCGCGCGCATCCTCAAGGCCGGCAGGCGGCTGGTCGTGGGGGTCGTCGAGCTCCGGAGCGAGGGCCACGAGGGGCTGGTTGCCCACGCCTCCGGGGCCTACGCGCTCCCGGGGGCCTGAGCGCGGCTCAGCGCTCGTGCCAGTCCCGGCGGCGCCCCACGTCGATGTGGATGAACCGATCGGTGGGCTTGTCGTACTGACCGATGCCCCCCTCCCAGCCCAGCCCCCGGACCTCTCGCTTCATTTCTTTGGGGGTCAAACCAACAAGGCGAAAGTCGACGGCTTGCCCGAGGGAATGCTGGCTGTGAGAGGCAACCCGGTGGCCCTTCTTCCGCATCATCTCGTTGAGCTTGGGGCTACGGAAGCCGGAGACGAGCTCGATGCGAGCGTGGGGGTGGCGCGCGGAGAGGGCGCGGAGCATCGCAAGGAGCGGCGGGGCCATGGGGGTGGCTTCGCGGAAGACCCTGTCCTGGAGCAGGGCAGACCAGCGATCCGGGGTGGGCTCGTCAAGGCCTAGGGGGACAACGTCGTCGGTGTGGGTGTTGACGAGGTTGCCGAGCAAGGGCCAGGGGCCTTCCTCCGGGGCCTCGCGGCTGTCCTTGCGGAGCAGGAGCTGCTGGGAAGGAGAGACCGGCGGCAGGTCGTGAGCGAGGGGGGAAGAGGGCGCGAGGGCGAGGAGCGCGGCTCCACAAAACACGAAGGCCGCCTTGAGTCCGGAGAACAAGGCGGCCTTGAGGGTCATGGGACCAGCGAGGTAGAGGTCAGCCGGCGGCGGGCTTCGGTGGCCCGAAGATGGAGGGGCCGCGGCGCTTGTCCTTGTTGCGCTCCTTGTCGGCCCAGGTGGGGACGACCAGCTTCTCGCGGTGGGGCATGGGGCGCCCTTCGTGGAGGGCCGCGAGCTCTTCGCCGTCGATGGTCTCGCGGTCAAGGAGCGCCTCGGCGATGGCGTCGAGCACGGCGCGCTTGGTGGTGAGGATGTCGCGAGCGCGGGTCTCGGCGTCGAGGAGGAGGCGCCGGACCTCATCGTCGATCTTGATGGCCATGTGCTCGGAGTAGTCGCGACGCCCCATGGCGAAGTCACGGCCGAGGAAGGGGTTGCCTTCGTCGTCGCTGGAATAGTTGACCGGCCCGATGAGGTCGCTCATGCCGAACTCGGTCACCATGCGGCGCGCGATCTGGGTGGCCCGCTTGATGTCGTTGGAGGCGCCGGTGGTGGTCTGGTTGAAGGCGATCAGCTCGGCAACGCGGCCTCCCATGAACATCACGAGCATCGCGAAGGCCTGCTCGCGGCTGGTGGAGTACTTGTCCTCCTTGGGGAGAGGCTGGGTGAGGCCGAGGGCTGCGCCGCGGGGGATGATCGTGACCTTGTGGACCGGATCGGTGTGGGGGGCCATCTCGAGGCTGACGAGCGCGTGACCGGCCTCGTGCCACGCCGTGGTGCGGCGCTCGTGCTCGCTGATGACCATCGAGCGGCGCTCGGTCCCCATCAGCACCTTGTCCTTGGCCATCTCGAAGTCGACCATGCTCACCTGCTCGCGGTCGAAGCGAGCCGCAAGCAGCGCGGCCTCGTTCACGAGGTTCTCGAGGTCGGCGCCGGCGAAGCCAGGGGTCCCGCGGGCGATGGTCTCGAGGTCGACGTTCTCGGACAGGGGCACCTTGCGGGTGTGGACCCGCAGGATCTCGGTGCGCCCCTTCACGTCCGGCCGCGGCACGGTGATGCGGCGGTCAAAGCGGCCCGGGCGAAGGATGGCCGGGTCGAGGACGTCGGGGCGGTTGGTGGCGGCGATGATGATGACGCCCTCGTTGGCCTCGAAGCCGTCCATCTCGACGAGGAGCTGGTTGAGGGTCTGCTCGCGCTCGTCGTGGCCGCCGCCGAGACCCGCGCCGCGGTGGCGCCCCACCGCGTCGATCTCGTCAATGAACACGATGCACGGGGCGTGACGCTTGGCCTGCTCGAAGAGGTCGCGGACACGGCTTGCACCGACGCCCACGAACATCTCGACAAAGTCAGAGCCCGAGATGCTGAAGAAGGGGACCCCGGCCTCGCCCGCGATGGCGCGAGCCAGCAGGGTCTTGCCGGTGCCGGGCGGGCCGACGCAGAGCACCCCCTTGGGGATGCGGCCGCCGAGGCGCTGGAACTTCTTCGGGTCCTTGAGGAAGGCGATGATCTCCTCGACCTCGTCCTTGGCCTCGTCGATGCCGGCGACATCGGCGAACGTGATCTTGTTCTGCGACTCGTTGAGCAGCTTGGCCTTGGAGCGGCCGAAGTTCATCGCCTTCCCCCCGCCGGCCTGGATCTGCCGCATGAAGAAGTAGAACATCAGCAGCAGGAACACCATCGGCAGGATGGTCACCAGGGCGGTCATCCAGAGGGAGTTGCCGTCCTCTTTCTGGTAGCGCACCGTGACCCCGTGCTCGATGAGGTCCTTGGTGGCGGCGTCGCCGGTGGGCCCGAGGGTCTTGAAAGTCCGCTTGGTCTTGTCGGTCGGATCGTAAACCACGTAGGTGTACTCGCGGTCCTTGATCTCGACCGATTCGACCCGCTTTTCGTCAGGTTTGGCCCGCACGAGCGACATGAATTGGCTGAATGGAGTGGTCTCAGCCCGTGTCCCGTCTGGCGCAACGAACTGCCAGATGAGCACGAACATCAGGATGAGGACCACCCACAGAAGAAGCGTCTTGGGCTGTTGCTTCACGACCTTACCTTCGCTGGCCCGGCTGCCTCTTCAGCCTCCGAGCGTGCCATCTTTGCAAGCTTGCCATCCCCCAGCCCCGCCGTCGATGAACTTTCATCGCCAGCAGAGCTTGGGAGCCGGGTCGCTCGACCGTACCTAAGCATCTCCGGGTTGGATGCCACCGGAGCGTCCGTATTGTGCCCGTCGCCCGGATCCTTTCTCTCCAGGGGAGTCAACGAGGTCCGGGGGGGCTCAAGGGGCGAGCCCTCCGGAGGTTCGTTCCCCCCGGATTCCCCGGAAATTCGCGCGCGAACCAGCGCATCTGCGAGCGCGTTCAGGTGCGCCACGATGGAGGGCGAGAGCTGCTCCAGGAGGGGCATCACCTCCCCCCGCACCCGGGCCCTGAGAAACCGTGAATTATTGTTCGACGGGTCCTCGGCAAAGGGGAGGCGGTGGCGCAAGAGATGCGCGAGGATGTCCTGGCGGCGCGCCAGCAAGAGCGGTCGGATCAGCTCCCCATCCCGGGGAGGCAGGCACCCCAGCCCCCGGGGGCCAGACCCCTGGAGCAAGCGCATCACCACCGTCTCGGCTCGATCATCGGCGTGGTGGCCCGTGGCAATACGGGTCGCCCCGGCTCGCGCGGCCGCCGCCCGCAACGCCCCCAGGCGAGCCGTCCTGGCTCGTGCCTGCAGGTTGCCCCCAGGGGCGAC
>JALOQB010000488.1 GCA_025453595.1 Polyangiaceae bacterium
GGGCAGGCTGCCCCCCTCGATGGACCGATGGTGTCAAGCTCGCCATGAACGAGCGATGTTTATTTTTCAAGCTGTCTCACGATCGTTGACACGCTCCGGGGGCAGCAAGCAGGGCACACCGCCATGACAATCCCCCGTGTAGCTTGCGTGGTTGGCCTCGCAATTGTATCTTTTTTTCGGAAAAATAGAGACAACATGCCTCCCTTTCCGCCGCTTGAACCAGGCCGGGTCTACCGAACCCGAGACCTTGCCGCCTGGAGCACCAACGCTCCCCGCCTGGCCAGGCACCTGGTGGAGCAAGGCGTGCTGGTGCCCCTGGCGCACGGTCTCTTTGTCCACCCCAAGCGCGGTCGCTTCGGGCAAGTGCCCCCAACCGACGAAGAGGTCATGCGGGCCTTCCTCGGGGGGGGCCTTCGTCTTCACGGGCCCCGAGCGGTGGAACGCGCTGGGGCTCGGCAGCACGGCCGTCTTCGCGGTACCGCTGGTCTACAACACCAGGCGCTCCGGGCGGTTCGAGCTGGGGGGGCGCACCTTCTTGCTGCGGCGGGTGGTCTTCCCCCTCGACCCGCCAGTCGAGTGGTTCGTGGTCGACCTCCTTGAGCACACCGAGCAGGCCAGGACGTCGCTGGCGGACCTCACGGCGGGGCTGCGGCGAGCCCTGGCCCGTGGAGCGTTCGACCCGGAGCGTCTGCGCGCGATGGCCGACACCTGAAGATCGAGCCGGGCGCGGTGGCTGCGCTGCCTGCGGTCTCGAACTGGAAGAGCGAGGGGGCCACCGCCACCAAGGAACGCAGGACCTACTTCGAGGCATTCCCAGGGCTTCTCGAGATCCCCGGCGCCCGGGTCGAGTTGGAGCCCGATTCGGCCGACCCTGGATGGGTCGCTGCGCTGGCGGTTGCCCGAGGACGACGTGGACCAGATGGCGACCGCGCACTCGCAGGGCATGGTGGCCGTCGGTGCCCTCAACAAGAACCGCTCGCTGCTGGTCAGCGACAAGGGAACGCTGCTGCACATCCACCGCGAGGCAGCGCTGTGGGCCGAGCAGGGCCCCGAGGGCTGGGTATGCTGGAGCCGGCAGGCCTTGTCCACGGTGGACCTGGAGGGTGCGGAGCGCTGGAGGCGGCCTTGGCCCGAGGAGGACAAGGGCTCGCGCTGGGCGCAGAGGCAGCCGGTGGTGGACGGCCAGGGATGGAGCTACGCGTTGCACGGCGGAGGGCTGGTGGTGGTGGGCCCGGAAGGCCGGGTGGGCTTCTCGCTGGCGATGGCAGGGGTGGGCTCGATGGCCCTGGTCTCCGAGGGGCTCCTGGTCGTGGCCACCGAGGAAGCTGTGCTCTGGGTGGAGTAGCCTCCTCTCCGCAAGACCACCATCCACGACCAAGCCCCCACGGCCCCGATGCCTGCTTGGGTTGCTCTTCGGAGAATCCGCCGTGGGGGCGTGCCCTCTCGCGCGGTAGAAGGCAGAAGTGGCTTATGTTGCCTTGAATCGGAGAGTTGCACGGTGCGTGCAACTTGGATTCTAAATACAACTTGCCTTGATTGTTGCCTTGATCCATTGTGTTGCACAAGGCGCGCAACATGCATATTTCAGACAACACACTGGTTCGAGAAGGGTTGCGTGAGCTGCGCCGCCGGCTTCCGACCGGCTGGATTGTGGGCGAGCCAACGCTTGAGGCAATCAGCGGTGTCGACGCCACCGCCGGGCTCGTGGCGCCCGATCAACGTGCCTGCACCCTCGGGTTGGAAGTGCGGGCCCGGCTCGACCCCAAAGGCGTGCGGCCCCTGCTCGATGTCGCGGCCCGGAGTCGCTGGCCGGGTCCCCTCGTCGTGATCGCTCGATACCTGAGCGAAAGCACGAGGGCGCGCCTTCGGGAGGGTGACCTCGGCTACCTCGACCTCACCGGCAACGTCCGCATCGTCGTCCGCGAGCCGGGGCTCTACATCGAGGCACAAGGAGCGGCCGAGGATCCTGACCGTGAGGAGCGCCCAGCTCGTTCGCTGCGCGGTGCCAAGGCCGGTCGGCTTGTGCGGGTGCTGCTCGATCGCAAGGAGCCACCCGGTGTGCGTGAGCTGGCCTCCTTGACGAAGATCGATGCCGGCTACGTGTCTCGCGTCCTCACGTTCCTCGATTCGGAGGCGCTCGTGACGCGCGTGGGGCACGGACGGATGCAGAGCGTCGACTGGCCGGCGCTCCTTCGTCGATGGGCGCAAGAGGCGCCGCTGGAGTCGCGCGGCGTGCAGCGGACCTACCTGGAGCCGCGCGGGCTGTCCTCTTTCATGGCGCGCCTCACGAAGTCAGACGAGCGCTACGCCGTGACCGGGAGCCTTGCCGCAGCAGCCCTGGCTCCGGCGGCGCCAGCACGTTTCGCGACGGTGTGGGTTCGCGATGCAGCGACCGCGGCCACGAGGCTGAGCCTACGGCCCGCGGAGTCAGGGGCGAACGTGCTGCTTCTCGAGCCAAACGACGAGGGCGTCTTCGAGGGCGCAACACAGCGAGATGGGGTCTGGTACACGGCCCCCAGCCAGTGCGCCGCCGACCTGCTGACGAGCCCAGGGCGAGGTCCTGCGGAGGGCGAAGAGTTGATCCGCTGGATGCAGACGAACGAGGAGGCGTGGCGGCGATGAGTGAGCTTGATGAGCTGTACGTGATGGCGCGGCGAGTGCTGCTGGACGCGCTCGACGCGCTGGGGCCCCACCGAGACGCCATCGTGCTGGTCGGCGCCCAGGCAGTGTACCTTCGGGTGGGGGAAGCCGATCTTGCGGTGGCGCCCTTCACGACGGACGGCGACCTGGCCATCGATCCTGCTGTGCTCGCGGAAATTCCGCCGCTCGAGCAGGCACTCATGGACGCGGGCTTCTTCCCCAAGACGAAAGATTCGGTGGGTGTTTGGATCGCGAAGCGCACGACGAACCAGCAAGCCGACGCGGAAGTCGCCATCGATCTCCTTGTGCCGGCATCCGTGAGCCCTGGCGCTGGCCGCCGTGCAGCTCGGCTTCCAGGGCATGACACCCGAGCTGCGCGCATCGTGAGCGGCCTCGATGGCGCCATCGTGGACGCCGACGTGATGAAGCTCGCTGCGCTGGACGCTGGCGATCCACGGTCTTTTGACATCCGGGTGGCAGGCCCTGCCGCGCTGCTCGTCGCGAAGGCGCACAAGATCAACGACCGCCAGGGGACGGGTCGCCAGAGCGACAAGGATGCGCTCGACGTGCTCCGGCTTCTTCGAGGAACGGAGACCGACGACCTGGCTGCGCGATACGCGAAGCTCCTCGCGGACAAGCGCTCCGAAGAGGCTGCGAAGACCGGTCGCAGCTTGCTTGAAGCGCAGTTCGCGCAGCGCACCGGAGTCGGAGTCGAGATGGCCATCCGCTCCGCGGGCGCG
This sequence comes from Polyangiaceae bacterium, assembly GCA_025453595.1. GTDB lineage: Bacteria > Myxococcota_A > Polyangia > Polyangiales > Polyangiaceae > JANWXX01. The sequence continues at coordinate 3,381 of JALOQB010000488.1, forward strand.
CTGGCTGATGCGGACGAAATCGCAGCCTCGTGCCAGGTGCTCCTCGGCGACCTTCTGCTGGCACTCATGTGAAGGGTTCACCACGGCAAGCGCTGCATCCTCCCTGGTGAGAACCAACCGCCCGGGGTTGCCCCGTACTTCCGCGGGGGGTTATCCCTGCGCCATGGCCGCTCGCCGCGCGCTCCCCTCCCCGCCCGCGCCCTCCCGCCGCTCCCGGGGGCGGACCCGCGAGGGCACCTCGTTCCCGGTCGCCCCACCCGCCGCCGAGCTACCCGAGGGCTACGCGGCGTTCCTGGCCGACTTGAAGACCCGGGTGGAGCGCGAGCGGCTGCGCGTGGTCGTCGCCGCCAACTCG
>JALOQB010000204.1 GCA_025453595.1 Polyangiaceae bacterium
TGTCGTCTCGCGTGGAAGCCCCTCTTCACACCGTGGGGGGAGCCGGGGGATGCAAGGGGGCCGCGCGGGGCGCAGCCCCATCGGCCCCCTTGCCGCGGGGGTGGGCTGCGCAAGCCCACCGTTCCCGCGAAGCCCCGGGGCGCAGCCCCACCAACCCCTTGCCGCGGGGGTGGGCTGCGCAAGCCCACCGTTCCCGCGAAGCCCCGGGGCGCAGCCCCATCCCTTCCATACCCGGGTGTGGGCCCAATCCCTCAAGAAACGCGAGCGAGACGCCCCGGCCGCAGGCCTGTGAGCTTGCCGTTCTCGGCGATGATCTGCCCTGCGACCACGGTGGCGCGGTACCCGATTGCATCCTGGAGCAGGCGCTTGCCGCCGCCGGGCAGGTCATGAACGAGGCGAGGGCGCAGCAGCGCGAGGTGGTCGAGGTCGATGACGTTGAGGTCAGCACGGAGGCCGACACGGAGCTCTCCGCGGTCACGGAGGCCGAGGAAGCGGGCGCCGTCGCTGGTCAGCATGCGGACGGCGTGTTCGATGGAGAAGCGAGCCTGGGCGCGGTCGCGCACCCAGTGAGCGAGGAGGTAGGTGGGGAAGCTGGCGTCGCAGATGGTGCCGACGTGAGCGCCGCCGTCGCTGAGCCCCGGGAGGGCCTGCGGGTGGTGGAGCATCTCGGCCACGGCATCGAGGTTGAAGCCGCTGTAGTTGAAGATCGGGAAGTAGATGAGCTGGTGCCCCTCGTCCTCGAGCATGGCGTCGTAGATGGCTTCGAGGGGGGAGCAGCCGCGGCGCTGGGCCTCGGCGCAGAGGGAGGCGTCGAGGGGCTGTTCGTAGTCGGGTCGTTCGCCGAGGCGGAACATGCGCATGGAGACGAAGTCGAGGCTGGCCAGGAGCATGTCGGCCAGCGGTGGGATGGCGCTACCGTCGCCGGAGACTTTTTCGGATTTCTCCTGGAGGATGCGGGCCTTGAAGGCCGGATCGCGCATGGCAGCGACCCGCTCGGCGAGGGGGAGGTGGGAGATCTTCTTGTAGCTGGGGAAGCCCATGAACGGGTGGAAGGTGGCCTCCAGGCCGAGCATGACGCCGATGCCCCGGGGGGCGACCAGCACGCGGACGTCGAGGCCCTGGCCCCTGGCGGCCTCGGAGCGGGCGAGGATACGGCGCCACTGCTCGGGGGCCATGTCGCGCTGGCTGAGGGAGAGGGCGAGGGGGCGACCGGCGGCCCGGGCCATCCGTTCGAGCACGTCGTACTCGGGGTCGAAGCGCTCGTCTCCGGCGGCTATGTCGAAGTCGCTGACGGCCTGGAGGATGCCGCGATGGCGGCCCTGGAAGGCGGCGGCGATGCCCTCGAGTTCGCGGGCGCTGGCCTCGGCGGCGGGGGTCGGGCTACCGGAGCGATCCCGGTGGTTGTCGGAGCGGCCGGTGGTGAAGCCGGCGGCTCCGGCGTCGAGGGCTTCCTGGACGAGGGCGCGCATCTGAGCGATGTCCTCGTCGGTGGCGTCCTGGCCGGCGATGGCGCGATCGCCCATCACAAAGACCCGGAGGGGGTCATGGGGGACCTGGAGGGCAAAGTCGATGGCGTGAGGGAAGTCATCGACGGCGCTCATGTATTCGGGGAAGGAGGACCAGCGCCAGCGGATGCCTTCGGAGAGGGCGGAGCCTGGGATATCCTCGACGCCTTCCATGAGGGCGATGAGGCGTTCGCGATCGGAGGGTCGAACGGGGGCGAAGCCTACGCCGCAGTTACCGAGGAGGCAGGTGGTGACGCCGTGGAGGCTGGAGGGGGCGAGGTCCGCGTCCCAGGAGACCTGGCCATCGTAGTGGCAATGGAGGTCAACGAAGCCCGGGGTGACGAGGGCACCGGAGGCATCGATGGTCTTCGCTGCGGGCCCGTCGCAGGGGCCGATCTCGACGATGCGGCCGTCGCGGACGGCGATGTTGGCGGAGAACGATGGGTTGCCGGAGCCATCGACGATGGTGCCGTGGAGGATCTTGAGATCGAACATGAAAACCCCTCGATGATCAGGTGCGGAGCGAGTGCGGCTCAGGTGCAGAGGCGATTGACGAGGAAGGTGGCGACGAGGCCGGGGGTGGTACCGGGGCCGAAGCCTGCGTGGGGCCGCCCAGCAGCAGGAGGACGCGCTCGCGCCAGCCCTGCTTGCGGAGCAGGTCGATGAGGGCGGCGGCGTTCTCCTTGTGGCAGTTGCGCGGGGGGATGACCTGGGAGACCAGGATGGCGTCGGCGCCCAGGGCCGCCGCGCGGGAGGCGAGCTCTTCGTTCTCGACCTGGGCGCCCAGGTTGTGGGCGCGGAACCCCTTGTAACTCTCGAGGCCCTTGTCGCCGGCGTACCCCTTGTAGTTCAGGATGGCGTCGATGCCGACGGTGTGGGCGTCGCTGCCGGTGCAGGCGCCGACGACGACGAGGGGGCGCCCGAGGTATTTCTTGATGCGGGCCTCGATCTCCTCGCGAGGGAGAGGGCGATCCTTGACCTCGGGGACATCGATGGTGCGCTCGTCGACGGCGTGGGGGGAGTGGCCGTAGACGACGAAGTACGAGAAGCCCTCGGCCACCTCCTCCATGGTCGACACCAGGGGCTCTTGCAGGCCGTGCTGCGCCGCGAAGCGGGCCGCGGCCTCCCGGGCCTTGGCCGACGGGGGGATGGGCAGCACAAAGGACATCTGCACCATGCCATCGCCCATCCGGTCGCCGTAGGCGCGGAGCAGGTGCGGTTGGGTCGGATGCATGGCGAAGGTTTATCATGAGGGGCCTCCCTCCTGGGGGCAGATTCCGATATTCCTCGGGGGCCATGCATGACGGGCTGCTCGAGGTGCAGTTTGACGGGCTCGTGGGCCCCTCGCACAACTACGCCGGCCTCTCGCCGGGGAACCTGGCGAGCGACCGCCACCGGGGCGTGGTGTCGCGGCCCCGGGCAGCGGCGCTCCAGGGGCTCCAGAAGATGCGGCTGGTCCACGGCCTCGGCGTGCCCCAGGCGGTGCTGCCTCCCCACGAGCGGCCCCTGCTCTCGGCCCTGCATCGCTGGGGGTTCCGGGGCGACGACGCGCAGATCCTGGCGGATGCCTGGGGCCACGATGGCCACCTGGTCCGCGTCGCCTCCAGCGCCTCGGCGATGTGGACTGCCAACGCCGCCACCGTCGCGCCCTCCTGCGATGCGGCGGACGGGCGGGTTCACCTGGTCGTCGCCAACCTGCTCACCATGCCTCACCGGGCCCTCGAACCCGAGGCCACCCTCCGCGTCCTGCGCGCCATCTTCCGCGACCCCGCCCACTTCGCCGTCCACGACCCGCTCCCGGGGGGTTACCTGATGACCGACGAGGGCGCCGCCAACCACACCCGCCTCTTTGGATCCGGCGGCGCCGTCCACCTCTTCGCCTGGGGGCGCCGCGGCTCCACCGCCGACGTCGACGGCCCCCGCACCCACGTCGCCCGCCAGACCGAGCTCGCCTCCCGCGCCATCGCCCGCCTCCTTCGCGTCGACGCCGCCAGGGCCCTCTTCCCGAGGCAGCACCCCGCCGGGATTGACGTAGGGGGTTTCCATACAGACGTGCTGGCCGTCGGCACCGGCTCCGTGCTGCTGCTCCACGAGCAGGCCTTCGTGGCGCACGAGGCCCTGGTGGCCGAGCTGGGCAAGCTGGTGGGGCCCGAGTTCTCCGCGATCCTGGCCCGGGAGAGCGAGCTGCCGGCGAGCGAGGCGGTCGAGTGTTACCCGTTCAACTCCCAGCTCCTCCAGCTACCGGACGGCTCGATGACGCTGATCGCGCCCGCCGAGAGCAGGGAAAGCGGCGCCTGCCGCCGGTATTTCGAGCGGGTCACGGGCTCGGGGGGGCCGGTGCGTTCGGTGCATTACGTCGACCTGCGGCAGTCGATGCAGAACGGCGGAGGGCCGGCTTGCCTGCGGCTGCGTGTGCCCCTCACGGCCACGGAGCGGGCGAGCCTCAACGCCCGGGTGCTGGTGGACGCCCCGCTGCTGGACCGCCTGGAGACCTGGGTATCCCGGCACTACCGCGAGCGCATCGAGCCGGAGGACCTGCGGGATCCGGCGCTGCACCGCGAGTCGATGGCGGCCCTGGACGAGCTGACGGGCATCCTGAACCTGGGGAGCGTCTACGAGTTCCAGCGCACCGGCGGCTAGCGCGAGGGCCCACGGGGGCGTGATGGCCCGTTGATTTCAGGGGGAAGGGCTGGTTCCCTACCAGCCATGCCCATCTTCGACAGCATCGTGGATACCGTAGGCCGCACGCCCCTTGTCCGCCTCAACCGGGTCACCGAGGGGCTCGACGCCACCGTGGCGCTCAAGTGCGAGTTTTTCAACCCCCTCGGCAGCGTCAAGGATCGGATCGGCGCGGCGATGATCGAGGCCGCCGAGCAGGCCGGCAAGATCAACAAGGACACGCTGATCGTCGAGCCGACCAGCGGCAACACCGGCATCGCCCTCGCCTTTGTCTGCGCGGCGCGCGGGTACAAGCTGGTGCTCACCATGCCCGAGAGCATGAGCCTGGAGCGCCGGATCCTGCTGTCGATGCTGGGGGCCCAGCTGGTGCTGACGCCGGCCGCGGAAGGCATGAAGGGCGCCATCGCCCGGGCCCACCAGATCTGCTCCGAGACCCCCAACAGCTTCCAGCCCCAGCAGTTCGAGAACGAGGCGAACCCGGCGGTCCACCGCCGCACCACGGCGGAGGAGATCTGGAGCGACTCGGACGGCAAGGTCGATATCCTGATCGCGGCGGTGGGCACCGGCGGCACGATCACCGGCGTCACCGAGGTCCTCAAGCCCCGGCGCCCCGGCTTCCAGTCCATCGCCGTCGAGCCGCGGGACTCGCCCGTCATCACCCAGACCCGCAACAACGAGCCCCTCAAGCCCGGACCCCACAAGATCCAGGGCACCGGCGCCGGCTTCGTGCCTCGCAACCTCCATCTCGACGCCGTCGATGAGGTCATCACCGTCACCAACGACGACGCCTTCGCCATGGCCCGCCGCATCGCCCGGGAGGAAGGCATCCTGGTCGGTATCTCCACCGGCGCCAACGTCCACGCGGCCCTCGAGGTCGCCCGGCGCCCCGAGAACAAGGGCAAGCTCATCGTCACCATCGGCTGCAGCACCGGCGAGCGCTACCTCTCCACGGCCCTCGCCGAGGAGGCTCGCAAGCTGGTAGGGGCCTGAAATACCCTCCCTCGGGCCCCCGCGACCTGCCTGACTTTTGCCCTGCGTGGGGCCTCGAAACGAGCTAAAGAGGCGGGGATGTACCGCGCCAGCGTCGGGATCCATCTCCAGTTCGGCCACCACGTCCGGGGCCACCGGGGGCCTTGCATCTCCCTCCACGGCCACACCTGGCGCTTCGAGATAACCCTCGAAGCCCGCGAGCTCGACGCCGAGGGCTTCGTCGTCGACTTCGACCGGGTCCACGACGAGCTGCTCCAGCCTTGCTTCCAGCTCCTTGACCACTCCCTCGCCCTCGGCCAGCAGTCCTACGCCGAGGTGGCCGAGGATCTGGTCCGCATCGGCCACAAGCTCGTCGCCTCGCGCCACGAGACCATCGGTTGCCTGGGCGACCTGCCTCCCACCCACCCGGGCCCGCTTTTTGGCGCCGTCAACGAGCTCCCCGGCGGCATCAAGCTCGCGGTCTTCCCCTTCACCCCCACCTCCGAGCGCCTGGCGCGCTGGCTCCACGAGGGGGCCTCCAGCCGCTTCGCCGACGACCGCGTCCGCGTCGCTCGCGCCCGGATCTACGAGAGCCTCCACCCCTCCGAGAGCTTCGCCGACTACCTGGGCTGAGCGGCCCTTACCCCCGTTCACCGGGCCCCGCCCAGCAGCGGCGCGGCGGGGCGGATCCGGTAGAGCATGCTGCGCAGCGGCGCCTCCGCCATGATGCCCTCGTAGGTGCGCCGCCGGGGGCGCTTCATCTGATCCGCGAGCCCGTAGGGGAAGCCAGTCACCGGGTCCGTGCGCTCCAGCAGGATCGCATGCTGGTGGATCAGGCCATCCCGCTTGCGGCCCTGGATCGCCAAGATATCCCCCGGTTGAAAGAGGTCGGCCTGCTCCTCCAGGGCGCGAAAGAACTCGGCCCGCTGCTGGAAGGGGATCCGCTCCGCGCCCCGGAAGCGATGCACCTCGAAGAGGTCGGGCCTCGTGGTCGCGAAGTGCTCGAAGCCCAGCACGCCGCGACGGTTCGGGATCGCCAGCGCGTCCAGATCCAGCTGCCCCACCCGCCGCCCCGGGGCCTCGCCGCGGGGGGCAAACCAGGTGCCGGCGGCGCGCTCGAAGCTGTCGAGCACGAAGTCGACGCACACCTGCGGAGGCCACGGCTGGCCCTGGGCGTCGAAGACCGGGTAGCTGCGCCCGTCGACCTGGAAGGCCGTTCCCCCCCGCAGGTAGGCCGAAAGCCACACGGGCCTCAGGTGCCCGTCCCGCTCCGCCGTCTTCTCCTCCTCGGGGCGATCAAAGCGCAGCGCCTCGTCCACCTGCGCCGTCACCGCCTCCGAGAGCCTTCGCAGCGCCTCCCGTCGCGCCCGGGTGCCGCCCCGGTGCGCCTCCACCGCGCTCGCGTCCCCCTCGATGCACTCGACCGTGAGCCTCGCCCCCTCGGACCGCACCAGCGCGCCCACCCACGTCGCCCCGTAGCGCAGCTGCGCCACCAGCCCGTCGTCGCTCCGGTGCTCGATGCGGACCCGGTCAAACCCCTCCGCCTCGGCCAGCGCCCGCAGGTCCCGGTGCAGCGGCCCGGCCAGCTCTTCTCGCGTGGGCGCCGCCCGATCCCCGAAGATCAGCTCGGCCTGCTTGCCCTGCCGCGGCCCCTCCGCATGGATGTACGTGAACCCTCCCCGCACCTTCTTGCGCTGCAACCTCGCCACCTCGTGCCCCCGCTGGTGCCATAGCTCCGGGGTCTCGAAGAGATCCGCCAGGTGCAGCTCCGTGGTCATGACCAGGGCGTCGTGCGGGTCAGGGGTATAAAAATACCCTTCTGGCAGGAACACCGCGCGGAGCGCCGCCGGATCCCGTCGGTGGTGCTTGAGGAGCTGGTGCACCCGGCTGCCCGGGGCGCCCTTGCGAAAGCGCTCCAGCGAGGCCTGGAGGGGTGGCGGCAGGGAAGCGAGGGCCGGGGGCGAGGGCTCGCGGACAAAGACCATGGGCTCGGCGCGAGCGCGCCCGAGGAACTCGCGGCGCGCCTGGTCGAAGGCGGGGGCGCCGGGCAAGGGCGGGGCGCTCCGGGCGGCGGCGAGGCGGGCCTTGCAGGAGTCCGGGGGCGCCGCGAGAGCCGCGGAGGGAGTGGCAGAGGACGCCGCGGGCGTCGGGGAGGGGGCGGCGGGCCCCGGCGGCTCGTTGCAGCCGCGGGACGCGAGCCACCCGAGGGAAGCGAGGAGCAGAGGGCGCAGCGCGTGGGGCACGGTGATGCGCAGGACGAGGGGCCAGGGGGGGCGTCAGCGGCTCTGTTTTCGTGCCGCCCGGAACTCGGGATCCGCCTGGATGGTCCGGAGCACCCGGACCAGGTCGCGGGCGTAGTTGATCCAGAAATCACGCCCCGGATCGCGGCTGGTGGGCAGCGTCGCCGCGCGGAGCGCCGCCAGCACCTCTGGTTCGACGGAGCTGGACAGCAGCGCCATCGCCTCGGCGCGGCTGGGGTACGGATCCGGCTGCGTCTCGGGGGCAAAGACCGGGTACACGTCGCTGAGGCGCTGGAGCTCCCGGGGGCCATCGCCGCGCACCAGCCATTCGACGGTCACGCCGAGGGCCGTCGCCAGGCGCTGCGCGGTCTCCAGCGGCAGGCGCCCCCCGCGACCCTTCTTGCGCAGCGAGTTGATGTACTGGGCGGTGAACCCGCTGCGACGGGCCAGGTCGCCGCCGGACAGGCCCCTGGAATCCATCGCTTCTGCTAGCCGCTCCTGCCAGTCGCTCACCCACCCAATCTAGCCCGGGGAAAGGAAAAGGTCACGGACCCCGCTTGAAACTTTAGTTTCCAGTGGTACCCTGGCTCCTCATGATGTGTTCCCACTCCGAGACTGCGCCCTCCGTCGTCGCCTCCCTGTCGGATCCAGGGCTGATCCGCGAGCAGAACCAGGACAGCGTGCTGGTGCACCCGCTGGACAGCGCCCTGCTCCTCGCTGTCTGCGACGGCATGGGCGGAGGAGAGGGGGGCGAGGTCGCCAGCCAGCTCGCGGTGACCTCGCTCCTCCATGGCCTCGCGAGCATGGAAGCTCCGGACAACCTGGAGGGGCTGGGGCGGGCGCTGGACGGGGCGATCCTGGGGGCTCACGAGGTGGTGCAGAGCATGGCGCGGGAGCGGCGCTTGCGGGGGGCAGGCACGACGGCGACGGTGGCGCTGGTGAGGGGTAACTGGCTGGTGCTGGGGCAGGTCGGGGACAGCCGGGCGTACCTGCTGCGAGGGGGGCAGCTGGGGCGGCTGACGCGGGATCAATCCCTGGCGCAGCAGCTCGTGGAGCAGGGGGTGCTGCAGCCCTCGGAGCTGGCGACCTTCGAGCACAGCAACGTGATCCTGCAGGCGGTGGGCACGGGGTCGCCGCCGGTGGTGGATCTGACGTGGGCGGAGCTGCGGCGAGAGGACGTGCTGCTGCTCTGCTCCGACGGGCTCTGGGGCGAGGTGACGGACGAGGAGATCGGCCGGATCCTGAGGGAGCACGACGAGCCGGAGGCGGCCTGCGAGGCCCTGGTGGAGGCGGCCAAGGGGGCCGGCGGCTCCGACAACATCAGCTGCGTTGTGGCGCGCCTCAAGGGGCATCTTCCCACGATATCTCCGGGGGAAAGGGTGCCCGGTTATCGAAAACTCATGTTTCAAGATCCTGCGCCGCCGGTGCTGGCGGAAGGCGCCTCCGGGGCCCCTTACCGGGAGGATCCGGCACGACTCGCGAGGGAGGAACCGGTGGATCTCCCGATGCGCAGGGCCCCCTGGTGGTGGGCTCCGCTGGCGCTGGCGGCGCTGGCGGCGGGCGCAGGGCTGCTGGGCTGGCGTTGAGCCCCAGGCGCGAGGGGCGAGGGCGGTTCAGGGGGCCCACATGGTGACGCGCTCGGGGGCCTTGGGGATGCGGTACCGGGACGAGGACACGGGGGTCGGTCCGTCGAGCTGGGTGCCCAGCAGCGCCAGACCCAGGGGGAGCAGCAGCGCGAGGGCCAGGATCGCGGGGGGGACCGGCGCGTTCCCTCGAGGCAGGTTCGCTCCGGCGCGGAGCGTATCGGAGAGCGTGGACCACCAGGGGGAGGCCGGCGGGGGGCCGGCAGGGCGTGGTGGAGAGGGCGGGGCGTCGTACCAGGCGGGAGGGGCCGGGGGCGCAGGGCGCCGGGGAACCCGCTCGGTCGGGGCGAAGCGGAGCCGGTCGTAGGTGGCCCGGGCCTCCGCATCGAGCAGCACGGAGGCCGCCCGGTTGATGCGCTTCATCTGCTCTTCTGCGTCCCGCTGTCGCTCCTGATCGAGCGCGCTCCGGTCCGGGTGGTGCAGCCGCACCAGCTTCTTGTGGGCCTGCCGGATCTCTCCCGGGGTCGCGCCGGGAGGAACCCCGAGGAGCTGGTAAAAATCTTGCTCGGCTTCGTGACGTCCGACGCGCATGGTGAGGCCCAGACTACGCGGGCGCGCGGAAGTTCCGCCAGATGGACGATTTTCAGGCCGAGCGTTCGTGGGGCGGCTTCACGTTCTGGTGGACCCACTCGACGATGGCGCCCAGGGTCGTTCCGGGTGTGAAGAGACCCGCCACGCCAGCCTCGCGGAGCCGGGGGAAGTCTTCTTCGGGGATGATGCCGCCGCCGAAGACGAGGACGTCGTCGGCGCCGCGGGCGCGGAGGGCCTGGATGACGGCGGGGAAGAGGGTGTTGTGGGCGCCGGACATGATGGAGAGGCCGACGGCGTCGACGTCTTCCTGGACGGCGGCGCTGGCGATCATCTCGGGGGTCTGGTGGAGGCCGGTGTAGATGACCTCGAAGCCGGCATCACGGAGGGCGCGGGCGACGACCTTGGCGCCGCGGTCGTGGCCGTCGAGGCCCGGCTTGGCCACCAGGATACGGATCTTCTGGGACATGGACGCTTTGTTAGCCGAAGCGGGGCCGGGGCGAAAGTTCAGCCGCGGGGCGGGCGCCCGAGGAGGCGGCCGGAGAGGGACTCGCCGAGCTCGGCGATCATGAGCTGCTCGACCAGGGACTCGACGCCGTGGCGCTCCTGGTCGCTGGCGTAGAGGAAGCGGATGCCCATGCCGGCGGGGGAGTCTTCCGTGGCCTGCTCCTGGGAGACGATCCACTGGACGGTGCCGCGGAGCCGGAGGGGCTGTGCGAGGGTGGGGACGACGAGGGCAAAGATGAACTCGGTGCCGAGGTCGAGGGGGCGCTGGGTCTTGATGAAGGTGCCCCCCTTGGAGATGTTGCGGGTGTAGTCGGCGAAGAACCCGTTGAGGCGCCGGTACTCGACCTTCAGCTCGATGGGGGCCCGCGAGGCGTCGCGTCGATCGCTCTGGGAGTTATCGGCCATGGCAAGGGAGGAGCTTACTACCGCGGCCCCGCCACCGGTGGGCGTTCTGTGCTAAGGCGGGGGGGTGCGCGATCCTTACGAGGTACTGGGCGTCGGGCGGGATGCCTCCCCCGATGAGATCAAGGCGGCCTTCCGCAAGATGGCGGCCAAACACCACCCCGACCGGAACCCCGACGACCCCGGCGCCCAGGATCGTTTCAAGGAGATCAACGGCGCCTACCAGCTGCTATCGGACCCGCAAAAACGCGCCATGTTCGATCGCTTCGGGGCCGCCGGCGTGGGGGCCGCCGGCGCGGCGCCGGGCAACCCGTTCCAGGGGTTCCCGGGGGGGTTCCCCGGCGGGGTCCCCTTCGATATCTCCGACTTTGCCTCCAACATCCCCATGGATGGCATCCTTGGTGATCTGCTCGGGCGCATCGGCATCCGCGGCAACGACCGGGGCGACCTGCGCAAGGAGCTCCAGATCACCCTCGAAGAGGCGGCCTTCGGCGCAGAGAAAGAGCTGGCCTACGACCGCATCGAGGTCTGCGGCGATTGCGCCGGCAGCGGCTCCCGATCCGGCGCTGGCACCAAGACCTGCCCCCAGTGCAACGGCCGCGGTCGTGTGCGGATGCAGCAGCCCCTGCTCCCCATCGTCATGGAGCGCGACTGCACCAAGTGCGGAGGCCGCGGTCACATCGTGGTCGACCCCTGTCTCACCTGCAAGGGCGAGGGGCTGGTCACCAGGACGCGCACCATCGTGGTGACCATCCCTCCCGGCGTCGAGGACGGCGCCGCCCGCCTCGTTGCCCGGGGCGGCAACGTGCCCAGGGCCGATCGAGGCCCCGGCGACCTCGAGCTGATCATCACCATCCAGCCCCACCCGTTCTTCCGCCGCGAGCAGGACGACCTGCTCACCGCGGTCACCGTGACCTTCCCCCAGGCCTGCATCGGCGCCGACGTGCTGGTGCCGACCCTCGACGGCAAGGGCAAGCTCCGTGTCCCCCCGGGCACCCAGCCGGGGAGCCTGCTGCGCATCAAGAACAAGGGCATGCCGCGGCAGGGCGGAGGGCGCGGCGATCAGCTCGTCGAGATCCGCGTCGAGGTGCCCGCCAGCCTCACGCCGAGGGCCCGCGAGCTCCTCGATGGCCTCGCCGCCGAGCTGGGGGCGCCCCCCGAGCAGCCGGCCCACGGCCCCCCCTCCAAGGGCGCCTCCGCCGCCACCGCCCAGAGCGAGCCCTCGTTCTTCTCCAAGGTCAAAAACTTCTTCGGCGGCAGCTCCTGAAAGATACGCCGCGTTGGCCTGCTGCGTCATCGGATCGGCACGAGCCTCGGGCCTCGAAGGCTGGTAAACCCGGGCTCCGATGGCTACGCGATACCTCGATGTGATCAGCGACTCCACCGGCGAGACGGCCGAGAAGGTCGTCCGCGCGGCGCTCCTTCAGTTCCCGCAGCCCGGGGTCGCCATCCGCCTTCACACCCGCATCCGCACCGCCGACACGGTGCGCCCCATCCTCGAGCGCGCCGCCCAGGAGGGGGCCCTCGTCGTCTTCACCGTGGTCGACCCCGAGCTGCGCGAGTTCATCCACGCGATCAGCTACGAGCTCAAGATCGACGCGATGGATGTCATCGGCTCCCTCATCGGCAAGCTCGCCCAGTACCTCGACCGGGAGCCCATCAACACCCCCAGCGGCATGCTCCCCCTCTCCGAGGAATATTTCCGCCGGATCGAGGCCGTCGAGTTCGCCGTCAAGAGCGACGACGGCAAGGAGCCACGCAACTTCCGCAAGGCCGACCTGGTGCTCGTCGGCGTCTCTCGCACCTCCAAGACGCCTCTGTCCACGCTCCTCGCCCAGCGCGGCTTGAAGATCGCCAACCTCCCCCTGGTGCTCGGCATGCAGCTGCCCCCCGAGCTCCTCGAGGCCCCCCAGGACCGGATCGTGGGCCTCACCATCGCCCTCGATCAGCTCTGCGAGATCCGCCAGGCCCGGCTCCGGCAGCTCGGCATGCCCAACGAGACCAACTACGCCCTGCGCGAGCACGTACGCCAGGAGCTCGACTTCGCCCGCCAGCTCTTCGCGCGCCACAACTGGCCCGTGGTGGACGTCACCGGCCGCGCCATCGAGGAGAGCGCGGTCATCATCCTCGAGACCCTCAAGGAGCGCGACGAGCGCACCAAGGCCGCCCGGGCCTCGCTGCTCTAGCCTGCCTCACCCGGCCACGGAGAAGCCGGCCTTCGTCACCGCCTCCTCGACCTGCGCCCGGTCGCCGCGGGCCCGCACCTGCCCCACCATCACCTCGACCACCTCGACCCCTGCGGCCTTCTCCAGCGCCTTCTGCACCCGCCGCACGCAGGCCTGGCAGTGCATCCCTTCCACCTTGAGCTCGATGTCCATGGGGCGGTTCTAGCGCGCTAGCCCCCCCGCTGCAGCTCCGATCGCCAGTCGATGGGCAGGTCCAGAAACCCCTCGTTGCAGAGGAAATCGTACACCCCATCGCAGACCAGCGCGCAGATCTCCGAGTACACCTGGGGCATCTGGACAAACGAGATGGTCTCGTCCCGGAACGCGTCCTCGCTCTGCTGGAGCTGCTTCACCAGCGTGTGCTGCACGTGGCCCACCACCCGGGCCAGAAAGCGCCGCTCGAAGGCCTGCCGGAACGACTCGAAGGACTCGTGCAGCACCTTGTAGCCCATCGCCGCCTCGACCCGCGCCGAGCCGCACTCCCGGATCACCTCCTCGGCGATCCGGGGGAGCTCCGGCGGCAGCCCCTTGCGGAAGAAATCGAGCAGCACCTCGTTCAGGATCGCCAGCAGCCGCTTCAGCTCGGGGCTCCGCCGCGACAGGAACGACACCCGGAACTCGTTCTCCGTCTTGTCCAGCAGATCGATCGTCAGCTCCTGGATCTCCGGGTCCGAGTACTCGAAGGCGTCCAGCTCGGCCCGGAGCCGGTTGCGGTAGCGCTGGAGCACGTAAAAAAGCGCCTGCTCCGCGTGGTAGATGGTCCGCAGCTTCGCCTGGTTCGCCGAGGCCCGCTCGTGCAGCTCGCTCTCGAAGAACAGCTTGGTCAGCCGCTTCGCCACGTTCTTCAGCCGCTGCTCCACCAGCACCGAGACCGCGTCCGGCCGGAAGATCCGCCCCAGCAGCCGCTGCAGCGTCTGCACCTGCTCCCGCTCGACGTTGGCCTTGTTCTCCGTCGGCTTCTGCGTGGCCAGCTCGCGCTGCAGCGACTTCAGCTGCTCGACCACCTGGGCCGTGATCGCGTCCAGCTCCGGGCTGGTCTCCATCTCGGCCTTGTAGTGGACGATCCGCGCCTGGATCTGCTCCTCCCGTAGCACCATCGCCAGCTCGGCCAGCTCGTTGATGTTCTCGTCGTCCACGGGCCGCGGCGCGACCGATGGCTGGGCCTTTCGGGGAGGGGGCAGGGGGGTGGAGCTCATCGACCCGTCATCATAGGCAACTTGCGTGATCTTGCGAGCGCGCTTCGCTAAGGAGATCCCATGCGTGGCCTCACCCCCTTGCCCCTGGCGCTGCTCCTGCTGCTGGCCCCCGCCTGCGACCGGAAACCACCCCCGACCCCCGGCGCACCCCCCGAGGTGACCGCCTCCGCAGGCCCCGCCGCCAGCCCTGCACCGGCCTCCTCGCCCCTGGCCTCCGCCTCCGCCTCTGCCTCGCCCGCCCCCGCTGCACCGGGCAAGCTCCCTGACAACCTCAACGTGCTGCTGCTCACCATCGACAGCATGCGCCACGACATGCCCTGGGCCGGGTACCCGCGCCCCATCGCGCCGAGGCTCACCGAGCTGGAAAAACGCTCCGTCTCCTACACCCGCGCCTACGCCCTCTCCTCCTACACCTCGATGAGCGTCGGTGGCTTCCTCGCCGGGGACTACCCCTCCTCCATCAAGCGCGACGGCTACTTCTTCGGCACCTACCCCAAGGACGTGCTCATGTTCCCCGAGCGCCTCCAGGCCGCCGGCGTCCGCACCCTCTCGGTCCAGGGGCACGGCTACTTCAAGCACGGCACTGGCCTGAGCCAGGGCTTCGACGTCTGGAAGATCGTCCCGGGCCTCAAGTGGAACGCCCAGACCGACGAGAACATCACCGGGCCCAAGATGGAGGCCATGGCCGAGGAGCTCCTCTCCGACCCGGCCAACACCTCCGGCCGCTTCTTCGCCTGGTTTCACTTCCTCGACCCCCACGACCAGTACATGCCCCACAAGGACGGCACCGACTGGGGACGCAAGGGGCGCGACCTCTACGACGGGGAGATCGAATTCACCGACCGCCAGCTCGCCAGGCTCCTCGACTTCATCGACCGCCAGCCCTGGGGCCCCCGCACCGCCATCATCGTCTCCGCGGACCACGGCGAATCCTTCGGCGAGCACGGCGTCTTTCGCCACGGCTTCGAGCTCTTCGAGAACCTGGTCCACGTCCCCTGGTTCTTCTACCTCCCCGGCGCCTCCCCTCGCCGCATCGACGCCCCCCGCAGCCACCTCGACCTCGCCCCCACCGTCCTTGAATTGCTCGGTGTGAAAGCTGACCCCGCCCTGCGCGGCACCAGCCTCGTGCCCGAGCTGCTGGGCCAGGTCCAACCCCTCGCCCACGACGTGATCGTTGACCTCCCCCGGACCAGCGACAACGACCGCCGCCGGGGCCTGATCTCGGGCAAGTACAAGCTGATCGCCTACGGCGATGACGCCTACTACCAGCTCTACGACCTCGAGGCCGACCCCGACGAGAAGAAGAACCTGATCAAGACCGAAAAAGAGGCCGCCGCCGGGATGATCCAGAAATACAAGGCGGCCAGCGCCCAGATCCGCGAGCTGAAGCCCTACGCCTGCGACAAGCTCAAGGGCACCCCCGAGAAACCCTGACCTCAGCCCGGGCGCCGGGTCGAGCGCGCGTCGAAGAGCCAGCCGATGGTGTGCAGCTCCGGCTCCGGCACCGCCGCGTCCGCCTTGTGCGCCGCCCGGAAGGCCCGCAGCACCATGGCGATCAGGTGCAGCACCCGGCCGTCCTGCAGGTCCAGCATGCGCTGCGTGAC